>NZ_JAZKUD010000001.1:0-274288 GCF_036625275.1 Accumulibacter sp.
ATGGCCATTCCGGACGAGACGTGGGGCGTCGTGGCCGAACTGACTGTCGTCGAATTCGCTGCCCTCTTGAAAGAGTGGGCGGGCTACGCCCGACTGGCGGCCTACAAGAAGCCCCCCCGTGGCCCCAGGAAGCCCCACCCACCCCGCGAAAGGTGCGGCAAGATCAAGCATGTAGCCACCTCTCGCCTTCTACTCGTCAGGCGGCCCGCAGGCTGAGAAAAACACCCGCAAAGGGTTGGTTGTAGAAACCCATGCTCACCAGCGCGTCGAAGGCGGGTCGGAAGGTGGGCAATCCGGCGGCGTTGACCAGCGCCAGGCGATCCGGGGTGCTGACCGGAAACACCTCTTCGCTGGTCTTTTCCGGAACCCCCCCCGGACATCAGAAAGCTGGGGCCGACATCCGGCGCGCCGATCGCACACTCTTCTCGCTGGACCTCGAAACCACTCGCCGGGCGGGCGCCGACATTGAAGGCGTAGTAGCCGTCGCGGCCATCCGGCAGCCGGAAATCCAGTCGGATTCCAAAATGTGTCGGGTGGCCGCCGGAACGACGCCTCACCTCGGACAAGCCACCGCGCACCTGCAGTGCGTTTTCCAGGGAGCCCTGCAAAGCGTCTTTGACGAAGTGCAGAACATCCAAAAAGTTGCCCTTGCTCGAGCCGTTGGCACCCACCAGATACGAAACAGACCCGAGTTCCACATCGCACGCTGCGATGCTCCTGTAATTCTTCGCCCGAACGCGGCAGATGAAAACGGTGTTTTTCATGATTCGGTCCAAAGATCATTAGGGGGCATGCCTTCGAGTTGATTCCAGGCCATTGTGCGGCCCCGCCAGTGGCTCTCGATCTGCTGCGTGAACTCAGCCCGGACCAGCTTGGCACGCTGGTGCAGCCAAAGCTCGTCCTCCACCCGGATCACCACACCCTCCATGGGTCCGTCGCGGTATCGGCTGCGATGCTTGCTCAGCAGGCTCTTCAATCCCGGCAGATCGGCCGAACCATCCATTAGCGCGGGTATCGCTGGCAGGCCCAGGCAGTGCGCCCAGTCGTCGCGGCGGCGGGTGCACCAGAAGCGGCCCTCGCGCCGGTCATAAACATCGAACACCAGCCACCAGTCGGGTAGCGCCGTATAGTCCAGCGAATGCCGTGCTGCGCACCACTCGCCAAACGCGATCAGATGCGTATCCAGGGCGTCGAACAGGGCATCCTCATGGGCGGTCAGCCACGGCCCCAGGCGGGCGAACTGGCCGCCGAAGGGTGGACGCAGGAACTGCCCCCGGTTCTGCGCCCGCACGTGGCCGTCGCCGCCGACCGACAGCCCCAGGTTGGCACCATCGAGCTTTTCCTCCACCACGACGTCGGTGCTGAGCAGCGCCCTCGCCTCGGCCGCTGACAACACCTTGTCATCGCGCGGTTCACCCGTGCCGAGCCAGGCGAGATGCGGAGTGTGGGGAAAACGGAAGAAGTCGGTCATGGGCGATCCGGCAGCTCGGGGACCGGTTGCTTCGGGAACTTGGACGCATAAAACCGCAGCACGTCCGCGCGGCAAAGGAACTCCACCTTGACGCCATGTGCCGCGAGTTGCGGCCACCAAGCCAGCCACTTGCAGTCGGCGGCCTGCCAGACCGGCGGTTTGTCCGGGTGCGCATGGGCAACGGCGGCGAACTTGCGATCAGGCGCGTCGAACTGCGGCTGCGTAACTGTTCACACCCCCTCAACAATTTGCGCGACAGCGTGAAGTTGTATGTCATAATGCGCGGAACTTAACGACGACACGACGCGATGCACCTGCGCAAGCACGACCTTCTGCAAATGAACGACGAGTGGCTGAAGAAGCTACCGGCGGAGCGATTGCTGGAGGTGTCGAAGCGTCTGCTGGACGACGTCAAAGAGTGACATGATCGGCTGAACCAAAACCCGGACAACAGTTCGCGCCCGCGCACCAGCCAAGCCCCTTGGGAGAGAGCCAGCGACGCGGAGGTGAGCCGGGATTCGCCAAGCGAGAGCGACACATCAGAGGCGGATGAAGGGGAGAGGGAAAGCGGGGAGGTAACGGAAGAGACGGCCAAATCGGAAGTGAAGTCCCCCTCAGCGCCGAAGACGGCAAAGAAGAAGGCAGGCAAGCAGCTTGGCAGCCAGGGCTTTGGCCGCACCCAGAAACTGACGGTCACCGCCACTTGCGAGCACCGACCGGAGAACTGTGCGGCGTGTGCGTTAGCGCTGGCGGCGGATGCCAAGTCAGAGGCTTACACGGGCTGGGACGAAATTGACATTGCGCCGCAGGTCGACGGCACGATCGGGCTGCTGTTCAGTGTGACGCGTCACCTTCTGCTGGAAGTCGTCTGCTCCTGCGGCCATGTCAGCCGTGCGCAACCTTGGCGGGCGCCGCCGGACGGCCAGTGGGAGAAGGTCGAACTGGGCGAGTGGCGTCTGGTGGGTCCCCAGTTGGCCGGACTCCTCGTTTTCCTCGGGCTGCGTATGCGGCTGTCGCGGGGGCGTATTCGCGAGGGGCTGATGGAATGGTTCGGCCTGATGCTGAGCACCGGCGTGATCGACGAGACGATCCGGGAAGCGGGGCGCGCCAGTTTCCCGTTGGAGGACGTGTTGGTGGCCGACATCGTGCAGGCACCGCCACTGAATGTGGATGAAACGCCGTGGAAGGAATCCGGCCTGCTGCTGTGGCTGTGGGCTTTGGTCACCACCCACACGGTGCTGTTCCTCATTGGCCCGCGCAGCGCGGAAATGCTGGAGAATGCCTTGCAAGACGGCTTCTACGGCATTCTCATCAGCGATGGCTACGGGGTCTACCGCGCCTGGAAAAACCGCCTGCGCTGTTGGCCGCATCTGATGCGCAAGTTGCGAGGCCTGGCCGAATCGAGCGACCGACGGGTGTCCGGGGTCGGCAAAGAGATGGAAGGCCTCATGGAAACGCTGATGGCCGCCATCTACGCGGCCCGGATTGATCCGCCGCCGGAAGGGCTGCCGTTACGCTACGCCGCCGACATCGAACGGCTGCGGCACCTGTGCGAGGCGCATCGGATGGATGACCACAAGGGGCTGCGCAGCGTCGTGCGCGAATTCCTCTACGACTGGGAAGTGATCCTCCGCCCGGTCGCCGAGCCCCATCTGCCACTCTCCAATAACGCTGCCGAACAGGCGCTACGTCATTGGGTGATTGCGCGCCACATCAGCCACGGTACCCGCTCCGAAGCGGGGTCTCGCGCCTTCGCGCTCCTGGCCAGCGTCATCGAAACCTGCCGCCGTCGTGGGGCCTCCTCCTGGCGCTACCTCGGCACCGTCATCGCCGCCGCGCGCAAGGGCTTGCCGCTCCCTCCGCTCCCAGCCATCCCGGCAGCAGCATAGGGGGAGTGAACGATTACGCGGCTGCAGCGCGGCATCAGGAAATTCGGCAAATGCATCAGGCTGTGTCTCGGTGATCGCGATGCGATGAACGCGCTTGTCATTGGCGAGGTTTTGCAGCAGCCATTTGAGAAATGCGTCGCCCACGCCCTTGGGTTGGTTCGGACGCGTCTTGTGCTGGTACTCCTTCAGGATTCTGAAACCATCGTCGATCACCACCACGCCTGCCTTCTGGCGCGCCAGAAGCTTGCTGACGCACTCGGCACGGCATGTTGCAGACACGTCCTGATGACTCCCGTTGGCTACCAACAATACGTTGGTGTCGATCACCACAGCGTTCACGAACCTTCCCCATCGGCGATGGCGGCCTGTCGGTGCATTGCCGCCATCGTGCGCGCCGCGATGTCACCCATCTCGTCGCCGAAGAAGTTTTCGGGCCAGTTCTCGATCTCGCCGAACATGTTCAGGCGCAACTCCTCCATTTCTGCCGCCGCTCCCTTGCGATTGACGAAATAGATCGCCACGTCGCTGGCATCGATCACCTGTTCGGCCACGCGCCGCTGCAGCCGCGTCAGGAAGTGTTCCGAATGGGTTTCGACGATCAACTGCATGTTGCGCGGCGCGCCGTCCTCGTAGGACTTCACCGCACTGACGAACACGTCTGCCAGGTTGGACTGCGCCATCGGGTGCAGGTGAATCTCCGGCTGCTCCATCCACACCGTCGAACCAGGCGGTGCGTAAAAAGCCTGCACCAGTGCCGGCAAGACCTGCGACACCCCAAAGCCCACGTCGGTCAGCCGGACCTCGGGCGACTTCGGATGCGTCTTCACCAGCACTTCATATTCCTTGCGTCCCTTGGCGACCGGTCGAACGGCGAAGCTGTCGATGACGCCGAGGTCGGCCAGCCAGCGCGCGATGAACTCGTCGAACCGTTGGACACGTTGTCTATGCCCACGATTAAGTTTTCGCTCCTGCGCAGTTGCAGCCAGCAGCGCGGGAATGGCGTATTGACCCTGTGCCCCCACGTCCGGGAGGGTGTCCCCCGACCATTGATAGCTGCGGCGCGGCGGCTGACGGAGCGGTCCAAGGAAGTACAACTGTTCCAGCACACGCTCGGTCTGTAGCGCGAAGTCGGCCAGAAAGTCCGCGTTCTGGTAGCGCAGCAGGGTACGGTCGGAGAAACGGTAGAACTTTTCCGGCGGCTCGACCGGCCATCCTCGGTCGACCGCACGGACCAGCTTCAGCGGAGAACATTCGAGCTTCGCCTGTGACGTGCCGCGCGCATGCTCGACGGAGAGAACCCCGTTTTGCCGATCAAACAATTCGTACTTGAATGCTGCGGTCTGTGGCTGCTCGGCTTTGTCGGCGCGCAGAGTGCTTGAAAGCCGGAGTTCGTCGCCACGATAAATCTGCTTGGAATCCAAAGCGTTCTTCACGGTCAGCACCGAAGGCAGGCGCCAGCGCAGCGAGAATTCAAGCGATTGCGTCAAATCGTGGGCATATAGACAGTCAACGAAAGTGCCCAGATCAATCAACGAATTCTCGTCGCCCAGATGCAGGGCGCGCTTGCGGTCGGCGAGGGCAACGGTCTGTTTCAATGCAATCAAGAGGTGACCTAAGCTGGACTTGCCGGAGCTGTTGGCACCGAAGATCACGGTCAGCGGCGCCAGGCGAATCGGCCCGGTGTCCTGCCATGCCTTGAAGTTCTTGATCTGCAGCTGGGTCAGCATTTCGCCATCTCCATGGGAATTGTCATGTTGAGTTCGTCCCAGGCTTCGAGCACCAGCCGCCGCGTGCGGTACTCGCCGTAGGCGTGGATTTCTCCTTCCCTGACTGAGCACGCGGAAAGTTTCGGAGGGGTAGTCGGCGCCCATCACTTCGGCCGGGTCTAGGAGGTAGCGCAGTTCGGTGAGGTTTGCATGATCTTCGTCGGATTTTCCGGCCAGGAACCACTTGATGGCCACGCTGGCATCGACGACGACAATCATGTCATTGCCGGCCGGATTCCCGTGCAGCGCGAAATTCCGCGTCAGTGACGGCGGGAGCGTGCTTTCTGCGCTCCAGAATGCGTTGGCCAGCGGCCTCGCTTCGCTGCCGGCTGCGTGCCCGCTCGACGGCTTCCCGCATCAGGTCGGCGATGATGGCGCTCTTGTTCTGGCCCTGAAAGGTCTCGTTGAAGACCCGCTTCACTTCTTCCGGGACGCTGAAGTTGACGGTACTCATCGGGAGCCTCAATTGTTGAAGATTTCCACAATTGTCGACGGGGTTGCGGCAGAAGGTCAATCCCGATCTTACGTGTGCGGGCCGTCGATGAAGACCGCCAACGGGTATTCGTCGTAGAAGAAGTCTGCGCAGGTCTGCGCCGAGGCGATGGTGTGCTGCCCACGGTCGGGCGGTGGCCATGTTGCCCGACATAAGCCAGCCAGCATGCTCCAGCGAACTGCCTGCCGTGCGCGCCAGCTCGGCGCTGTGCTGCTTGGGCGCACGCCCGTGCGTGCCGAGCTTGGCTTCAGACTGCGTCAGGCGGCACAACATCCCGAGCACCAGGCCACCAGCCTCCTTGTCCTGTCGGTCGATGAGCGGGTGGTCAGGCTGGTTGTAGTAGGAAAGCAGGCATTTGTAGCAGCCGGCTTCGCAGAGGGGCTGGCCGTCGTCGCCCAACTCGTCGTCGAGCGCCGCCCTGACCCACGACTGTCCTCCGGCTGGGCGCTTGAAGTGCATGATTTCCAGCGCCTCGGCAGCCACGGTCGCCAGTGCGCTGGACTCGGTCGCGAGGCGGGTCAGGACGCCGGCACCGCCCTCGGCAGCTTCATAAAACAGGATCGATGGCCGGTTGTCACGCGTCGGCAAGGGCTCGGCCATCAGCTCGCTCTCTTCGAGCTGTGGTGTTCGCACTCCGTGGCGGGACGCACTAAAAGCTCACATCAGCACGATGTCGTATTGCTCCTGCGAGTAGCTGGGCTCCGCCTGAAGTGAAATCGGTTTGCCGATGAAGTCGGAGAGCATGGCCAGACCCTGCGACTCTTCGTCGAGAAAGCGGTCGATCACCGCCTGGTTGCCGAGCACGCGATATTCGCGCGCGTTGAACTGACGGGCTTCGCGCAGCAGTTCGCGCAGGATTTCGTAACACACGGTGCGCGCCGTCTTGACCTCGCCACGCCCGCCACAGGTCGGGCATTCCTCACACAACACATGCGCGAGCGACTCGCGCGTCCGTTTGCGGGTCATCTCGACCAGTCCAAGCGCGGTGAAGCCATTGACCGTCAGACGCGTATGGTCGCGCGCCAGGGCCTTGTTGAACTCGCTGAGGACCGCCGTGCGGTGCTCTTCGTTCTCCATGTCGATGAAGTCGATAATGATGATGCCGCCCAGGTTGCGCAGGCGCAGTTGGCGCGCGATCGTCTGTGCGGCTTCGAGATTGGTCTTGAAAATGGTGTCGTCGAAGTTGCGGACGCCGACGAAACCGCCGGTATTGACGTCGATGGTGGTCATGGCCTCGGTTTGATCGATGATCAGGTACCCCCCGGATTTCAGATCGACGCGGCGGGCGAGGGCTTTCTGCAATTCTTCTTCCACGCCATACAGGTCGAACAGCGGCCGTTCACCAACGTAGTGCTCCAGCAAGGGGGCGACCGTCGGGGTGTACTCGGCGGCAAAATTGGTGAGCCGCTGGAAGTTTTCGCGCGAATCGATGACGATACGTGCCGTCTCGGGGTTGACGAAATCGCGCAGTACCCGCTGTGCCAGCGACAATTCCTGGTAGAGCAGAGAAGGGGGAGCGGCGGTGGTCGATTGCGTCAGGATGTCACGCCAGAGTTTGCGCAGGTACTCGATGTCCTTGGCGAGTTCGGCCTCGCTCGCGCTCTCGGCCATGGTTCGGACGATGAAGCCACCGGCCTCGTCGCCGGGTACCAGGCGACCCAGTTTCTCGCGCAGCGCTTCACGTTCGGACTCTCGCTCGATGCGCTGCGAAATTCCGATGTGCTTGTCCTGCGGCAGGTAGACCAGCATCCGTCCGGCGATCGACACCTGCGTAGACAGGCGTGCGCCCTTGCTGCCCATCGGGTCCTTGATCACCTGCACCAGAATGCTTTGCCCTTCGAACAACAGGCGCTCGATCGGTCGCAGCGGTTCGTCGCTCGGACGCGGCTCGCGAATGTCGGCAACGTGCAGAAATGCGGTACGGCCGAGGCCGATGTCGATGAACGCCGATTGCATGCCTGGCAGGATGCGAACAATGCGTCCCACGTAGATATTGCCAACGAAGCCACGACTGGCGCTGCGTTCGATGTGCAGTTCCTGCACGACGCCCTGATGCATGACGGCGACGCGCGTTTCCTGCGGGGTAAAGTTGATCAGGATCTCTTCGGACATGGTGGGGCAATCTGGAGAATGGGAGCAGGAATGGGAGTAACATGGCGGTTTGCCACATTCTACCCGTGCCGAAGCTCTCCCGGATGCCCGCAGTCCTGAACGCTCCCGAATTGCTCGCGCCCGCAGGGTCGCTGGCGATGCTGCGCGCCGCCCTGGCTTTCGGTGCCGACGCGGTCTATGCCGGCCAGCCGCGCTACAGCCTGCGGGTGCGCAACAACGACTTCGGAGACCTCGCCACACTCGGCACCGCCATCGGCGAGGCACACGCCGCCGGCAGCAAATTCTATGTGGTCAGCAACGTCCTGCCGCACAATCGCAAGGTCCACAGTTACCTGGCCGACATGGCGCCGGTCATCGCACTTCGGCCTGACGCCCTGATCATGGCCGACCCCGGTCTGATCGACCTGGTGCGCGAGACCTGGCCGCAGATGCCGGTGCATCTCTCGGTACAGGCCAATACCGTCAACTTTGCGGCGGTGCGTTTCTGGCAAAAGCTCGGCATCGGGCGGGTCATCCTGGCACGCGAGCTGTCGCTCGACGAAGTCGCCGAGATTCGTCAGCAATGTCCCGACATCGAACTCGAAGTCTTTGTCCACGGTGCGCTCTGTGTCGCCTATTCAGGGCGATGCCTGCTTTCCGGATACTTCAACCATCGTGACCCCAATCAGGGCACCTGTACCAACTCGTGTCGCTGGGATTATCGACTTCAGGCAGGCGAAGTGGATGCGGCGGGCGATGTCCATGCCACCGGTTCGCCACAACCACCCAATTCACCCCATGCACGATCAGGCGATCGCGTCTGGCTGCTCGAGGAGAAGGCGCGGCCGGGCGAACTGATGCCGGTCGACGAGGATGAGCACGGGACCTATCTCATGAACTCGAAGGATCTGCGGGCCGTCGAGCATGTCCAGCGTCTGACCGAGATCGGTGTCGACTCGCTGAAAATCGAGGGGCGCACCAAGTCGCCCTACTATGTGGCGCGTACCGCGCAGGTCTATCGTCGTGCCATCGATGATGCCGTCGCCGGGCGGCCGTTCGACCCCGGACTGCTTGGCGAACTGGAAGGTCTGGCCAATCGCGGCTACACCGACGGTTTCTACCAGCGTCACCACGAACACGAGAGGCAGAATTACCTGCGCGGCCATTCCGAATCGGGACGCAGTCTCTATGTCGGCGACGTACTGGCGTGGGACGCAGCGCGCCAGTTGGCGCTGATCGAGGTGAAGAATCGCTTTTCGGTGGGCGATCGCCTCGAGATCATCCATCCCACGGGCAACCGCCAACTGGCTCTGGAGCGAATGCAGCACATCGATGGCGCCGAAATTCGCGTCGCCCCCGGCAATGGCCATCGCGTGTGGATTCCACTGCCGGCCGAATTGCCCGGAGCGTTGCTGGCACGCTTCGTCTGATTCGGCCATGATGCCGGACCTCCACCTCTTCGTCGACATCTCGGCACACGGCTTCGGCCACCTGGCGCAAGCGGCGCCGGTGCTCAACTGCCTGGCGCGGCAACTGCCGGAGCTGCGCATCACCGTCCGCAGTGCGCTGCCCACTGCTCGACTGCAAGCCCGCCTGGTGGCTCCTTTCAGGCATCTGGCGGAGAGCAGCGATTTCGGTTATGTGATGTACGACGCGATGCGCGTCGACCTCGATGCAACGGCCCGTGCCTACTGCACCCAGCATGCCGACTGGGAAGCTCGTGTGGACCGTGAAGCGCGCCTGCTCGCCGAACTGCAACCCCGACTGGTGTTCAGCGATGTCGCCTACCTGCCGCTGGCGGGTGCCAAACGCGCCGGCATTCCCGCACTGGCCATGTGTTCCCTCAACTGGGCCGGGCTGTTTGCTCACTTTTTTGCCAATCAGCCTTGGGCAGAGCCGATTCTTGAGCAGATGCTGGTCGCGTACCACGGCGCCGAGTGCTTCCTGCGGCTGACTCCCGGCATGGCCATGACCGAATTGTCACGGGTACGTCCCATCGGTCCGGTCGCCGATCTCGGCAACGACTGCCGCCAGGCCGTGCGGGCGCAACTACGCTGCGCCCGTGACGAGCGACTGGTCCTGATCGCCTTCGGCGGTGTCAGCCAGCAACTACCGATCGCCAACTGGCCGCGCATCGCCGGCGTGCGCTGGCTGATTCCGCAAGACTGGCAGGTGGCACACCCGAATGCCAGTAACTTCGAGCCGCTTGACCGACCCATGACTGATCTCCTGTGCGCGGTTGACGCGGTGATCGCCAAACCTGGTTACGGCACATTCACCGAAGCCGCCTGCAACGGTACACCGATTCTTTATGTGCGCAGGCACGACTGGCCCGAACAGGATTGCCTGATCGACTGGCTGCACAGGCACGCCCGGTGCCGCGAAATCAGCACGGCGGACCTGCTGGCCGGCCATCTCCGGGAAGCGCTGGCGAGTGTGTGGCAGCAAGCTGCTCCAGCGCTGCCTTTGCCGTCGGGTACTGACGAGGCGGCTGCCGCACTGCTGCCGTGGCTGACGAGGTGCTGCGGGAATGGCTGCCGGAAGGCATGACCGTGACCCAAGCCGTGGGCTAGCAGAAGATCCGTCAAAGCAACGGCGACTTTGGCGATACCGTGCCGCTCGGCAAGTTCGGTCGCTCGCGACCACAGATCTTCCGGAATGCGAGAACTGCGCGAGAGGGTGCTCCGCCATTACTATGGAAGTCGTGAGCGACTCTCGAATCTCCCCTCCCCCTCGCGGGGGAGGGGTCGGGGAGAGGGAAACGGTCATGACTTTCATCATCGGGGGTATCTTGCAAAGTCATGACCGTTTGGCTAGGGCGGCCGCGGCATCGGCCAGCTACGGGTCGGACAAGGAGCGGGACGGCGGCATCGGGAGAGTCAATACCGGTCTACCACGCGACCAGACCGCCGCAGCGTTCCTGCGCTGCCGGGGTGGCGACGATCAGCTTGCCACAGCGCCGGCGGCTGATGCCGTGTGTAGCGCAGAACCCGTAGAGTTTTTGCCGGCCAGTAATGCATAGCGCTGCCTTGAGCGAGCCTGTCGGGTAATACAGCCCGGCGTGGATCCCCTCGCTGTTGCGGGCGCTGGTTTCGCTGCCGAAGGTGTCGTTGCGTTCGAGAATCACGGTCTCGATACCCCGCCGTGCCAGCGCGCGGGTACAGGCCAGGCCGACCACACCGGCCCCGATGACGACCGCGGCAACGTTTTCCATGGCGCTCTCTCCGTAATCGATCCTGTCTCCCTGCAGGGGTGGCATAGTCAGGCTGCTTAGAAGCTTCTGTTGTATCGCTACTTCGTCAAGGTTATGGTGGAGACTCGCCTATCATAGCCGCAAAAAAACGCGACCTCATCGAGGTCGCGCCCAATCGTCCTTGCCCTGTTTTCCTGGATCAGAGCGCCTCTCGCTCAAGCGGCGACTTGCGTCGGCGGCTCATGAAGCCCGCAAGCGTAAAGCCTGCAGCGAGCAGGGCCAAGGTTTGTGGCTCGGGAATTACGCTCCCAACAATGGCCGTTCCCATGAAAAGCTGCTCATAGCCATTATTCAAGCAGGTGCCGTTGCCGTTGGCATACGCGGAAGACATCCAGGGCGACACACCCGGTGGCGAGCTGGTGATCGTGGTGTCGTAGCAGCCCATGCGGACGTCCAGGTGCAACGTGTAGTTGGCCAAAGCGGCATCGGTCACAGTGCTGAACAGACCTGCCAACGCGGCGTTCAGTTCCGGTACGATGACAGAGTAGGCGACGTGGTCCGCACCCAGATTGTGGTTGATCGGAGCCGAGATCGTCGTGCCGCCGACCGCAGTCGGATCGGAGCCACAGGGCACCGGCACCGGTAGCGGCAGGATGCCACCCGTCGCCACGCAATATTGCCCGCCAGCCATGAGAAAATCCGTTGTGCCTGGCGCTACTGAGGACGGGTTGCTGGCGCCCGCTCCTGGCGCTGTGTAGGTGGTCGGATCACCCAGGAAGGTCCCACCTCCACCCTGCGTGGTGAGGTCGTACTTGCTGTCGTCGTTGGTCAACTCATACGCGACCCCGACATTGTTGCCGCCTGCGTCGGTGATCCAGATCCTCGCCCATATGGCCAGGGTCTGGTCCGCAGCACCACCGGAATTCACCTGGTTGTTGTTGAAGAAGAACACCATCTGGTCACTGCCGAGGATACCCTTCAGCGCCGAGAGCGACGCGTCCCAAGTGTTGGCGCCGTTGTTGGCGATCGAAGCGCCGTTGGCATTCGGGGTGTTCAGGTTCCCTGCATTGGGATAAAAATAAGGCAGCCCCGCGTTCGGCGTCTCATAGGCGTTGTCCACGCCCGGAACGTTTTCCGTGACGGGTTTGCCAGTCGCTCCGGTGGCAATCACCGTCAGGTCTTTAATTGCCCCGGGAGTCGAGCTGATTGCATACGGGCCCGTGTTCGTGTTGAAACCGAACTGGTAATTGGCAACCGGCATCGAGTACACCAATGCGTCCCCGTGCTGAATGTAGCCTAAGCCTGTCAAGTCGATATTCGCGGCCTGTACGCCAGACACCACCAACGAGCTGAGCGCAAACACTGTACCCGCCTTCCGAATTGCGCTTGGGCGATATCCTCTCTTCTTCATACCATTCTGCTTCATTTCAGATTTCCTCCCGATGAGATTGGTGACAATTGAAGCCATGATCGAGCGGCAATTCTAGGAAATGCTGACACCTTGATAGCTCAGCAACGCTGCAAGCAATGTTCATGCCAGTTTGTTCATTTATTTTATATAATGAAATAATCTTTTTTTTGAGTTAAACCAATTGTCGCGAACTGTAAAATTTTCCGACAGTCCCGCTTGCGCCAGGACGGGAGGGGCACATTGGGGTTACGGCTCAAGACAATCGCCGGTTCGTCGAGGCGGTGCTGTATCGGTATAAAACGGGCATCCCCTGGCGAGACTTGCCCGAGCATTTCGGGGACTTCCGCGCGACCGCGCAGTTGGCGTCCGTTTCCCAGCAGGACACCGCGGGTCTCTCGGCAATCGCCTGCAGGGTGGGGTGACACCGGCCTTCCACAGGCTCTATGGATTTCAAATGGCGGAACCTGGGTACCGGCGACCCATCCTCCTTCGGCAGGGTCATGCGTCAGTACAGCCCCGATTGCACTTGATGGGACTGAATGTATCGAATCGACAGATTGCCCACGAATTGGGGTTGAATGAAAGCGATAGCCAGCAGATGGCGGATTTGCTGCGTCAGGGTGTCTTCAAACGTCGATCCGTGGTACGCCTGGAAGGCGAAGTGGCGTGTGACGAGGTCTATGGAATTACCGGACACCAGGGGCGGCCGGACAAGATCGAAGGGCGTAAAGCGCGACGCAATCGGCTCAAGGGGGCCTGCGGGCGGGGCACCTTGGCGAAGGAAAAGCCGCCGATCTTCGGGATGATTCAACGGAATGGGGAAGTGCGGATCGAGAGGCTGGAGAATGTACAACGGCTGACGATACGAGCATTGATCAAGCATAAAGTGGTCTCCGAAGCCAAGACAAAAATTAGCTCGGTTTAAGCAGCGCTTTCAACTGCGGTACAAGACAGTGCCGCGAGTTATTCATTACCATTCTGCTTCTGAATGACTGCCCTGAGGTTGTCTTCCCCGATTTCCGGGCAGACTTTTTCGATGAACGCCAGCGCATAGCTGCGCAGATAGGTGCCGCGGCGCACTGCCAGGCGGGTGGTGCTTTCCGGGAACAGGTGCGGCACCGGGATCAGTGTCAGGTTGCGGTCCTTGAAGCCGTCGTAGGCCATCGACGCAATGATGCCCACGCCGAGGTCGAGTTCGACATAGGTCTTGATCACATCGGCATCAATCGCCGAAAGCACGATGTCCGGCACGACGCCCGCGTCGGCAAAGGCTTTGTCGATATGCGTCCGGCCGGTAAAGCCCTCATGATAGGTGATAATCGGATACTCGCCGATCAACTCCAGCGTCAGATCCCTGACCTTCAGGAGGGGATGGCCGTAGGGAACGATCACCGCGTGGTACCAGCGATAGAACGGGAAGGTCGCCAATTCCGGAACCTGGTCGAGTCGTTCGGTGGCGATGCCGACATCGGCTTCGCCCGTCACGAGTTTTTCGGCGATGTCCACCGGACTGCCCTGGTGCAGGGCGAGATGGACGCGCGGGTAGTCGGTCTTGAACCACTTGATGATCTGCGGCAGCGCGTAACGCGCCTGCGTGTGCGTGGTCGCGACGACAAAGTGACCGGTTTCCCGGCTCGCGAACTGGTCGGCGATACGGCGCAGGTTATGGGTGTCGAGCAGAATACGGTTCACCACCTCAGCAAGTTCCTTGCCTGGCTCGGTCAGTCCCAGCAGACGCTTGCCGCGGCGCACGAAAATCTCGATGCCGAGTTCGTCCTCGAGATCCTTGATGTGCTTGCTGACTCCCGGTTGCGACGTGTACAGGGCATTGGCCACTTCGGTCAGGTTGAAGTCCTGGCGAACGGTCTCGCGAATGATGCGCAGTTGTTGAAAATTCATCCCGTCCTCAAGCCGCCCGGGCTTCCTCCGAGAAAACGCGGATGTGGCGCGGGCGCAGCGATACCGGGTCACCCTCCGCGAGACCGAGCAGGTGGAAGGTCTCGCGGGCGAGGCTGACCTCGATCAGTTCGCCGTCCGCGCGGCTCAGTTCGATCTGTGCGCTCGGTCCAACCGAGACGACGCGAACGATTCTGGCCGGCAAGCCACCCCCCACTTCCCAACCCGGTAGCAGATCGAACTCGTGCGGGCGAACGAAAGCCACCGCCTGGCCGTTGCTGCCGTCGGTCGAGCCGAGGGCCAGCGCGTCATCGCCGACATGCAGGTGCCCATTTTCCACACGGCCGTGGAACAGATTGACCGACCCGAGGAAGTTGGCGACGAAAGGCGTCGCCGGATGGTCGTAGACCGACTCCGGCGTCCCAATCTGTTCGACCTGGCCCTTGTTGATCACCACTACCCGGTCGGAGACCTCCAGGGCCTCCTCCTGATCGTGCGTGACGAAGACGCTGGTGACGTGGATTTCGTCGTGCAACTGCCGCAGCCAGCGCCGCAATTCCTTGCGCACCTTGGCGTCGAGGGCACCGAAAGGCTCGTCGAGGAGCAACACCTTGGGCTCGACCGCCAGAGCGCGCGCCAGGGCAATCCGCTGGCGCTGGCCGCCGGAAAGCTGTGACGGATAACGATCCGCGAGCCAATCGAGTTGCACGAGTTCGAGCAGGCGCTTGACCCGCCGTTTGATTTCGGCTTCGCTGGGACGCAGTCGCCGCGGCTTGACGCGCAGGCCGAAGGCGACATTATCGGCAACGCTCATGTGGCGGAACAAGGCGTAGTGCTGGAAGACGAAGCCCACGTGCCGGTCACGGACGTGGCGGGCCGATGCGTCGTCGCCTTCGAGCAGGATCTGACCCTGGTCGGCGAAGTCAAGACCGGCGATGATCCGCAGCAGCGTGGTCTTGCCGCAGCCGGAGGGTCCGAGCAGGGCGACCAGCTCGCCTGAAGGGATATCGATCGAAACGTTGTCGAGGGCCTTGAAGGCTCCGAACTGCTTGCTGATGTGACGAATCGCAATACTCATCAATCATTCTCCGGAAGGGGTGCCGATGTCCTGCAATGGGCGACGTGTCTGACGTTCGACCAGCGTCTTCAGGCCCAGGGTGACGATCGCCAGAACGGCCAGCAGGGAGGCCACGGCAAAGGCTGCGGCGTAGTTGTATTCGTTGTAGAGAATCTCGACGTGCAGGGGCAGGGTGTTGGTCTGGCCGCGGATGTGCCCGGAAACCACCGATACCGCCCCGAACTCGCCCATCGCGCGCGTTGCAGAGGATGACGCCGTACAGCAGCCCCCACTTGATGTTCGGCAGCGTGGTGTATCGGAAGACCTGCCAGCCGGACGCGCCGAGAACGACGGCGGCCTCCTCTTCCTCGTTCCCCTGCGCTTCCATCAACGGAATCAGTTCGCGGGCGACAAACGGAAAGGTGACGAAGATCGTCGCCAGAACGATGCCCGGCACGGCGAAAATGATCTTGATGTCGTGTTCGTAGAACCAGGGGCCAAGCCAGCCTTGCGCGCCGAACATCAGCACGTAGATCAGACCCGAGACCACCGGCGATACCGAAAAGGGCAGGTCGATCAGGGTGATCAGCACGCGCTTGCCGCGAAACTCGAACTTGGCAATGGCCCAGGAAGCGGCCAATCCGAACACCAGGTTCAGCGGCACGGCGATCACCGCGACCAGCAAGGTGAGCTTGATCGCCGACCAGGCGTCGGGGTTGACCATGGCGTCGAAATACGCGCCCCAGCCCTTGCGCAGACCTTCGGCGAAAACCGCGCCCAAGGGCAACAGCAGGAAGACGCTGAAGAAAGTCAGCGCGATGCTGACCAGAACCACCTTGACCCAGGCCGGTTCGCGGGTGCTGGCGGTTTCCTGGCGCTCCAGGCTGCCCGCAGGCAGTGCAATACTCGCGCTCATTTCAGTCTCCCCTGGCGTAGCGGTTCTGCATCCATCCTTGCAGGCCGTTGATGATCAGCAGGAGGACGAAGGAGATGATCAACATCACCGAAGCCACGGCGGTGGCACCGGCGTAGTCGTACTGCTCCAGTTTGGTGATGATCATCAGTGGGGTGATTTCGGAGACCATCGGTACGTTGCCGGCGATAAAAATGACCGAGCCGTATTCCCCGACCGCCCGCGCAAAGGCCATCGCGAAGCCGGTCAGCAAGGCGGGCGCGATGTGCGGCAGGATGATCTTGCAGAAGGTCTGCCAGCGCGAGGCGCCGAGACCGGCGGCGGCTTCCTCGACTTCCCTTTCGAGGTCGGCGAGCACCGGCTGCACCGTACGCACGACAAACGGCTGACCGATGAATACCAGCGCCAGCAGCACACCCTTGGGGGTATAGGCAATCTCGACACCCAGGGGCTCGAGCAGCTTGCCGACCAAACCGTTCTGCGAATGGATCGTCGCCAGGGCGATGCCCGCCACCGCTGTCGGCAACGCGAAAGGCAGATCGACCAGCGAATCGACCAAGCCCTTGCCGGGAAAGCGGTAGCGCACCAGAACCCAGGCAAAGATCAGACCGAAGACGACGTTGATGCCCGCCGCCAGCAAGGAAGCGCCGAAGCTCAATTGATACGAGGCCAGCACGCGCGGACTGCTCACCGCAGACCAGAAAGCTTCCCAGCCGAGGGTCAGCGTCTTGGCGCCGACTGCCGTGAGCGGAATGACGACGATGATGGCCAGGTAGACCAGGGTGTAGCCCATTGCCAGACCAAAGCCCGGCAATGGGCTGAATCGCCTCAGGCGGGTCATGTGCGACTCCCGAAAAACACTTGGATCATTCTTAACTCCTGCTGCGACGCAACATGACATGCCGCTAGTCTACGGTCAGGCAGGTTATGAAGAGAAATACTCAAATGTGAGAACGTAATGCCTTTTTGTAATAAGGCCGGACTGGACGCCAGTATCCTCGGCCCCGTCGTCGAGGGCTCAGCGTTTGCCGCCAGGGACGTAAATCTGGTCGAAGATGCCGCCATCGGAGAAGTGGGTCTTCTGGGCGTTGCGCCATCCACCAAAGGTGTCGTCGATGGTCACCAGGTTGACCTTGCCGAACTGCCGGGCGTACCTCGCCGCGATCTTGGCGTCGCGCGGGCGGTAGTAGTGCCTGGCGGCGATGTCCTGGCCTTCGGGGGAATACAGGTATTCGAGGTAGGCCTGCGCGACCTTGCGCGTGGCGCGCTTGTCGACCACCTTGTCGACGACCGACACCGGCGGCTCGGCGAGGATCGACAGCGACGGCGTGACGATCTCGAACTTGTCCGGACCAAGTTCCTTGATCGCCAGATAGGCTTCGTTCTCCCAGGCGATCAGGACATCGCCGATGCCCCGCTCGACAAAGGTGGTGGTCGAGCCGCGCGCGCCGGAATCGAGAACCTTGACGTTGCCGTAGATCTGGCCAACAAATTCACGGGCTTTTGCTTCATTCCCCCCGGGCTGTTTCAGTGCGTACGCCCAGGCTGCTAGATAATTCCAGCGTGCGCCGCCGGAAGTCTTGGGGTTGGGGGTGATGATCGAGACGCCGGGCCTGATCAGATCGTTCCAGTCCCTGATAGCCTTGGGGTTGCCCTTGCGGACCAGGAAGACGATCGTCGACGTGTAGGGCGCAGCATTGTGGGGCAGCCGTTTCTGCCAGTCGACCGGCACGATGCCCTTGTCGGCAATGGCGTCGATGTCGTAGGCCAGCGCCAGGGTGACCACGTCCGCGTCGATGCCGTCAATCACCGATCGGGCCTGCTTGCCCGAACCGCCGTGTGACGTATTGACCTTGACAGTGTCGCCGGTCTTCCCCCGCCAATGTTTGGCAAAAGCGGCGTTGAAGTCCTGGTACAACTCGCGGGTCGGGTCGTAGGAGACGTTGAGGATGGCCTGGTCGGCAGCGACGGCGCTGCCGACCAGCAGGGTGCCGACCAGCAGGCCGGCCAGCAGGCATTTGAACTTCATGGGAACTCCGTTCGATCAGGGGACGGGACAGAGTCTAGAAAAGTGCCGCCGCCCGGCCAACGAATCTTTGCTTATTAGCTTATAGGGTCTGGCCTCCGTTCCAGGCTTCCAGGCGCCGCGCACGATCGAAGCCGGCCTGGTGTACAATTCGCGGCCGCACCGCAACACCCACCGCAGCAAGGAGAAACTTAATGTCTGGTCAAGGATTTCATGTACACGGCCCGCACGATCACGAGGTCGAGCACGTCGCTCAACATGGTGGCGATCACTTCACCTCGCGCGTTGCCGTTCTCACCGCCGTGCTGTCCACCATCGGCGCCATTTTCGGCTACCTCGGCGGGCACTCGCAGAATGCCGCCCTGCTTTACAAGAACGAGGCCGCGATCCAGAAAACCGCGGCGTCGAATCAGTGGAACTACTATCAGGCCAAGAGCAACAAACAGAACCTTGCCGAGCTGTCGATTACCCTGACGAGCGGTGAAGCGCGCGAGAAATACGTCCAGGAAGTCGAGCGCTACAAGAAGGAAAAGCAGGAGATCAAGGCCGAGGCCGACAAGCTCGAAGCCGTCGCCAAAGCGGCCGACCAGAAAAGCGAACTCGAAATGCACGTGCATGAGCGCTGGGCGCTGGCCACTACGCTGCTCCAGGTCGCCATCGCGATGGCCGCGATCACCCTGCTGACGCGCAAGCGCTGGATGCTGTTCGGCGTTTATGGCGCCACTGCGCTTGGCCTGCTTGCCGGGGCCGCAGGTTATCTGCACCTCTGATCAACGAACGCTGCCGATTTGCGACGAGAGCCCGTGATGCCCATCCTGCCTCAGACGTCATCAGAAACTCCCCTCCGTGCCGGCGTACTGCTGCTTGCGGCCGTCGGACTGCTGGCGGGCTGTGCCGGCCAGCCGGTCAGCCATGGCACGTCGATCAGCCGCTGGACGCAACTCGGTGCGCAGGACACGATCAGCCTGCGAGCCATCGTCGCGGCTGCCGACACCTGCCCGACGGCGATCGTCGACGGCCGTGCCCAACCCTTGCTGCCGCGTAGCCGGGCAACGCCACCGCATACCCCGGCGCGTGACAACCCCGCGTTCGAGCCCGACTTCGCGGTGGTCTCGTGCGAACTCGATTTACCCCGGTCGGCGCGCCAGGCAAGCATCGATGGACACGCCATGCCAATGCCCGGCGCCGATCCTCCCCGGCGCATCGTCGTGATCGGTGACACCGGCTGCCGGGTCAAGGTCCCCGCCGATGCACCGGGGGACCCGATCCAGGACTGCAGCAGCCCGACGGATTGGCCCTGGTCGCGAATTGCACTGGCCGCGGCCCGCACGCAACCCGATCTGGTGATTCACCTCGGCGACTACCATTACCGCGAATACTGCAAGCAGCCTGCGCTCTGCTCGCCACTCCGGGAGAACGACGTTGTCGTCGGCTACGACTGGGCTGGCTGGCATGCCGATTTCTTCGCCCCGGCCACCCCGCTGCTGGCGGCAGCAGCGTGGGTCACGGTGCGCGGCAACCATGAGGACTGTGACCGCGGCGGCGAAGGCTGGATGCGCTTCCTCTCGCCGCTCCCTTACCAGGCCTGCCCCGACCAGCGCTTCAAGACCGGCAGCCAATCGGTACTGGCCAACAATCTGACCGCCGACGCCTACCGCATCGATCTCGGCGGCAAACTGACACTGGTCGTCGCCGACAACGCCGGCCACGAGGACTATCGCCCGGCCACGCCGCAGGAAGTGGCGATTTTTGCACGTACGCTGAGCGCGCTGACGACACTGCCGGCACTTCCGCAGGCGTCTCCGGTCTGGCTGCTGCTGCACCGGCCGATCTGGTACGACGGGCTTGACGCGGCAGCACCGCCCAACGCGCTGCAGACCGCCCTCGCCGGCAAGCTGCCGGCAAACGTGCAGTTCGTCTTCGCAGGCCATCAGCACGCTTTCCAGACGATCAATTTTGCTCATGCAGCCGACCCGGTCCACTATCCGGCGGGCCGGCCGGCGCAGGTGGTGATCGGCGCCAGCGGCACCCAGCTCGAAGCGCTCGATCCCGAGTCACCCGTCTACGAAGGGAAAGTCGGCCCCGGCGGCATGGAAAGGGCACACCCCGACGGCAGGCTCTACGATGGCGTCGTTGCCAGCAGCGGCATCTTTCTCAACCGCTACAGTTTCCTGCTGCTCGAACTTGACGATAGTGGCTGGGTAGGGACGCTGCTCGACGCCGACGGGAAAACGATCAGCCGCTGCCGTCTCAACGGCGAACGCAAGGAAATCGCCTGCAGTTTTCCCGGTGCCTGAGTCCTTGCTGCATGGGGCAGGGCGGAGCCTCCGGTCGTGTCAGTCCGGCGCAGTGTCGCACCGGAACGGCAGGTGCATGGCCGCTGCATCACGGTACTCGGCAACCGCTTCACTTTGCCGTGCCAGGTGACGGCTGAGTAGCTGGCGCATCTGCGGATCGCTGATCCAGTGCGCCGAATGCACGATGGTCGGCGTGAAGCCTCGTGCGAGCTTGTGTTCGCCACCGGCCCCCGGTTCGAAACGCCGCAGTCCCTCGCGCAGGCAATAAGCGATTCCCTGGTAGAAACAGAGTTCGAAATGCAGGCTGTGGTAGTGGCCGGAGCCTCCCCAGTAACGGCCGTAGAGCGCTTCGTCACTGCGAAAACACAGCGCGATGGCGACCGGCACGCCGGCATCGCGGGCAATGAAGGCGACCATCCGCCGCCCCAGCGCCGCGGCCAGATCGGCGAAGCAGGCCGCCGAAAAGGCGGCGTGATTGTTGAATCTCTCGAAGGTGCTGGCGTAGAGCGCGTGCAGCAGCGGCCATTCGGCCGCCTCGATCTGATCGCCATGGCGGGTCTCGATCGACAGGCCACTTTCTGCCACGCGTCGCCGTTCTGCCCTGACCTTGCGGCGCTTGGCGGCACTGAAAGTCGACAGATAACCGTCGAAATCGCCGCAGCCGGGGTCGACCCAGTGAAACTGCACATCATCGCTGATCAATAGACCTTCATTCTGCAGCAGATTGATTTCGTCATCGCCGGGCAGTGCGACATGCCACGAAGAAGCTCCAGCGTGCTTGCTCAGCTGTTGCGCGCCATCGACCAGAGCCTGCCGGATGGCAGTGGCGTCTGGCCCATCGGCGACCAGCAAGCGCGGGCCGGCAACCGGCGTGTGCGGCACGCAGCTCATCAGTTTGGGGTAGTACTCGCGGCCGAGTTGCCGGTAAGCCGCCGCCCACGACCAGTCGTAGATGAAGTCGCCATGCGAATGGGTCTTGACGTACAGCGGCAGCAGACCGACGATCGTGTTGCCGGCGTCGCTCGCCACGAGATGGCAAGGGGTCCATCCCCAGGGGCGAGCCGCCGCCCCGTGCTGCTCGATGATCGCCAGAAAATCGGCGTTCAGGAAAGGGTGTCCGGGCGGGCAAAGGCGGGTCCATGCCGCGCGCGGAATCGCGTCGGCAGAAGCTGCACGGCTGATCGAGATGGGCAAGAGGGGAGACAAGCAGCGGTTTCCGCAATCGTTAAGGCATCGTCATGATTGTACACGGCCATCGCATCAGTGCCGAAGTCGTATCCTTTCGGAAATGGTCGTTGACCCTCGGGCAGTGACGAAGGGGCGAGGGAAAGAGAAACTGGATGGGCTACGGAAGTCTTTGCAACTGGAGTCGGGTATCCCGTGCCATGACACGTTCGGCCGCGTCTTCGCGGCGATTGATCCCGACGAGTTGGGGGCGGCGTTCCTGCGCTGGGTGGGCCAGGTCATGCCGATCTTGACGTCAGGGGAAGTCGTCGCGATCGACGGCAAGACGAGTCGTCGATCAGGAAAGGTGGGGGGTACGCCGTTGCATCTGGTCAGCGCGTTTGCCGCCCAGGCGGGTTGGCGACCAGCCTGACTGCCTGCACGCCCCCGAGCGCTGGCCAGACCTGAAGTCGTTCGCGATGGTTACGAGCGGGCGGACGATCAAGGGACAAACCTCCGTTGGTCGCCGTTTTGTAACTGCTCAGGCTCCCATTCTGGCTGGGACGTGGAGAGGCAAGCGGTGCGCGATGCCATGCAGTCGGGATCAATCCGCCCGCCAACTGCGGACGCGAATCAGATTAGTATTGAATTTCAATGACATGGCGAGGTGTGTATGATGTCGCGTCTTCGACGGCAGCGGCGTCGGTGAGGAAGGCGATGATTCGCCTCTCGCCGCTGCAGCGTGGACAGACGAGCGGAAAGACCACATCGATCCGCGCCAGCAGCAGCGCCCAGGTGGTGCGGGCGGCGCGACGGAGGATCGCTGCCGCTTTCCCCGGTGCTTCCTCTGTCCCCTTGGACGACCGGCTTGGCGTGACGATTGGCGCAGCGATTGACCCGGTTGCGTCTGCCGCCGGGACCCGGCTTGAGGCGCTCATGGACCCGGTGTTCGGCGTCGATTTCACGCCAGTGCTCCAGCGCGAAGGCCGGTCGAGCGCAGGTGCGCAGCAACCGTTCCAGGTCCGGGCGGTCGGCGCCTTCGATGCGCACGCTGGCGTCGGGCGAGAAGCCGCCACCGTGCGCCGAGTTCGCCATCGCCTCGGCGTCTTCCGGCTCGAGCACACCGCGGCGGGTGAGCGCGCGCAGCAGACGCCGGCAGACCCTGGCCTGGACTTCGTCGAGCCACTTGAAGCAGTCCTCGCCTGCGGCGGGTAAGCCCGCAAGGTCATGGCGGGTGCCCTCTGCTCCGTGACCGGGCTCAGGTCGTCGACGCCGACGTTCCCAAATACAACCGTTTTGCAACGATGCTGTTTTTCTGTCCCGCGCCGAATCGCCATGGCTACCGCCCGTGCGCGCAGGGCCGTGCCTCGCCGGGTCGGGCTTCGTTCCCCGGCCCAGGCCGCGCGCCGTCGGCCCCTCTCCGATCGTCGCGCCGCCTGCCTGTTGGCGGAGCGATCGCCAGGGTTCACAATGCTCGGCGGGTGAGCAGGGAGGAGAACGATGACAACGCTCGAACGGGCAACGCGGCTGCTGCTGCCGCAGATGGGAAGCGAACGCCGCGACACGCTGCTGACGCTGGCCTTTCACGGCGAGCTGCGGCCGCTCTACGACGCCATCGACCAGGCCGGGGCGAGCGACGCTTTCACCGTCGCCTGCGTGCGCACGCTGCTCGAGCGCGGCTGCGTCGGTTCGCGGCATGCGCTGTCGCGGCTGCTCGAGGTGGCGCAGAGCCACGCCGGCGACGAGAAGCGCGCCGACTTTGCCGATCTGATCGGCGAACTCGACGCGGGCTGCGTCCGCGAGCCGGACGCCGACTGCCCGTACCGCGACCTGCGCGCCTTTCGCGAGGAGGACGAGCCGCTGTTCTTCGGCCGCGACGCCTGCACGCGCGAACTCGTCGCCGCCGTCGACCGCTGCCCGCTGGTCGCCGTCGTCGGTGCGTCGGGTAGCGGCAAGTCGTCGGTCGTGCAGGCCGGGCTGATCCCGCTGTTGCGCCGCCGCGGCGGCTGGGCGGTGGCGATCGTGCGACCGGGCCCGGAGCCCTGGCGCAGCCTTGCCGGCTGCCTGCTCGAGCAGATCGAAGGCGAGCCGGCGGCCGACCAGCGCGTGCAGCGGCAGTTGGCGATCGGCGAACTCGCCGGCGAACTGGCGCGCGGCGTCGCCGGCGGCGCCCGCGTCGGCCTGACGCACCTGGTCGACAGCCTGCTCGCCGTCCACCCGGGTAGCCGCCACCTGCTGCTGCTCGTCGACCAGTGGGAGGAACTCTACACTTACCGCGAGGCCGACGCCGCCACGGCCGCCGCTTTCGCCGACCGTCTCATCGAAGCGAGCGAGCGCGCGCCGCTGCGCATCGTGCTGACGCTGCGCGCCGATTTCACGGGTCGCGCGATCGACCACCGGCCGTTGCGCGACCACCTGCAGCAGGCGACCGTCTTCCTCGGCGGCATGAACCGCGACGAGCGCGAGCGAGCGATCCGTGGCCCGGCCGAGACGGCCGGGCTGCGCTTCGAGCCGGGTCTCGTCGCCCGCCTCCTCGACGAGGTCGGCGACGAACCCGGCAACCTGCCGCTGCTCGAGTTCTGCCTGACCCAGCTGCATGCGCGCCGCCAGGATGGCACGCTCTGCCAGGCTGGTTTCGAGGCGATCGGCGGCGTCCGCGGCGCGATCGTCAGGCGCGCCGACGAGCTCATCGACGAACTGGCGGCGCGCGCGCCCGGCAGTGAAGCGACCGCCCGCGACATCTTCCTGCAGCTCGTCCAGCTCGGCGACGGCAGTGACGACACCCGCCGGCGCGCGTCGCTCGGCGATTTCGACGAGCGTGCGCGGGCGCTGATCGGCGAGCTGGCGAACGCGCGCCTGCTGGTCACCGGCCGCGACGCCGGCAGTGGCCAGGAGACCGTCGAGGTCGCGCACGAAGCGCTGATCCGCAACTGGCCGCGGCTGCGCGACTGGCTGCAGCAGGACCGCGACGACCTGCTGCAGCGGCGCGAGATCGGGCGTGCGACGGCGGCCTGGACGGCGCACGGCGACAGCCATCGCTGGTCGGACGAGCGCGTCATGCTCGAGACCGCTCCGATGTTGCAGCGTCTGGCGCCGCGCTTCGCGCTGAGCGCGAGCGAACAGCGCTTTCTCGGGCCGCTGAGGGTCGACGAGATGCTGACGCTGCTCGACGATCCGGCAACGACGCACGCGCTGCGCGCGACGATCGGCGACCGCCTGGCGCTGCTTCCCGGCGGCGATCCGCGCCCCGGCGTCGGCCTGCGCGATGGCCTGCCGGACATCGTCTGGCACGAGATACCCGGCGGCGAGGTCGAACTCGCGGTCGATCCGTCCGGATTGCTGCGCCGCTGGCGCGGTCGCCCGCGCTTCGCCGCCGAGCCGTTCCACATCGCGCGCCATCCGGTGACCGTGGCGCAGTGGCGGGTGTTTCTTGCGGCGGCGGATGGCTATGACGCGCTGGTGCGCCGCGTGCGCGGCTGGGAAGCCGCTCGCCAGCGGGGTCGCGACAACCAGCCGGCGGTCGACCTGACGTGGTACGAAGCGATGGCTTACTGCCAGTGGCTCGGCGCTGCGCTCGGCCAGGCGATCCGGCTGCCGGCCGAGTGGGAGTGGCAGCTCGCGGCGAGCGGCAGTGATCCGCTCCGCGAGTACCCCTGGGGCGGCTGGCAGGAGGGACGGGCCAACACCTTCGAGAGCGGGCTCGGCCGGATGACCGCGGTCGGAGTCTATCCGCCGGGGACTTCGGAGCAGGGCGTATGCGACCTTGCCGGCAACGCTTGGGAGTGGTGCCTCAACCGGTTCGACAAGCCAGGAGACGTCACGACCGGTGGCGACGCCCGGCGCGTGGTGCGCGGCGGCTCCTGGCGCTACGACCGCGGCGTCGCGCGCTGCGCCTGCCGCGTCGTCGATGGCCCGGGCGGCCGCAGCGGCGGTCTGGGTTTGCGGTTGGTGTGTGTCTCCCCCATCCTGAAGCGCTGACCCCTGGATCTCTGATCTCTGTCATCTCTGCTGCACTGGTACTCTGAAACGCCGCGCAGCGGCGTTTTGCGGGGCGCGCAGCAGGCCCCTGTGCCCCCAGGCTTCGCCCCGCTCCGCGCCTTGCCCATGCAAGCCTGCCGCCGACCGCGGCAGGGATGACGCGAAGCCGAATGCGCCGCACCTGCCGGGCAGCGCGGCCTCGTCTTCCTGCCGCCGCGCTGCTTGGCCTGCGCCGGCGATGCCCAAGGCGCGGGCATGCCAGCGCTCGCCGGAGGAGCCGCGGCCGGCAGCGCAGACCCCGCCGGGCGGCGTTTTCGGTTAGCATCATCGCTGCGGCGCACCGACCATCCGGACGCCAGCCAGCCCCCCCATTGCCGCTACCGACCGCAAGCCATGGACGACTTCCTGCCGCGTGCAGCGCGACTGCTGCAACCCCATCTCGGCGAGGAGCACCGCGCCGCCCTGCTGGCGCTCGCCTTCCACGGCAGCAAGCGGGCGATCCTCGACGGCATTTCGCAGCGCGGCAGCAGCAGCGACTTCACGGTGCGTTGCGTCAGTCAGCTGCTCGACCGCGGTTGCGTCGGCGCGCGGCACGCGCTGTCGCTACTGCTCGAAGTCGTTCGCGCGGACGCCGGCGACGAACTGCAGGCGAGCTTCCAGACGCTGATCGACGAACTCGACCGCCGCTGCATCGCGATCCCGACCGTCGGCGCGGCCAACGCCGCCGGCAGCCCGTCGCCGCCGTCGACCAGCGCGGCAGCGGCTGCAGCGGGCGGCGCTACCCGGTGCGCGAAGCCCGCGCCAGCCTTTCCGGCCGACGCAGCAACGGCGCCGCGCGACTTCTTCGTCAGCTACAACGGCAACGACCGCGACTGGGCCGAATGGATCGCCTGGCAGCTCGAAGACGCCGGTTACAGCACGATCGTTCAGGCCTGGGACTTCCTCGCCGGCGGCAACTTCGTCCTGGAAATGGACCATGCGGCGCGCAGCAGCCGGCGGACGATCGCCGTCCTCTCGCCCGACTATCTGGCGGCGCGCTTCACCGCCGCAGAGTGGGCCGAGGCCTTCGCCCGCGATTCGACCGGCAGCGATGGCGTCCTGCTGCCGGTGCGGGTTCGCGACTGCGACCCCGCCGGGATGCTGCGCGCCATCGTCCATGTCGATCTGCTCGGACTCGACGAGCCGGCGGCACGAGACACGCTGCTCGCCGGCATCGGCGGCGGTCGGCGCAAGCCGTCGCGTTCGCCGGGTTTTCCGGGTCGGGGCGCGGCACCGGCGTTTCCGCAGCAGCGCCGGGAGGGCGCACTGCCGGCCGGACTGCTGGCGCTGCGGCAGGCGCTGCTCGCCGGCCAGCCGCTGCCCGAATTGCCAGCGGGCGCGCTGCAGGAGATCGTCGGCCACGCGCCGCGAACGCTCGCCGACTACCGCCTGGCGCGAATCGCCGAATGGTCGCAGCCGCGCCATGCGCTCGACAGGCGCTTCACGCGGCTGACGCTGCTGCTCGACCAGGGCCCGGAGGCGCAGGGAACGCGCTGGCAGCCGCAGCCACAGACTTTCGACGACCTGCGCGAAGTGCTGGCGCAGGCCGGCGAGCGGGCGCTGGTGCTGCTCGGTCCGCCGGGTTGCGGCAAGAGCACACTGCTGCGCCGGCTCGAACTCGACCTCGCCGCGGACGCCCTGCGGGCAGCGGCTGGCGAGGCGTCGCCGCTGAGCTTCCTCGTACCGCTCAACCGCTATCGACCGGCCCGCCCCGGCGAAGCCCTGCCCCTGCCGGGCGACTGGCTGGCGCAGGAATGGGCGCGACGCTGTTCGCAACTGCCGGCATTCGGCGAACTGCTGGCGAGCGGGCGGCTCGTCCTGCTGCTCGACGCCGTCAACGAGCTGCCGCACAGTGACCAGGCCGACTACCGCGAGCGCATCGCGCTCTGGCGCGACTTCGTCGGCGAGCTGCCGGCGGGAACGCGCGTGCTGTTCTCGTGCCGCAGCCTCGACTACAGCGCCAGCCTGTCGACGCCCGAAGCGCCGGTGCCGCACGTGCGCATCGAGCAGCTCGGCGATGCGCAGGTCGCAGCCTTCCTCGCCGCTTACGACGCCGAACGTGGCCCGCTGCTCTGGCAGCAACTGCGCGGAACGCCGCAGCTCGAGCTGTTCCGCTCGCCGTACTACCTCCGCCTGCTGCTCGCCCAGGCCGGCGCCGGTGGTCCGCTGCTCAACGGCCGGGCGGCGCTGTTCACCGCCTTCGTCCGCCAGGCGCTGCAGCGCGAGATCACCGCCGGCAATCCCTTGTTCCGCCCCGGCGCGCTGCTCGACCAGCGCGACCACGAACGGCTGGCGCAGAGCGCCCGCGCCTGGCGCAACGCCACCGACCTGCCGCAGCGCGGCCCGCTGCTGCCAGCGCTCGGCCGCTTCGCCTACGACCTGCAGTCGCGCCGCGCGCCCGGCGAAGCGTCGCGCCTGCGCGTGCCGTGGGACGACGCGCGCGAACTGCTCGGCGGCGAACGCGGCACGCAGCACGGCGACGATCTGCTGCACGCCGGCGTCGCGCTGCAGGTGCTCGACGAACAGTGGGACGACGTCTTCTACGTCCATCAGTTGCTGCAGGAGTATTTCGCCGCGCGTGCGCTCGCCGCCGATCCGCAGCCCGAACTCGCCGCCAGCGCCTGGCGCGCCGACGCGATGCGGCCGAGCCTGGCGGAGGTGCTGGCCGGCCTCGCCGACGCCGATCCGCTGCCCGAAGCGCCGGCGACCGGCTGGGAAGAGACTTTCGTGCTGGCTGCGGCGATCGCGCGCGACGCGGACGCTTTCGTCAGCGCGCTGGTCGACCGCAACCTGCCGCTTGCCGGCCGCTGCGCCGCGCCGCCCGACGTGCCGGTTTCCGTCGCGCTGCGCCGTCGTCTGCAGCAGGCGCTGGTCGAGCGCAGCCGCGACCCGGCTGCCGACCTGCGCGCGCGCATCGCCGCCGCCCGCGCGCTCGGCGAACTCGGCGATCCGCGTTTCGCGCAAGGCCGCGGCCCCGACGGTGACGACTTCCTGCTGCCGCCGCTGCGGACGATCGACGCCGGGCGCTACTCGGTCGGCAGCGACGAAGGTCTCTACGAGGACGAATCACCGGCGCACACGGTCGATCTGGCGGCCTTCGCGATCGCCTGCTTCCCGGTCAGCAACGCCGAGTGGCGGCTGTTCATCGCCGCCGGCGGCTACGACGACGAGCGCTGGTGGCAGGGCGACGCGGCGCAACGCTGGCGGCGCGGCGAGGGAACCGCCGACGGGCCGAAGCAGCAGGCGCGAGCGAACCGGGAGTGGTGCCGCGACGATCCGCAGCGAATCGGCGAGCTGCTGCGGGAAGGCCGCATGCATTCGCAGGAGGCCAAGTGGTGGGAAGACCTCGTGCGGATGCCCGACGCCGAATTCGAGGCGATGCTGGAAGAACGGTACCCCGGTGGCCGGCAGACGCAGCCTGGGTTCTGGAACGACCCGGCGTACCACGACGCGTCGCAGCCGGTGGTCGGTGTCTGCTGGCACGAGGCGCGCGCCTACTGCGCGTGGCTGTCGGCGCAGACGGGGCAGCTCTGGCGGCTGCCGAGCGAAGCCGAATGGGAAGCGGCGGCGCGCGGGCCGGAGGGCCGGCGCTACGCCTGGGGAGACGAGTTCGACGCGAGCCGCTGCAACTGTTTCGAGAGCCACGTTCTCGGCACGACGCCGATCGGCGTCTTTCCCGATGGCGACACGCCCGAAGAACTGGCCGACGTGAGCGGCAACGTCTGGGAGTGGACGAGCAGCGCTTATGAGCCGTATCCCTATGCCGCCGATGCCCGACGTGAGGGCGCCGACTCAGACGCCCGGCGCGTGGTGCGCGGCGGCTCCTGGAGCCTCTTCCGCGACCTCGCGCGCTGCGCCTTCCGCAACGACGATGGCCCGGGCGACCGCTACCTCAATCTGCGTTTGCGGTTGGTGTGTGTCTCCCCCATCCTGAAGCGCTGACCACTGGATCTCTGATCTCTGTCCACTCTGTTGCTCTGACACTCTGAAACGCCGCTGCGCGGCGTTTTGCGGGGCGCGCAGCGCCCCGCGCGCACGGGAAGCCCCTCGGTTTGCTCGCCTGCAGCCACTTGTCAGCGAAGCGCCGAGGCGCGATACTGCAGGCGCCGGTGCAAGCCGGCGGGGCGGCCTGATACGACCCGGCGCGTGGTGCGCGGCGGCTCCTGGAACAACAACCGCGACAACGCGCGCTGCGCCTACCGCAACGACAATGACCCGGGCAACCGCAACAACAATCTGGGTTTGCGGTTGGTGTGTGTCTCCCACATCGTGCAGGCCTTCTGAAAACCCGGCCCGCGAGGGCCGGGCCGGAAATGCCCGACAACCACGGTTGGCGGGCCGAGGCGAAGGCACTGTGGATGGCGCAGGCTGGTCCCGTCCGCACGGATTGCCCCCCGGGGCGCGCGCCGTCGGGCAGATAGAGAAGAGAGGCGCCTCCCGGGCGTAAGCCCCGAGGCGCCTCGCCCTGCGTCAGCGTGCGCTCTGCTTCAGCCAGCCGCCGAGCAGGCGGCCGATCTCGGCGACGATCGCGCTGACGTGTTCGTACTGGCCGGCGTTGAGCCAGCGCCAGTCCCACGCCAGGCGCAGGTACAGCCGCAGGTGGTTGAGCGCGGCGTCGGCGCGGCGAAGCGCGTCCAGCCGTGGCGCGCCGCGCTGGCTCTGCGCCTCGAACAGCGCTTCCTGCAGGTTCAGCGCGGCATCGATCAGGCGCTGCGTGACGGTGAAACGGAAGGCGCGCGGGAATTTCTCGGCTCTCGGCAGCAGCCAGGCGAGCAGGTCATAACAGCGGGTGAACACGATCATTTCTTCAGGCATCGGCTTCTCCGGTGAGCAGGCCAGCACTTCAGGGATGCCGGGTGCGGGCGCCAGCGCAGCGTACCAGCGGATTGCCGGCTGGGAGAACCTGCTGGCGTCGCATGGCAAGGCGGCGCGGGGCAAACGCGGCGGGCACGCGGCGGCGGCTTTCGAGTACCAGCTCGCCGACCACCTGCTGGCGATCCGGCGCGATCTGCAAGGTGGCAGCTACCGCCCGGGGCCCTACGTCCATTTTTACATCGAGGAACCGAAGCGGCGCAAGATCAGCGCCGCACCGTTTCGCGACCGGGTCGTCCAGCACGCGCTGTGCCGCGTCATCGAGCCCCGTTTCGAGCGCCTGTTCATCGCCGACAGTTACGCCAATCGCGCCGGCAAGGGAACGCACCGGGCGGTGGACCGTCTGCAGCAGTTCGCGCAGCGTTACGCCTACGTGCTGCGCGCCGACATCGTCAGGCACTTTCCGTCGATCGACCACGCGATCCTGCGCGCGACGCTGGCGCGGACGATTCCCGAGGACGACGTGCTGGCGCTGGTCGATCGCATCCTGGCGAGCGGTATCGGCGTGCTCGACGACGAGTACGAGATGGTCCATTTTCCGGGTGACGATCTGCTCGCCGCCTGCCGCCCGCGCGGATTGCCGATCGGCAATCTGAGTTCGCAGTTCTGGTCGAACTGCTACCTGCACCCCTTCGACCAGTTCGTGACGCGAGAACTGCGCTGCCCGGCTTACCTGCGCTACGTGGACGACTTTGCGCTGTTCAGCGACAGCAAGCGCGAACTGTGGGCCTGGAAGCGTGCGCTCGTCGACCGTCTGGCGCAGTTGCGGCTGACGATTCATGAGACCGAGGCGCAGGTGCTGCCGACGCGCTGCGGCATCCCCTGGCTGGGCTTTGTCGTCTACCCGACGCACCGGCTGCTGAAGGCGCGCAAGGTCCGCGCCACCGTCAGCCACCTCGGCGAGCGTCTCGACGACTACCGCGCCGGGCGGATCAGCTTCGGCGAGTTCGACGCCAGCGTCAAGGGCTGGGTGAACCACATCCGCTACGCCGATTCGTGGGGGTTGCGGAAGGAGGTGTTTCGCGGGCTTCGGTTCACGATGCGGCCGCGGTCGCCCAAGGCTGTGCCGGAGTGGGCGGCGATCGGTGATGGCGGCATGACAGGCGCAGCCTGCGAACCCGGGCGGCCGCTGCGCGTCGCCCGCAAGCCGTAGCTTGGGCTGAGCCTGCGAAGCCCAACGCCCGAGGGCAGCGGCGCCCCCAAAGGGCGAAGCTCGACGGCGAGGAGCCGCAGCCCGCCGTCGCGGGCGCGTTGCAGCTGTTGGGCTTCGTTCCTCAGCGCAACCTACGTGCTGCGTCCGGCCTGGCTGCCGAGGAGGCAGTGCGGCTGGCCGCCGCAGCCATTGCCGGCCGGTGCACGGACAGGTTGCTCGCCATCGATGGCGGCAGCAACGCAAAGGCGTCGGGCGGCCAGTTCACCCGGATTCGGCCGACCGTCCGGCAGCCACCCCCCCATTTTTTTGCGCGCGGGGCGCTTCGCGCCCCGCAAAACGCCGCTGCGCGGCGTTTCAGAGTGCCAGTGCCGCAGAGTTGACAGAGATCAGAGAACCAGTGGTCAGCGCTTCAGGATGGGGGAGACACACACCAACCGCAAACCCAGATCGCCGTTGCGGTTGCCCGGGACATAGCCGAGGCGGCAGGCGCAGCGCGCGACGACGCGGCCGTAGCCCCAGGAGCCGCCGCGCACCACGCGCCGGGCGTCGGCCCTGAGCGCCGTCTGGCGAGGATCTGCGTGCTCGCTGAGGCACCACTCCCAGACGTTGCCGGCGAGGTCGAGGACGCCCTGGGCGGAAGCCCCGGCCGGATACATGCCGACCGCCGTCGTTCGGCCCAGCCGGCTCTCCGAAGTGTTCGCACAGCCTTCCCGCCAGTAGCCCCAGGGGTATTCGTTGCCGCGTTGACCGCCCAATGCCGCCTGCTGCCACTCGGCTTCGGTCGGCAGCCTCACCTCGTGCCCCAGCCGCGCGCTCGCCCAGCGGCAGTAGGCGATGGCGTCGTACCACGAGACGTTTTCAGCCGGGCAGTTGCCGATCGGCCGAAACTGCTCGCCCGGTGAGGCTTCGCGTTGCAGCCCCTGCCACCAGTGCTGGTGGTCGGCGTAGCCCTGCGGGTCGGCGACGAAAGCCTGGTACTGCTGCCAGGTCAGCGGGTAGCGGGCGATGAAGAAGCGCTCGACTCGGAATTCGCCACGACCGTCTTCGAGTTCCACCGTCCCAGCCGGGATCTCGCACCAGTCGATGTCCGGCGCGCCGTCGGCCAGCATGCCGACGCCGGGCCGCGCATCGCCGATGCTCGCCAGCCGGTCGCCGATCTCGGCGCGGCGGTAGTGGCTCGTCGCCGGCTGAGCGATCTCGGCCAGGAGCCGTTCGGCTTCCGGACGCAGGAACGAGCACGCCGGCTCCGCGAGGTCCGCTCGGTCCTTGCCCAGCCGCGCCAGCGCTTCGAGCACCGGCTGCAGGCGCTCGTGCGGCCACAGGTGGCTGGTCGCACCGCCGCTGCGCTGCCATTCGGCGGCCGCCGCCTCGGCCTGGCGCAGCGTGCGCAGGTCGTCGGCGCGTTCGCCGATCCAGTCGCGCAGTCGGGGCCACTCGCGGAACAGCGCCTCGTGCGCGACTTCGATGACGGCGCCGGCGGCGCCCTGGCTGCTGACCAGCAGCCGCGCATCGATGAATGCGTCGAGCAGGCGTTCGGCGTCCTTGCCCGACGCCAGGCGCGAACGCGGCAGCCGCCGGCGGGTGGCGACGCCGCGTTCGTCGACTTCGACGAGTTCGCCGAAAACCGGCTGCAGCAGCGCCTGTGCGGCAGCCGGCAGCGCCTGGAAGGTCTTTTCGGCGCGGCGGCTGATCGCCCCGCGGACGCCGCCGAAGCCGTCGTAGGCGGCGTGCGTCAGGCGGCCGGCTTCGTTTCTCGCTTCATACAGCTCGTGCAGCGCGAAGGCGAGCAGCGCGAGCGCGCCGGCATCGCTGCCGGTCTCTTCGAGGATGCGCGCCGCGAGGCCTTCGTCGAGGTCGAGTCCGGCGCGCGCCGCCGGCGCGGTGATCATCTGGAACAGCGCGGCGAGGCCGGGGGCGACGACCGGCAACTGCTCGGCGCACAGCGCCTCGGGCAGCCGCGGCCAGGCCAGCCAGCGCGGATAGAAGTCGGCGCGCATGGTCACCAGCAGACGCAACCGCGGCGTTGCCGCCGCCGCCGCGAGCAGCTCGACGAAAGGCGCGCGCTGGCTTTCGGCGACGACGGTGAGCAGTTCCTCGAACTGGTCGATGAAGACCAGCATCTCGGCCCAGTCCGGCTGCGTGGCGAGGATCGCGGTCGCGTCGGCGGCGACGCTGGCGGGATCGCCGGCGAGCTTCGCCGCCAGCTCGCGCGGTGTGATCGGCTCCGGCAGCAGCGGCGCCAGGCGGGCGGCGAGTGCCAGGAAGGGGTTGTCGCCGAGTTCGCCAGGGGTGAAGCGCAGCCCGGACCACTGCCTGCGGTCGGCCGCGCCGGCCGGCTGTACCTGCGGCAGCAGCCAGCCTTGACTGCCCTCGATGGCGTTGTCGGCGAGCCGCGGCAGCAGTCCGGCGGCGACCAGCGACGACTTGCCCGATCCCGACGCGCCGACGATGGCGATGAAGCGGCCACCGTCGGCGAGCCGGCGAACGAGCTGGTCGGTTTCGCGGCCGCGGCCGAAGAAGATCGGCGCGTCGGCCGGCGTGAAGGCGCGCAGGCCGGGGAAGGGTGATCCCGTCCAGAGCGGCAGCGGCGCGGCAGCCGGTCCGGCGGGCGCGGCCGGCGCTGGGCTGGCTGCCGGCTGCGGTCGGCGGCGCAGCAATCCAGCGATCAGCGATCGCAGGTGCAGGCCGAGGTCGCGGCCGAAGGCTGCGGGGGCGGCATACTCGTTCACCCCGCCGCGGATCGACCCGTCGGGGTTGCGGAACGTGGCGAAGAACGCCTCGACGCGGCGGCGCTGGCCCAGCCGGTCGTCGAAATCGGCGTCGTCGGGGTCGAGCAGGCATTTCCCGGTGCGGCGATAGACGAGGATCTGCGGCCGCCCGCAGCGCTCGGCGGCCGCCAGCGCGTCGAGATACTCCCATTCGGTTCCCGAGACGTAGGTGCTGCCGTCGGGCTTGCGGTACGGGTCGGCCGGCAGTGGCGTTCCCATCCGCGACCAGACGATGACGACGACGATGTCGCATTGCGCAGGCCGCGGCAGCCCGGCGGCGATCGCCGCCTGTGGCGTCATCGTCGCCAGCATCGGCGTGCCGCCGCCGGGCTGGTCCCAGGCGACGGTCTCGATCGTCAGCTGGCCGCGCAGCAGCGGGTCGTAGGGGATCTGTTCGAGGACCTGCCGCGCCAGTCCACGCTCCTCGCTGACGTCGCCCGGCGAGGCGAGAAAGACGCGCAGGTGCAGTGGCGTTGCGGTGGCGCTGGTGGCGCTGGCGGCGGTCGAGGTGGTGGCGGGGATCATCGCCGCGAGCGCGGCGACGCGCGCTCGGCAGCCGTCTGCCACCCGCTCGCGCGCGAAGTCGAGCAGTTTCGCCAAGGCCGGCGGACCCGTCTCGTCAGCGCGCGCCAGCGCGTCGACCAGCCGCAGGACGAAGGCTTCGACCGGACTCTGCCACTCGCTGCCGGTGATCTGCCGCAACGCCGGGCTGTCGGCGCCCAGTGCCAGCGCCAGCAGCTCGCGGCGCCGGTCTTCGCGGGCGAAGATCGGCGCGAGCAGGGTGATCAGTTCGTGCCGGGTGGTGTCGTCGAGACGGATCATCGGGTGCTGTCGGTGGTGGTGGCGCAGCGGCGTCAGGCGTGCCAGTATGCCCCGGTTGGCGGTGCCGCGACAATCGTTTGCCGTCGCGGCAGGCCAGCGGATGGGTGTCCGTGGTGCCTGTCCCGCTTGCCACACCCGGCGAATGGTCAACCCCGCCGCGCATCTGGCCGACCACCTTCTTCCGCGACTGCCGGTTCGCAGGTGGCTGCGCTTTTCCCCTGCAGCACGATCCGGCGATCGAGACGCCGGCGCTGCGCATTTTCCGGAGCGTCGTCGAACGGGTTTTGCAAGGATAAGAAATCCAACGGCACCGACGAGCGTATATGAACCTTCATCAGGGGGCGTCAATCTCGACATCACCGACCAACTCGGGCCCGGCGGCGAAGGCGACCAGTTCAGCTTTGGGCAGGCCGTCTGAAGTCCCCGGCACCTCCATCGGGATGGTGCCAAGCCACTGCGGCGCGCCGGTCCCGTTGAGCTGGAAGATGCTGCCGCCACCGGCGGGAGGCGTTGCCCGGCTAAAGGCGTTCACCACGACTTGATGGGTGACCAGGATCACCGGCGGGCCATCGACGGGCAACCTGGCGAGGAAAGCCCGCAAGCCGTCGAGAATCACTGGCCTGTCGTCCTGCCTTTCAAAAAACGAATTCAGTGCAGGCAAGGGCTCTACCCGGCCAAGGTCCAGCAGGCGGGCCGTTTCGAGCGCGCGGCACCACTGGCTTGCGAAGACGCTCGCTTTCGCCACGCCGGCCGCACGCAGACGCTCTCCCAGCCGTCGCGCCTGAGCCCGGCCACTGGCATCGAGATTGCGCTGTGTGGAACAATCACCGATGACGAAATTCGGCGGGTCGCCGATCCCCGGCGCGTGCGCATGCCTGAGCATCAGCACCCGACCTGGCTTGGCCAGTTCGCCAAGCGGCAAGGACGACTCATCGGCACCCGCCGGCACGGAGGATGAGATGAGCACAAGAGAAAGAATGAACGCTTTGAACATCGTCGTGCTTCCTTCAGCGAACCCGTTCGATCGTCCGCAGATCGAGCCTGAACGGACCCAACTGTCGATCGGCGATCAGAAGACCCACCTGTCGTGCGCGTGAGAGGCCAAGCGGTGGCAGATGGTCGACGACACGTCCTCGCCAGGTCGGGACAAAATCGGCTGCGGCCAGTCGCAGTATCGTCCATTCGCCGGCAGGTGGCTGCAGAGCCGCCTGGTAACGGATGCCTCCCATCCGACCCGGCAGCAGCCGGGAACACTGGGCATGGAATCCATCGCCACGAGGGCTGCTAGCGGCCATCCGAAGAATCCGGGCTTTCCGAATCCTCGACGGGATCAACGTCCGCCACGTCAGCCGGACCTTTCATCACCATGACGATGAACGCGGCAATCGCGACCGTCAGCACCGCCGTCCGGTGCAGGACCAGAATACTGATCGCCACAATGTCGACCAGGCCAGCAGTGCCGGGACGATACTCCAGACGAAGCGCCATGTCCGCAGACTCGCACGCAGATCCCGAGTCATGGCGAATCCCCAATGCAGGGCGCCGACGAAGCTCGGGATCACCGTAGCGTAGGCAAGCCGCGCCTCGTTCCGGAGCTGCGCGTGCTGCGCATTGCCGAGGCTGGCGGACGCCAGGACGAGAAAGGGCAGCAGCCCGCCGTAACCGAGCCAGGCGACACGGCGCGCAAGGGGCTCAGGATGAGGGTGATCCATGCCGCCTTACCTGACCAGTGGTCGAAGGGTGGAAAAGCCGGCGTCCATCGACCAGACCTGACCGGTGACCCGCGCCGCCTTGTCCGAGAGCAGCCAGACCATCAGTTCGGCCAGTTCGTCCGCGGAACCGATTCCCGGCAAGGGGTACTGGCGAGCCGCTGCGTCGCGGCCCATCGCGCTGCCCAGAATGGCGGTCGCGGCCGGCGTGTCCATGATGCCGGGGGCGACGGCGTTGATGCGGATGCCATTGCCCGCATAGGTCGCCGCAGCACTGCGTACCAGTCCTTCGACGCCGGCCTTGGTGGCTGCTACCGCCTCGTGATTGGGAGTGCCGATGCGTGCCGCAGCCGACGAGACCAGCACCGCCGACCCGCGAGTCTTGGCGTCGCGCAAGGCACCGACGAAAGCCGCCAGGGTATGGAAGGCACTGATCAGATTGGCGTTGAGGCAGGCAGCAAAGTCGCTCTCGGCCTGTCGATGCAATGCGCCCAGCCGAATGTTGCCGACGCAGTGTGCGAACGCCGTGGGCAGCATCCGATGTGCCTTGGCCACCGCGAAAATGTGGCGTGCTCCGGCCACGCTGGAGCAGTCGGCGACCACCTGAAGAGGGTTGTCGCCGAAGCTGCCGGCCAGGCGCTCGCCATCCCGGCTGGTCACGATCAGTCGCCAGCCTGACTCAGCCAGCCTGGCCGCCATCGATTGACCCAAGCCGCCGGCTGCTCCCGTGACCAAGGCTATTCTTTCCATGACATCTCCGCGTCAGTCCTTCTGCTGCCCACCACGCCCCCGCCCTAAAGAAGTGCAGGACGCTTTGACAGGCCAGCGAGCAGCATCTGGGGAATTGTAATGGACACTAATGAAAAAAACGTTAAAATAAACCAGAAGTGGCTAGAATATAGGGTGTCAAATGCAAATTGTCCAGGACAATATTCCCGTGATCATGAAGACAGGCGATGGCTCAAGATCTGGCGTCGACCATTGACAGGAAAATCATGAATTCGACGCCGCGTGTTGCGCTGATCGGCGCCGGCATCGCCGGACTGTCCTGTGCCTCGCAACTACAGCAGGCTGGCCTCGAAGTCAGTCTGTTCGACAAGCGTCGCGGCGCGGGGGAACCCTTGGCAGGGAGACCGCTCGACGGTTGGCTCGGCCGCGCACCGGGCCTGCTCCCATGATTCCCGCGCGGCTGGCCTTCATCGCCCTGGAAACCACCGGGGCCAATCCGCTACGGGACCGCATCACGAGGATCGATGTGCTCGAAGCAGAGGGTGATCGGGTCGCGACCTGGAGCACCCTGGTCAACCCACAGCGATCGATCCCTGAGTTCATCCAGCAAGTCAACGGTATCCGCAACGAGACGGTAGTCGACGCGCCTCCCTTCGCTCAGGTCGCGGCAGAACTGGCCGATCGCCTGCATGGGCGTCTGTTGATTGCCCGCCATGCCCGCTTCAACTATGGCTTCGTCAAGAGTGAATTCCAGCGCCTGGGGAAGTCCTTCCGGGCCGACGTGCTGTGTACTGTGCGCCTGTCTCGCAAGCTTTTCCCGGCACACCAGAAACACAAGCTGGACAGTCTCATGATCCGTCATGATCTGGCGACGGGCGACCGCTGCCGCGCCTTGACCGACGTCCACCGGCTTTGGCAGTTCTGGCGCCTGTTGCAACGGGATTGCGGCGAAGAGGCTCTGGCCGAGGCCGTCCGTCAGCAGCTCGAACGCCCCAGCCTGCCGCCTCATCTCGATCCTGCCCTGCTCGACGATCTGCCCGAATCCCCCGGGGTGTACCTGTTCTACGGCGACAACGACGCGCTGCTGTACGTGGGGAAAAGCGTCAACCTGCGTCAGCGCGTACGGGCTCACTTCGCGTCCGATCTGCGTGATTACAAGGAGATGCGCCTCAGCCAGCAAGTGCATCGCATGCACTGGCATGAGACGGTCGGCGAACTCGGCGCCCTGCTGCTGGAATCGCGACTGGTCAAGGAATGCCAACCGATTCACAATCGTCGCTTGCGCCGCTCTTCGGATCTGTGCACCTGGCAGTGGGTGCAAGTGGTCCCAGGCGAATGCCGGCTCACACTGGTCAGTGGCCAGGCTGCCGATTTCGTGCGTTCGGAAGGTCTTTTTGGCCTCTTTGCCAACCGTCGGGAAGCCACCGAAACCCTGCGCGAGATGGCTGCAGCGCATCAACTGTGTCCGATCATCCTCGGTCTGGAAAGACCCGCCCGGCCTGGACGACCCTGCTTCGCCCACCAGGTCGGGCAATGCCGGGGTGCCTGCGTGGGCAAGGAAGCCCTTGGCGTGCACAGCGCTCGTATGCTGTCGGCGCTGACGAAGCTGAAGCTTGCCGCCTGGCCCTACCCCGGAGCGATCGGCATCGTCGAGCGGGACGAGCTGCGGGAAGTGGAGGAAGTCCACGTCGTGAACGGCTGGCGGCACCTGGGCAGCGCGCGCAGCGAGACCGGGATCCAGCAAATCCTGCTGGGTCAGTCGGGTCAGGGGCGGTTCGACCGGGATACCTACAGACTGCTCGCCGCGCATCTGGGAAAAGGGCGAGTACGGGTGCGCTTGTTGTCCGAGCGGTAAGGCCTCGCCAACGGTGCGAGATTCCTGTCGTCTGTTCAGATCTGGATTGCCGTGCCTGGCATGAATCTTCCCCGCCGGCCATGGCTGGTCCTCTACTGCGGCGATGAAATCGTTTTGCGCGCAGCGCCGGTTGATGCCACCGGGATCTTCGATGCGCTGGTGAGCCTGACCGCCGACTTCATGGCCGATGGCCGCGACGATGCCCCGCCGCAGGAGCGGGAAGCCCTCTGATCTGTGGCTCGCCGCCCACGTCCGTGCCGAAGGGTGGATCCTGGTGACCAACAACGAACGGGAGTTTATCCGCGTGCCGGGTTTGCAGGTGGAGGTCAAGGAAGGCCGGATAAATCGGCTAGAATCCTTCAGACATGACCTGCGGGGGGGGGCCTCCGCACCGTCACCCGGAAAACGGCCAGATCCTGGCGCAAGGGAGTTGGCGACTGCATGGACAGACTTCAGCACATGAAGGTACTCGTGGCCGTGGTTGATGCCAACGGCTTCGCCGGTGCGGCGCGCAAGCTCAACCTGTCGCCATCGGCAGTGACGCGAGCCATCAACGAACTCGAGCGGCAGCTCGGTGTTCGTCTGCTGGCGCGCAGCACGCGCATCGTCCGGGTGACTGACTCCGGTGCACGCTATGCCGATGACTGTCGGCGCATTCTGGCCGACGTTGCCGAAGCGGACGAGTCGGTCGGCGGCACGCACAGGGCACCGCGCGGACGCCTGACGCTGACGGCCCCGGTGCTGTTCGGTGCCCAGTTCGTCACCCCCATCGTCACCGAATACCTGTTGCGCTATCCCGAGGTCAGCGCTGTCTGTCTGTTTCTCGATCGTGTGATCAACCTGCTCGACGAAGGCGTCGATGTGGCGGTGCGTATCGGCGCACTGGCCGACTCCTCGCTGCAGGCCGTGCCGGTTGGACACGTGCGCCGGGTCATTTGCGCGGCCCCGGCTTATCTTCACCAGTGTGGCGAGCCGCGTACGCCCGATGACTTGTTCGGCCACCGGATCGTCTCGGCGGCAGGCGTCACGCCGACGCCGGAATGGCGACTGATGGAGAACGGTGCGCCACGCGTCGTCAAGCTGCAAGCGCGCATGACCACCACCAGCAACGATTCGGCGCTGGCGGCGGCATTGGGCGGCTTTGGCCTGACCCGTCTGCTCTCCTACCAGGTCGCTGAACACTTGCGCAGCGGCCGCCTGCAGGCCGTGCTCGGCGACTTCGAGCTACCGGCGCTGCCCGTGCACGTGCTGCACCGCGAAGGACGACATGCTTCGCAGAGAGTACGCGCGTTTCTTGATCTGGCGGTCGAACGTTTGCGGGCGGAGCCGGCGCTGAGTTGAATCGGCGTTTTCTGGCGGCCTGAACGCGGTAGGCAAGCCCAGGTTCTGCGGCCGTCCAGCCTGGCGTCAGCAAGAGCGTCCACTGCAAAAGCAGGGTGCCCGGGCCGCAGTTCACGCGCCCGGACCACAGTCGAGGCAACGCTCGACGGGCGGCGGCCCCATGCGCAATGCGCGTTGTAGTCCGCGCAGCGCCGTTCGCAGGCCCTCCTCGATGACCGGGTGGTAGAACGGACTGTCGAGCATCTCCTGCACGCTGTCGCCTCGCTGCACCGACCAGGCGAGCAGATGCCCCAGATGCTCCGCCGCCGGACCGACCATTTCGGCCCCCAGCAGGCGACCGCTGCGCCGCTCGGCGTAAAGATGCAGGGCGCCGCGATTCTTCAGCATCACACGGCTGCGCCCCTGATCCTCGAACGAGACCTCACCCACGGCAAAGTCCAGCCCGGAACGCAACAACTGCGCGTGGCTCTGTCCGGCGAGCATGACCTGCGGATCGGAGAACACCACCGACAGCGGGGCGCGACGCGGACGCACGCGCACATCGGGGAAGCGGCCGGCATTGTCACCGGCGATGCGACCCTCGTCCGCCGCCTCGTGGAGGATCTCCCGCTCATGGGTGGCGTCGCCGGCGATGAAGACGTGGCTGTCGGCGATCTGGCCCGTGCATGGATCGAACACGGGCACGCCGCGCGTATCTAGCGGCAGCCCACTATGCTCCAGGCCTAGCGCCTGCAGATTGGGACGGCGGCCGCTCGCGGCCAGTATCCACGCGTAGCGTTGTTCAGCGGCCGGCTCCTCGTCACCGACGCGGACGGCGACCTCGTTGCCGACACGCCGAAGGTGTAGGTCGGAAACGCCCAGGCGCATCGGCAGTTCCTCCGCGAAGATCTTGCGCGCTTCGACCTGCAGGGTGGGGTCGGTGAGCGGCCCGACGCGCTCGCTGCGGCCGTAGACACCGACGCGCACGCCCAGTCGATGCAAGGCCTGCGCCAGCTCCAGGGCAATCACCCCGGTACCGAGCACGGCGACGGACTGCGGTAGCGATTGCCAGGCAAAGACGTCGTCGTTGACGATCAGCCGATCGCCGGCGGCCTCGCGCCATTCGGCCGGCACGTTCGGGTGTGAGCCGGTGGCGATGACGATGCGCCGCGCCTCGACACGCGTGTGCTCGCCAACCTGCAGCGTGTGACCGTCGAGAAAACGGGCGTGACCGCGCAGGCGGTGCTCGGCCGGCCAATGGTCCACCGCCTCGGTGACGAAGCCGACGAAGCGGTCACGTTCATTGCGAACCCGCTGCATGACGGCGGCGCCATCGATGCGCAGCGAATCGGCGACGACACCGAAGGCGTCGGCGTGTCTTGCCGCATGCGCGGCCTCGGCAGCGGCAATCAGCAGTTTGCTGGGCATGCAACCGACGCGCGCGCAGGTGGTCCCGTACGGCCCTCCCTCGATTACCAGGACGCTGCGGGTATGCGCCAGCGCGGCGCGGTAGGCGGACATTCCGGCAGTGCCGGCACCGATCATGGCGACATCAACTTTCAACGTGTTCATGGACAAACTCCTTTCCTCGAGTCATTTCTTGCCGATGCCCGCTGCCGGCGAGAAGCTGGCATCGGCACCTTACAAGTCCAGCACCAGTCCTGTCGCGCTGCCGACTCCCGCCGCCGGCACCGAACAGCAAATCAGAATCTCGTCGGTCCCCATGGCGACCGCCGGCGGCGACGTGTAGCTGACCTGGCCTGCCATTATCCGGGTCTTGCATGTGCCGCACGAACCGCCTCGGCAACTGAATTCCGGCGTCAGCCCGCGCGCTTCGGCCAGTTCGAGCAGGCTGCCGTCACCCGCTTGCCAGCGGGCCTCCTTGGCCGACCGCGCAAACACGACCGCGACGGAAGTTTCGGTCACCGGCAGGGTGGGCCGGCGGTCTTCCGTGACCGCTTCCGTTACCCGCCGGCGCAGCGACGAGGGGCCAAACTGCTCGACGTGAATTCGCTCGTCGGCAATCTGCATCGCCCGCAAGCCGTCGTACAGGTCCTGGGCAAACGCCGCCGGGCCGCAGAGGTAGAAGTCAAAATCGTCGAAGGGCAGGATGGCCTTCAGCAAGCGCAGGTCGATGCGGCCCTGAACGTCATAGTCACGGCCGAGAACGGCCGTGGGTTCGGGCTGACTGAGAATGCGCACCGCCTCGACCGCACCATCGGCACGCTCGACCAGTTCCTGCAGTTCGCCGGCGAAGGCCCGCTCGGCCAGGGTGCGCGACGCATGCACGAAGAAGGTCTGGCGTACGCCGCGGGTACGCAGGCCTTCGTACACCACTTCGCGCAGCATGGCGAGCAAGGGGGTGATGCCCACTCCGGCCGACAGGAGCACCAGCGGTCGGGTTTCATGCGGGTCCACGACGAAATTGCCCAGTGGCGCACGGGCTTCGATTTCATCGCCGACGACGGTGTGGTCATGAAGGAACTGCGAAACCCGTCCTTCGCGTTTGACGCTGATGCGATAGCAGCCATCCGACGGCGCCACCGACAGGGTGTAGGTGCGAATGACCGGCGTGGCTCCCGCGCCGACGGCCAGCCGGATGGGCAGGTGCTGCCCGGCCTTGAAGAGCGGCAAACCGGCATCGTCGGCGGCTTCGAGATGGAACGACTTGATGGTCGAGCTTTCGTTGGTGATGCGTGCGATGCGAAAACGCCGCCACTGGTTGCGCAGTGCCTGTGCTTGCTGGCGGGCCAGGGCTTCTTCCCACGACCCGGTCAACAGCGAATTGGGAGAGACCTCTCCAGGGCGCCAGCGCAGTTTCAGCACGCCGCGGCGGCGTACCGCCTTGTCGACGTGCAGACGCCAAAGCCGCTCGGCCCCCTGAAAACTGCTGACTTCGTCGCCCGTCAGAACGAGGTCGGTGCGGCCGGTGAGCTGCAACAGATCGCCATTGGCAAAGTCGATGAACAGCAGGCCCGCCCGCGGATTGACCCGCAGATTGCCGAGCGTGTTGAAATGCAGGTTGCCGGCAAAATCGGGGATGGTCAGCACATCGCCGTCGATACGCACGAAACCGGCCTTGCCGCCGCGATGCGAGGCGTCGACCTGGCGTCTGCCGGCATCTCCCTCCGGATCCACGTAGCTGGCGACGAAGAAGGTGTCGGCAGCCCGGATCATGGCATTGGCCTCGGCGTCGAGTGTCGACAGGACTTCCGCATGACCGGTGAAAGGCTCGGCGGGATCAGCGGAAAACGTGACGCTTCTTGCCTGAATGTACTGCGGACAGTTGCCGAAGGCCTGCTCGACCTGCAGCGTCAGCCGGCGGTCGTCGCGCGCAACGACTCTGCCATTGACGCGGTTGCGGCGGCGCGTGTGCAGCTCGATGCCGAGCACGCCGATGCCGTCGCCCGGCCTCAGGGCATCGCCAGCGGGATCTCCCTGGCCGGGCAGGGCGTTGATCTGCAGGTGCTGCGCATCGGCTGACTGCGCCAGACCGGTGCGCGCCTCGACGAGTGTCGCCCAGGGATCGCCGGTGGCGTCGACGGCGGCGATCACCAGGAACGGCAGCTGCCGGTAGAACGCGCGATGCTGCTCCGGCATGAAGTCGCGGATGACCTGGCGACCAAAGACCTCCATGCGCTCGGCGACGCCAACGCTTTGTTGCAGCTCGCGTTCGCCGCGGTGCCAGGGGGAAGCTGTTGTGGCGTTCATCCTTGCCGACTCCCGGTTGCGGTGGTCAAGCCGCCAGTCCAGCGGCGGTCTGCTGCATGCCGACAAAGCCGGGCAGACCTTCGATCCTCGCCAGCCAGTCGCGCACCTTCGGGTAAGCGTCCAGGGACACGTTGCCCTCGGGCGCATGCGCGAGGTAAGTGTAGGCTGCCACATCGGCGATGGTCATTCCGTCACCGACGAGGAAGGCGTGCCGCGACAACTCCTCTTCAATGACCTTCAACACGGCGTGTGCAAGAGCAATCGCTTCGTCGGCATTCTTCTTCGCCCCGAATACCGTCACCAGACGCGCCACCGCCGGCCCGAAGGCAATCTGGCCGGCGGCCACGGACAGCCACCTTTGCACCGCGGCTTCGCCGACGGCATCGCTCGGCAGCCAGCGCTCGCCTCCGTACCGGCGTGCCAGATAGACGAGAATCGCGTTCGAATCGGCAACGATCGTTCCGTTGTCGTCGATCACGGGAACCTGCCCGAACGGGTTCAGGGCCAGGAACTCGGACTGCTTGTGCGCGCCCTTCATCAGGTCGACGTCGACGAGTTGCGTCGGCAAATCGAGCAGTGAGAGCATCAGTTGCACGCGATGGGCGTGACCGGACAAGGGGTGGCGATAGAGTTTGATGGGGGTGGCGGGGGTGGCGGACATGAGGATTCTCCAGAGGTGAGGGACGAGGCGATGACGCGGGGCAGTGGCCGGGAGGCCAATGCGAGCGCCAGTCACGGGTAGACATGGTCGGCGCAAAATCCTCTGAGGGGAATCGTCGTGCAGCGCAAATCACCATTCCAGTTCGCGCAATAATCCGTGCTTCGCCGCCACCCTTCGGCCGGCCACGGGTCGCCGTCAACGTCGACCCGCACGGGCGCCAAGTCTTCACGACATGGACGTCAGCCGAGAGCCGCTGGCGGCAGCAGCCGTGACCAATCCCTACCTGCGGCACCCTCGAATACACGCCCGAGGGCAACGCGGTCGCGCTTACTACGTGACTCGCACCGGCGAGCCAGGGGTCGTGCGAGGGGGACCGGATTGTCTTGCGTCGGGTTGTCGGAACGGGTTGGACGGTATCCACAAGATGGCTACCATGCCTATCTCTTCAGCCAGTCGGGCGCGTCATGACCATGCACAGTCAATAGCACGAGGCATGCCATGTACCTGAGTAGTGACGCCGTTTTTTACGTGCGCAGCCTGGTTCCCGATGCGCAACGATAAGATTCATGCGATTGCCCTGCCACAGGCCTCTGCCAACCGTGCCGACAGCCAGCTCTATGGTATGCTTGGCTCTCCGCCGCACACCCCCGCCACACCACGCCCCCACGCCAAGCGACGACATGAGCGACCAGCAGAAACCGGCCATTCACCTGTCCTTTTCGGACAAGTACACCGATACTCATTCACAGGAGTACTTCCGGAAGCACAACGAGAAAAAGCTCTCCGACCGCATGGAGCATCGCATGGCCGCCCGCGCCCTGGCCCTGGCCGGCAACCCGGCGTCGGTTCTGGACCTGCCCTGTGGCACGGGGCGCTTTTGGTCGATGCTGGCCGAGAACCCGCAACGCGAACTGCTGGCAGCCGATTACAGCGCAGCCATGCTCGAAATCGCCGGGAAAGTGCGCGACCCGGCCGTCGTGCGACGTTTCCACCTGTTGCAATGTTCTGCCTTCGAGATCACCTTGCCCGACGACCGTGTCGACTGCATCTTTTCGATTCGCCTCATGCACCACATTGGCGAATCGGCCGACCGCCTGGCGATGTTGAAGGAATTTCGTCGCGTGACCCGCGATACGGTGGTGCTGTCGCTGTGGGTAGACGGCAACTACAAGGCCTGGCGCCGCCGCCGGCTTGAACAGAAGCGCCTGCAACAAGGCGAAAAGAGCGACAACCGCTTCATCGTACAGCGCGCCCAGTTCGAACGTGAGTGCCGTGATGCCGGCTTCGAGATCGTCGGCCACCTCGATTTCCTGCCGCGCCTGTTCATGTGGCGCACCTATGTTCTGCGCAAGAAAGCCGTCTAGCCTGTGCATCGCACGGCATTCCCGGTGAAGGCTCGCGCTTGGTGAAAGCTCGTGATCTGTTTCCGGACGAGTTGGCGCGCGAGCAACTGAGCGCCAGCCAGCTCGCTGACTTCGAAGGGCTGTGGTCACTCAGCACCGACTGGCACGAAGCCCCCAATGAACGCCGTGGCGGCTGGAGTGGCGTCAGCCGGCATGTGCTCGATGATGGCAGCGCCATCTTCCTGAAACGACAGGAAAACCATCTCTGCCGAACGCTACGTCACCCCTGGCGCGGCATCCCGACCTTCTACCGCGAGTACCTGAACATCCTGCGCCTCAGTGCGCGCCAGGTTGGTGCCGTCGAGGCGCTCTATTACGGCGACCGGCAGGAATCCGCCCGCTGGCGTGCGATTCTGGTGACGCGCGCGCTCGACGGCTTCATCAGCCTCGATGAGTGGAATGTCGCGGTCGGGCATGGCCAGCCGTCGCAGCGTCCATCCCTGATCACGGCCATTGCCCGTGCCTGCGCCCGCCTCCATCATCATGGCCTGCAGCACAGTTGCCTGTACGGCAAGCATGTATTCGTCCGTCGCATACCGGCGATAGGCAACACCTATCAGGAAAGTGACGTGCGTTTCATCGATCTGGAAAAGCTGCGCCAGGGTATCAGTCGTGAGCGCGTGCGCAGGCATGATCTCGATCAGTTGCTGCGTCACACCGGCGGCTGGAATGATGGCGACTGGAACATTTTCCATGCCGCCTACCGGCAACAGCGAGTGGCTTTGCAGGAGCAAGCGGTCACGGTTCGCTGAAAATGCGTATCCTCATTCACTCCGCCGCAGTACCCACAGGTGCAGCAGAAGCGCCGCCAACGAAGCACAGGCCGAAGAGAAGGCAAAAGCCACGAGCGGACTGGCGAATTGCCACAACCCGCCGAAGATCACCGAGGCAGGCAGCAGCAGAATACCCGCGGTCAGGTTGAACCAGCCGTAAGCGGTGCCCAGCATTTCCTTGCTCACCAGGTCGGCGACCAGCGCCTTCTCAGCCCCTTCGGTGGCCGCCAGGAACAGACCGTAGAATGCGAACAGCGGCCACAGCAGCAGCGGCTGCGGATTTACCCCGAGCAGCAAGTAGAACACGCTATAGACGCCCCAGCCGCCAACGATCAGACGGGTGCGGCCGAGCCTGTCGGACAGTGCCGAGAGCGGCGTGGAAAAGAGCGCTGCACTGCAGGACACCAGCGCCCAGAGCAGCGGTATCTGGTATTCAGCGAGACCGAGTTCCTTTGCCCGTAGCAGCAGGAACATGTTCGATGAGTTGCCCAGGGTGAACAGCGCCAGTACTCCCAGGTAACGTTTGAACGGTGGCGGCAGGCCTTGCAAGCTCCAATTGAAAGGCTTTCCCGCTGCCGGCGCGTCCCGCTGCGGTTCCCTGACCGCCAGCGTCAGGGCAACCGTGATCGCGCCCCCCAGCGTAGCCCAGAGAAAGATGTTGGCCAATGGCACTCGCTCGGCGAGCAGCCAGGCCGCCAGCAGCGGCCCGACGACGGCCCCGGCGTTGTCCAGTGCACGATGAAATCCGAAGGCCAGTCCGCGCCGGCTCGGCTCCACCGTCAACGCCACCAGCGCATCCCGCGGCGAACTGCGCAGGCCCTTGCCGACCCGGTCGGCAAAGCGCAGCAACAGCAACATCGGCCAGGAAGTGGCGAAGGCCAGCAACGGGCGTGCGATCGCAGCCAGCGCATAACCGCCAACCACCCAGGGTTTGGCCGAGCCGCGACGATCGGCGAGCACGCCGGAAAGAAGTTTGAGCAGACTCCCGGTCGCTTCAGCAATCCCCTCGATGATGCCCAAGGCCTTCGGGCCGGCCATCAATACCGAGGCCAGGTAGATCGGCAGCAGCGGGTAGATCAGCTCGCTGGTGGAATCATTGAAAAAACTCACCAGGCCGAGCAGCCAGACGGTCCGCGGCAATTCGCGCAGGTTTCCGAGCATGTTCACGGTTTTTGCGTCAATCGTCCGTGGCCATATCCGGCGGGTCCAGGGCATCCGGATGGATGATCGCGAACTGAGCCGGGATGCGCGTGTAAAAGATGCGGAAATTCTCCCGGCGAACCAGATCGAGCAGGCGTTTTCCTTCTTCCTCGGTGACCATGAACTCGACCTCGATCCCGCCGCTTCCAGCCAGTTCAAAGAAACGGTCTTCATGCAAGGCATGACGTCGCCCGAAACCACCGATCGAGCGAAACGCCGAACCGCCCCGGATTCCGAGTTGGTTGCCTCGTTCGAGCAACCACTCCCAGAGCTGAACACCGTGACATTCCTCGCGTTCACTGACGTAGAATCTCAAAAATGAGCCTTCCATGCGGGTCTCCCTGTCCTTGAAACCTCTTTGTCGCGTCACTCCCGCCTGCCCCAGGTGGCAGCATCAGGCCGAATTCCTTACCCAGACGATGGTGGCCATGCCGGCAAAAGTCATGAAAACCGAGCCCACGACATGTGCCGCGACAATACCGAGAGCCCACAAGACACGCCCCTGCTGCAGCAGGGTCGCCAGTTCGGCGGAAAAAGTCGAGAAAGTGGTCAACCCGCCGCAGAACCCGGTAATCACCAGCAGACGCCATTCCGGAGAGAGGGCCGAGAACGAGGCGAAGAAAGCAATCGCCAGACCGATCACGTAGGCACCGATCAGGTTCGCGACCAGCGTGCCGGGCGGGATGGTCGGGAAAAGTGCGTTGAGCTTGATCCCGAGCTGCCAGCGCAGTAGTGCGCCGAGTGCAGCACCGACGGCGATGGCAAGGATCGATTTCCACATACACAACTGCGCCTTAGGAACATGTGGCGGGTGCGGTCAGGCAGGAAGCCTACACGGACCAGCCGCAAAGCATGAGGCCCCGGTCGCCGGCGGCTCCAGGAGGAATACAATCTTCCCTTCCGGAGACCCAATATAGCATTGGATCTTGTTTGCTGAATAGTCGCCATCGGGAGGCCCTCCCTAACCGTCATGATTTCCGAACGGGGGGTGTCGGTATCGCCATGACCGTTAGCGGGACTGACTCGCTACCTGTTCAACTGTAAGGAGAGAGATGAAACTTGTTCCTGCATTGGCCGGCTTGTTTGGCTACGATGCGATTTCCCGCCGCAAGAATCACCTGCAACTCGACAGGCACCTGCTGCACGTCCTCGACAAGCACGCGATTGATACGGTCATCGATGTGGGCGCCAATGCCGGGCAATTTTCATTACGCTTGCGCGCTGCCGGATTCGCCGGACGCATCGAGGCCTTTGAGCCGATTCCGGCGATGGCCCGTGCGCTCGCCGAGCAATTCGCCGCCGACCGTTTGTTCACGGCCCATTCTTGCGGGCTGGCCGAACAGGATGGGGCGATGGAACTCAACATCCTTGCCGGCAGCGATTTTTCATCGTTCCTGAAAACCAACGAGAAATCCGAGCAGTATTTCCCTCACCGCACCGGTCTGAAGGAAATCATCGAGGTGCCGGTCAGACGTCTGGACGGCATCGAGGGCATTGCCGCGCCGGACAATCGCCTGCTACTCAAACTGGACACGCAGGGATTTGACCTCAAGGTGTTCTCGGGGGCGACGGCCTTGCTGCCACAGATCAGGGCCGTCCTGATCGAGTGTTCGGTGATCCCGCTCTACGAAGGAACTCCTGGTTTCATCGAATCACTGTCCGTGTTCGAGGAGGCTGGATTCCTGCCGTCCGGCTTCTTCCCCGTCTCGCGCGACAAAACGACCCTGGCGATCATCGAATTCGACTGCATGCTGGTGCGTGGCCTGGCGGCAACCCAGAGGTTGCCGGCTTGAAGGGGATAGGAGCATGGCTTCGCGCGTCTGGTTCTTCCTTTCGATAACCTCAAAGCCAAAACCACGCAGGGCTTTGGCGATGTCTTCGGCGTCATGCACCGGGTTGGCCAGCTTGGGCAGGTTGTCGGGGTACTGGTAGTCGCCATTGCCGATCACCAGCGCAACGCGGCGCCCTCCACCGGAGGAGGGGACGGTAAGCGCTTTGTTGCCGGCGGCTGGCGTCGAGATGGCGGGGCCGGAGCAGCGGCGATCAACAGTTACTGTGAAAGTCGCGTACGCGACTCACGAACCTCCCCTCCCCCCTCGCGGGGGAGGGGTTGGGGGAGAGGGAAACGGTCATGACTTTCATGATTGGGGGGGCCTGGAAAAGTCATGACCGTTTGTCGAGTGAATCCAGGAAGCCAGGCTTCGTCGGCGGCTCCTGCTGCGCATGGACAGGCGAAAGGCAGACGGCCGCGATGGCAATCGCCAAAAGCAGGCAGGCTGACAAGATCGGAAGAAGTCTGGACCGCATAGCCAAAAAAATTTATCCTCCCAATGGCATCAGCACAAGATTTTCCATTTTTGCCTGAAGCGTCAGCGTTCTCGAAAATCACGCCGCCGTCAGAATGAAATCCACATGCACTGCATCGTAAGGAAAACGAAACCCCGCCTGGTCGCGCTCGATCAACCCAGTGGCCAGCAACGAATGGACGTCTGCATGCACGCCGCGCACGTCGCGCGCCACGCGCCGCGCAATTTCCCGTAGTGCGAGCGGCCCAGCACCCGTCATCACCTTGAGGATGTCCCAGCGTAGCGGCGTCAGCGCGCGCCATAGCGCGCGCTCATCGACAAAGCCAATGAAGGGTGCCATGCGCTTGCCGGTGGTCATTGCGCGTATGAAGCGAGCGTTGATCTCTTCGCGCGACGCGACGCCAATGGTTACGGTGTTTGTCATGTCATTTTCTCCAATCATCGACGGCGGCCCAGAAGTCCGCCAAAAGCTGTTCCAGCGAGGTGAACACGTACGGCGCCTCTGCTTCGCCGCGGTGGAAGTGGTCCCCCTTGCCGGCCTCGTTATCGAAGCGGAGCACGCACACCCCATTCACCACGTAAGCCAGGCTGTACTTCAGGTCGTGCATGCTGCCGGGCACCTGGGCCGGCACCCGGAATACACGCACAGCGACAAAAGCATGATCCCCTTGAGGGTAGCGGTCATCGAGGATCAGCATGGCTGACATGTTGTAAATGCTAACAACAGTGATGGGCGTTGTAAAGCAATGCAACAGGCGGCCACCCGCGGTTACAATACGCTGAATACGCTGTCAAGTTTTTCGGTTCCTCGATTGCGAAACGTTCCAAAAATGGCTGGCGCGTCTTTGCTGCTGCCCATCGCTGAGGGCGCTCTTCCGATAGCGAAGCTGACTGTCCGCTTTGAAGTCTACTCCCCCCCGCTCACGCGAGCCTGCCAGGCGCCCACGTCAGCGGCACGACACAACTCGTTGAGTAGTTCAAACGCGGCATGGGCGTGGCGCGTCGCGACGGGGCTCAACCCCTCCCCCAACTCGAAGCGCTCACCGCGCACACAGAGTATGAAAGCCGGCGGTGGCGCTTCGCGACTGATTCGCGGCAGGACGGCGAGCACCGATTCGGGAGGCAGGGAATGTGTGCTCGGACTGGCAGAGTCGATGGCCTGCGCCCGACGAAAGACAAAAGGCGCTGGCGTCTGCTGCCCGGCGTCGATGAACAGCGCTAGGCGCCGTCCGACGAGGTCCAGAGCATGCTCGACCTGCAACTGGAAGTCGGTGATCAGCTCGAAGTCGTCGGCCAGACCGGCGCAACCCGCGGTTTCGAGCCAGGTCTGCAGGCGATCGAGGAGGATCGGTCCGAGTGCGTCGTCACCGCGGCTGGGGTTGCCGCAGGCCAGGATTACGACCGGAGCGAGCGAGACCAGCGGCACTCCCGAGGCCTCAGTTCGCAGGTCGGGTTGGCGTCGCCCTTCGGCATTGCTCAGGACAGGCGCAACCCGACACTTCCGCCGCAGGCTGTTGGGTTACGCCCAGCGGGCTAACCCAACCTACGACTGGGCGCATCTCGGAGTCCGGGCGTTCGATGGGTCTGAACTGATTTGCTCGATGACGCGCCCGGCGGCATCCAGCAATTCAAGCTGCAGCGGCATCTTGCCGAGCGCATGCGTGGCGCAGGAGAGGCAGGGGTCGAAAGCGCGAATCGCAACCTCGATATGGTTCAACAAACTTTCGCTGAGCTGGCGACCGTTGAGGTAACGGCGGGCGACGCGGCGGATCGCCTCGTTCATCGGCTGATTGTTGTGCGTTGTCGAGACGATCAGGTTGCACAGGGTCACCAGATCGTCGTCGTCGACACGGTAGTGGTGGATCAGCGTGCCGCGCGGTGCTTCGATGACACCGACGCCCTCGCGCTTGCGGGTGCCGCTGCTGCACAGTTCGCTCCCGGAAAGATCGTCGTCGTAAAGCAGATCACCGATCTTCTCGGCAGCGTGCAGCATCTCGATCATGCGCGCCCAGTGATAGGCCAGCGGTGCGTGGATCAGTTGGCCATGGCCGTGGTCGATGAACTCGCGGCGCTCGACCTCGGCGAGGGGTGTCGGAATCGAATCGCAGTTCTGCACGCGCGCCAGCGGCCCGACCTTGTACCAGCCCTCCTGCGAGCCGAGCGTCGCGAGGAAGGGAAATTTCATGTAACTCCATGGTTTGACTTCCTCGCGGATCAGCTCATGGTAGTGGCTGACCGCGAAACCGTCGACGAGGATCTTGCCGTCGGCGTCACGCGCGCGCAGCGCGCCATCGTAAAAGTCGAGCGCACCGTCGGGGCCGACCAGCGACAGGAGGTTCGAGCGAAAAGTGCCAAAACCGTCGTAGAGATCCGGATCAGCCGCATGCAGACGCTTGACGAGTTGCACTGCCTGCCGGCTCGAGCAGATGACCGACCCGATTTCGGCCAGCAAGCCCTCGCGTTCGGAGCGACTCAAGGCGCGGTTGACGCCACCGGGAATCGCACCGGTGCCATGCACGCGCTTGCCGGCGGTCAGGCGAATCACTTCCTGGCCGAACTTGCGCAGCAGGACGCCCTGCTTGGCCACTTCGGGATACGCTGCTGCAACGCCGACGATGTTGCGCCGGCCAGCCTCGCTATCGAAACCGAAAAGCAGGTCCGGCGAGGAGAGATGAAAGAAATGCAGCGCATGCGACTGCAGAATCTGCCCGTAGTGCATCAGGCGGCGCAGTTTTTCGGCACTCGGCGTCAAGGGCGCGGCGCCGACCACCCGGTCGAGCGCCTTGGCAGCCGCCAGATGGTGCGAGACCGGGCAGATCCCGCACAGACGCTGCACCATCACCGGCACTTCCCAGTAGGGTCGTCCCTGGATGAACTTCTCGAAACCGCGGAATTCGACGATGTGCAGGCGAACCTGTTGCACCTGATCGTTCTCGTCGAGCAGCAAGCTCACCTTGCCGTGGCCTTCGACGCGTGACACCGGGTCGATCGCCACCCGGCGCAGCGTGCCGATGTCGGCAGGCGCGGTTTCGAGTGCAAACAAGGCGTCTGCCATGCTGGCCTCCATCAATCAAAATGCAGCAGGGGATATCCGAGCCGTGGTGTCCGCCCATCGAGCAGATCGGTCAGGAATTTCCAGATCGCGTCGCCCGACGGTGGGCAGCCGGGAATGAAGTAATCGACGCGGACGATTTCATGAATCGGGTGCACCTTGTCGAGTGGCAGCGGCAATTCCGGATCGTTGGGCACCTGCCCGTTGACGATTCCCGGCCCGGTCAGATAGACCTCCTGCAGGCACCGGCCGAGGTCGAGATGGTTACGCTGCGCCGGTAGCCCGCCATTGACCGCACAGGCGCCGATGGCGATCAGCACCTTGCAGTGGTGGCGAAACTCCTGCAGCACGTGGATGTTCTCGGCGTTGCAGATGCCGCCTTCGATCAGGCCGATGTCGCAAGGGCCGCAGGTCTTGATGTCGGTCAGCGGTGAGCGGTCGAATTCGACCCGTTCAAGCAGTTCCAGCAAACGCTCGTCGATGTCGAGAAAAGCCATGTGGCAACCAAAGCAGCCAGCCAGCGAAGTCGTCGCCAGACGTAGCTTCCGCAGTTTCCGGCTCTCGAGCACAGCGTTCATCTCAGGCCTCCTCCTCGGTCACACTCCGGTTGCCCAGGCGCTCGACCTGCATGCCGATCGGTTCGAGATCGAAGCGACGCTTGCCGATCGGGATCGCAAAGCCCTTGCGTTTCTCGATGATCACCCCGACCGGGCAGACATGCGCCGCCTGGTCGGTCAGCGAAAAATCGGTATCGGCCAGCCGCCCGGACTCGGCATTGACGATCAGATGCTTGGTCAGGCCTCGCCCGGAGAGAGCAAAGACATTCTTGCCATCGACGTCACGGCTGGCGCGCACGCACAGCTCGCAGAGAATGCAGCGATTGAAGTCGAGCAGCAGATCGGGGTGCGAAGCATCGAGCGGCCGGTTTGGGTAGAATTGGTTGAAATGTGGCGACAGCATTTCAAGTTCGTAGGCCAGCGCCTGCAGCATGCAGTTGCCGCTCTGTTCGCACGAGGGGCAGAAATGATTGCCTTCGACGAACAGCATCTGCAGCATCGTCCGCCGTTTGTCGTTGAGATCCGGCGAATTGTTCTCGACCTCCATGCCATCCTTCGCCGGCATCGTGCACGACGACACGTAACGGCCGTTGGCCTTCACCGTACAGAGTTTGCAACTGCCTTGTGGCTTGAACCCAGGGTGATGACAGAGGTGTGGAATGAAAATCTCGGCGGCCATCGCTGCGTCCATGATCGTCTGTCCGTCCTCGAAAGGCACCGGCAGACCGTCGAGCAGAATATGGGGCGTTTTCATGGCGCACCTCCCGTCAGTCGGGCGGCCAGACCGAAGTGCGCTGCCGCATCGTCGCGCCCGGTCATCTGGCGAGCCGCGTCGAGCGTCTGGTCGAGGTCGAACGCCGGCGCGAAGTCGAGTGAGCGCAGGCGTCGCTCATACGCCGGGCGAAACTTGTTGAGCGTATCGAACAAGGGATTGCACGCCGACTGGCCGAGCCCGCAATGGCTGGCGGCATGCAGCAGGCGATGGATCTTGAAAATCTCGTTGATGTCGTACTGCGAGCCCCGTCCGTCGGCGATCTTGTCCATGCAGTTGGCGACCAGCGCGGTGCCTACGCGGCAGGGCGTACAAAAGCCGCAGCTCTCGTGCGCGAAGAAGTGGGCGAAATTGCGCGCTACCTCGAACATGTCGCGATGCGCGCCGAAAACCATGAAAGCGCCTGCCGTCGGCACATCCTCAAAAGCAATGTGGCGGGAAAACTCGTGCATCCCGAGGCAGATTCCCGAAGGCCCGCTGACCTGCACCGCCTGTGCGTTCCCGGCGCCGCAGTCCTTGAGCACCTGCGCCACCGAAACGCCGAAGGGGTATTCGTAGATTCCCGGTGTTTCGACATCGCCCGAGATCGACAGAAGCTTGGTGCCGGTCGACTGCTTGGTGCCCAGACCGGCGAACCAGGCGCCCCCATGGACCGCGATCAACGCCGCCTTGCACAGTGTCTCGACGTTGTTCACCACCGTCGGCTGCCCGCGATAACCGACGCTGACCGGGAAAGGCGGGCGAATCCGCGGTACGCCGCGCTTGCCTTCGAGCGATTCGAGCAGCGCTGATTCCTCGCCGCAGACGTAGGCTCCGGCACCGAGATGAATGTCGATCTCGAAGTCACGACCCGCCTGACCGCACAGCGACTTTCCCAGGAGGCCGCTCTGCCGGCGTCGCGCGAGGTTGGCACGCAAGGCCGGCAGCAGGTACGCATACTCGCCGCGCAGGTAGAGCAGGCCCTTGCCGGCACCGATCGTCAAACCCGCGACGCTCATGCCGTCGAAAACCAGGTCGGCATAACTGGAGAGCAGCACGCGATCCTTGAAGGTGCCGGGTTCGCCCTCGTCGGCATTGCAGACCACGTAGCGGTCGGGGTGTTCGCCCTGGCCTTCTGCCCGGCGTGCCGACTCCCACTTGATCTGCGTGGTGAAACCGGCTCCCCCGCGTCCGCGCAGATTGGACGCTTTCATTTCGGCAAGCATCGCCTCGGCACCGCGCGCAATCGCCGCCCGAATCGCTTCGCCAGCCGGCCAGCACACGTTCAGCAGGACATCGCGGCGGCGCAGATGGTCATCGACCCGGAAGTATTCCCCCGGCCAGTCGGCCAGGGGCACCTGTGCCCGGATCAGTTCGCTGATGCGGTCGATGCGCTCGGCCGACAAGCGTGTCAGCGCCTGCCCATTGACCAGCAGCGCTGGCCCTTGGTCGCACATGCCGGTGCAGGAGGTGGTATCGACGCTGACCAGCCCCTCCTCGGAAACCTTGCCGCGCTCGATCCACAGCCGGTTGCACAGGCGATCCATCAGATCGACGCTGCCGAGCATGCGATCGGTGATGTTGTCCGAGAACAGCACACGATAGCGACCGACCGGCGCCAGGTGCAGGAAGGAATAGAAACCGGCAACGCCTTCGACGCGCGCGCGCGGCAGTTTGAGCGCCCTGGCGATCGCGGTCAGCGCCGCTGCCGGCAGGTAAGCCAGCGCGTCCTGCACTGCCAGCAGAATCTGCAGCAACTGGCCCGGATCACCCCCATGACGGTCGATGATCGGCGGCAGCAGTCCATCCAGCCTGGCGGCATCAAAACATTCTTCCGTCACGACAGTCTCCCGGTGAGTGCAGCGATTTCCGATCCACTCCGGAAAGCCTAGCCTCTCCATCGCAGTCCGTACTGATGCAGGTCAACAAAATGTCCAATCGGCCACCGGACAGTGCTGCGCAGACGCAGATCGCCATGGTATTTTGTGTTGCGTTGCAGCATAATGACATCCATCAGTGAGTCATTGCCGATTCCGGGGGGGGTCACTGCGGCGACTGGCCAGCCTCGTCGCTGCGAGAGCCTGCAGCGGGTCAGTGGCAGACTCCTGGGCAGTGGCGGGTACCTATCCCGACCGCGTTCTGATCACCCCTGCAATCGTCATTCGGAGCCCCAGCATGCACTTTGAGACCCCTCTCGAATTTCTCGAAAGTCGAACCTACGACGAGATCCATGTCGGTGACAGCTCGTCACTGATCCGCACACTGCGCCCGGAGGACGTCAAACTCTTCGCCCTGATGTCCGGCGACATGAATCCCGCACTGGCCAATGCCGAATTCCGCCACAGCGGCCTGTTCCAGGATTTCATCGCGCACGGCATGTGGACCGCATCACTGATGTCGACCACCCTGGGAACGCAGTTCCCAGGGCCGGGAACCGTCCTGATCGAATCGACCGTGCACTTTGCGCGGCCGGTGACCATCGGCGATACCGTCACCGTAACGCTCACCGTCAAACAGAAGTTCGACCACAACCACCACATCATCCTCGACTGTACCTGTTTCAATCAGGATCAGTTGCTGGTGGTGTCGGGCAGCGCCGAAGTGTTGGCGCCGCGGGAAAAAATCCGCACCAAGCGCACGACCATGCCGGAGATCACCATATCCGACAAATATGCGCGGCTGCAGGTGCTGGTCAAGCGTGCCGAAGGCCTGGCACCGATCGACATGACGGTGGTTCACCCCTGCGATCGTGAATCGCTCAGGGGCGCCCTGCTCGCCGCCGAGGCGAACCTGATCGACCCGATTCTGATCGGACCCGAGCAGAAGATTCGCGCCGTCGCAGAGGAAAATGGCTTCGACCTCGGATCGCACCGGATCGTGAACGTCAAGCACAGCCATGAAGCCGCGGCCATGGCCGTGACGCTGATCCGCAGCCACGACGCCGAGGCCCTGATGAAGGGCAGCCTGCACACCGATGAACTGATGGCCGAGGTGATTGCCCGCAGCACGGGCCTGCGCACCGAGCGGCGCATCAGCCATGTCTTCCTGATGGACGTGCCGACCTATCCGCGGCCGGTGATGATCACCGATGCGGCGGTCAATATCCTGCCGACGCTGCACGAGAAGGTCGACATCATCCAGAACGCCATCGATCTCGCGCACATCATCGGCACCGCCGAACCCAAGGTCGCGATCCTTTCGGCGGTCGAGACCGTCAACCCCAAGATCCAGTCTACGCTCGATGCCGCCGCGCTGTGCAAGATGGCCGACCGCGGCCAGATCAAAGGCGGCCTGCTCGACGGTCCCCTCGCTTTTGACAACGCCGTCTCGCTGGTCGCCGCCAAGACCAAGGGAATCAGCTCGGCGGTCGCCGGACGCGCCGACATCCTCGTCGTCCCCGACCTCGAATCCGGCAACATGCTCGCCAAACAGCTCGAATACCTGGGCAACGCACTCAGCGCTGGCATCGTCCTCGGCGCGCGCGTGCCGATCGTCCTCACCAGCCGCGCCGACACCGCCGAAACGCGCATTGCCTCGTGCGTGATCGCCGCGCTGATCGCGCACGCCGCCCGCGAGAAACAGGCGAGCTAACGGCCATGACTTTTCCAGGCACCCCCGATCATGACAGTCATGACCGTTTCCCTCTTTTTTCCACGGCAGGCGGCCCGATGCGCGACAGCGCATCGTCCACCAATCCACGGAGCCCTTTCCGCATGCCTTATGCCGCGGTTCGGATGGCGGAAGCGGGTGCCACGAAGTAGGCGGCGCCCGGTGTCTGGCCATCGAGCGAGCGATGGGGCCGTCGCTCGTTGTAAAAGCGCAGACGTGGCCAGGGTTGGCTTTCGCATCGGCGACGCTGTCATAGGCCTTGAGATAGACTTCCTCGTACTTGACCGTCTTCCACAGCCGTTCGACAAAGACCTTGTCCCGCCAGGACCCCTTGCCATCCAGGCTGATCCGGATGCCGTGCGCCTTGAGCATCCCCGTGAATTCGCCGCGGGTGAACGGGCCACCCTGGTCGGTATTGGAGATCTCCGGGCCACCGTGCCGGTGGATGGCTTCCCGGACCGCGTCCAGACAGAAGTCGGTGGAGGGTGTTGGACAGCCGCCAGGCGAGCGCCCGCCGCGAGTACCCGTCGATCACGGCGAACAGGGAGAGGAAGCCCCGGCGCATCGGGATGTCGGTGATGTCTGCCGCCCACACCTGGTTGGGCCGCTCGATCGCGAGATCGCGCAGGGAGATACGGATGGATTTCCTCGCCGCGCTGCCGGCGAGAGGTGTGGGGCTTTCGATAGAGCGCTTCGATCCCCATGCACGCCATCAGGGTGCCGAGGTGTCGGCGGCCGGCCTGGAAACCCTCACGGCGCAGCAGATCGTGCAACAGGCGGGCGCCGGCGAAGGGGGGCTCCAGATGCCACTCGTCGATCCGGCGCATTAGCGCCAGGTCCTCCGCCGAGACCTCGCGGGGCGTGTCGTACGCGCTCGAACGGGCTACCCCGAGGAGGGCGCGCACTGATGCGCGACAGGAAGCTTGTGCTTGCGGTCAATCCTCGTCTTGCGCTCAGCAAGCCCGCCTGGGTGAGCGCATGTTCTAAAAAATCGTTCTCCAGCGTCCGCTGTCCGATCTTGACGTGCCGTTTCGTCAAGTCCGGATCACTGCTCGCAGGACCTCCGGCATCCCCAAAAACCTGAACCGCACGCTCCGTCAGTGGCCGCTTCCAGTCCGTGATCTGGTTGGGGTGAATGGTCATCCTGCTGCGCCAGCTCGGCCAGCGTCTCGTCGCTCTTCAGCGCCACCAGCGCCACTTGCGCCTTGAATGCCGGCGTGTGGTTCCAACTCGTCCTTCTCGTCATGCTCTTGCTCCTGTTGGGGCTGCTTCCGCAGCCGTTCGTGGGGCAAGGCTACCCCTTATCCTGCTGTCCGAAATTCCGGGGTCACCTCTTCGATCAGGGTCCCGACGAGCAGGGCCGCCGGTTCGGGTGTCGCTCCAGCTTCCGCGCAGAGCCGCCAGGCATGCTGTCCGGCGGTGCTGCCCGCCGGCTGCCGGCTGGTGAGAGTGACCCGCGCGACGGCAGCCACCGAAGCCAGCGCTTCACCACGAAAACCGAGCGTGCCGACGCGTTCGAGATCGTCAAGCGAACTGATCTTCGAGGTCGCGTGCCGGACCAGTGCCAGCGCCAGCTCGTCGCGGGTGATGCCGCGGCCGTCGTCAATGACGCGAATCAGCTTGACGCCGCCTTCCTCGAGCTGGATCTGGAGGGTCGAGCTGCCGGCGTCGAGGGCATTTTCCAGCAGTTCCTTGAGTACCGAGGCCGGCCGATCGATGACTTCGCCGGCAGCGATCTGGCTGATCAAGCGATCGGGCAGGAGATGGATGCGGGGGGTTCAAGCATCGATCCATTCTACCGGCCCGGCTTCCGGTAGAATCGCGCCTTGCCTCCAGCCTCCCTTGCGACGATGGAATACCTGACCAGCTTTATCGACATCATCCTGCACCTCGACAAGCACCTGGCGATGCTGGTGCAGCAATACGGGCCGTGGATCTATGCGATCCTCTTCGTGATCATCTTCAGCGAGACCGGCTTTGTGGTGACACCTTTCCTGCCTGGTGATTCGCTGCTCTTCGTTGCCGGTGCGCTGGCAGCGCTGGGGGGCATGCAGATCGGCGTCCTGCTCGCAGTGCTGGCCACCGCCGCGGTGCTCGGCAACATGCTCAACTACCAGATCGGTCGCTATCTCGGGCCGAAGGTCTTCCACTGGGAACAATCGCGCTTTTTCAACCGATCGGCACTCGAAAAGACGCACGCCTTTTACGAGAAGCACGGTGGCAAGACCCTGGTCATTTCGCGTTTCCTGCCGCTGTTCCGAACCTTTGCGCCGTTCGTGGCGGGCATCGGCGCGATGAACTACGGAAAATTTACGTTCTTCAACCTGATCGGCGGGCTCGGCTGGGTTGGATCGCTGACCCTGGCGGGCTACTGGTTCGGCAACCTGCCGTGGATTCAGCAGAATCTGACCCTGGTGATCGTCGCGATCATCGTGATTTCGCTGCTGCCGGTATTCGTCGGTTGGCTGCAACACCATAAGGCTAGCGCATGATTACGATGGTGATCCTGATCTCCGGGCGCGGCAGCAACCTCACTTCGCTGCTGAACGCAGCAACCTCCGGAGCGATGCCGGCGCGTATCGTCGGCGTCATCTCCAACCGGGCCGATGCCCTGGGCCTGCAGACGGCCGAAGCACACGGCGTGCCGACGTGCGTCATCGACCATCGGGCGTTTGCCGAGCGCGAACAATTCGATGTCGCCGTCGCCGCAGCGATTGACAGCTTCGCACCGGACCTCGTGGTGCTGGCAGGATTCATGCGGATTCTCGGCAAGGCTTTCGTGCGTCGCTACGAGCATCGCCTGATCAACATTCACCCTTCGCTATTACCGGCATTTCCCGGTCTGCACACGCACCGCCGCGCGCTGGCCGAGGGCGTCCGGATTCACGGCTGCACCGTACACTTCGTGACCCCCGACCTGGATCATGGACCGGTCATCGTGCAGGCGGCCGTGCCGGTACTTGACGATGATGACGAAGCGACGCTCGCCGCGCGCGTCCTGGCGCAGGAACATCAGGTCTACCCGTTGGCGGTACGCTGGTTTGCCGAAGGTCGCCTGCATCTGCGCAACGGACGCGTATGGCTGGATATGCCGCAGGCTGGTGGCATGGCGCTGATCGCTCCGCAGTTGGTTGCGGGGTAGTTCGGCAAACCGATGCCTGTTGTTCTGATCATTGCCTTCGTTGCCTCGCTCGGAGTCCACTCGCTGCTGCTCTTTGCTCCGGATATCGACTTGTCGACCGGCAGCGAATCGCCGATGCTGGTCGCTGAACTGAAGATGCCGCCAACACCAATGTCAACACCAACGCCACAGCCGCCGGCGGCAAGGCCCGAGACCAAGCCCGTGGCGGCGAATCGGCGTTCTGTGCGACGCCCGGCGGCCATGCCAGCCGAGCCGTCGGTCATGGCTATGCGTGATTCGCCGGTGCCCATTCCTGCACCGGGGTCAGGGCAGGAACCCGGCCCGGAGCCCGGCCCGGAGCCCGCACAGGAGGGGATGCACCTGCCCGAGGCTGCACCGGATCTGCCGTCTTCCTTGGCGCCGGTCGCGGCGCTGCCGGTGGCGTCACAGTTGCCGACGCACGGCAGGATTCGTTACCGCGTCGATCGCGGCGATCAGGGTTTTGAGATTGGTTTCTCGATTCACGATTGGGAGGTCGTCGACGGCAGCTACCGGATCACAGCGGTGACCGAAACCAGCGGGCTGGTCGGGTTTTTCAGGCCGTTGCGTTTCGAAATCGAAAGTCGCGGTCGGTGGACTGTTGCCGGATTGCTCCCCGAGCGGGTCGTGACTCACCAGAGGGGGCGCGCAACCGGCCAGCAAGCCGAGTTCGACTGGGAGACAGGGCAGTTGCGTATCGACGGTCGGCCCGCGCAGGCCTTGCGCCCCGGTACTCAGGACTTGTTGAGTTTTCCTTATCAGTTGGGTTTGCTGCCTGACCTCGGCACGGGCCGCAGCTTGCCGATCGTGACCGGCAGGAGGTACGCGGATTTTCGCGTCGAAGTCGTCGGTGACGAGGACCTCGAAATTCCGGCAGGAACTTTTCGCTGCCGGCACCTGCGCGTACCCGGCGTGGCCACGACCGAGCTCTGGCTGGCCTATCAGCATGCGTTGTTGCCGGTGAAAATTCAGCATCTCGACCGCAAGGGCGATCTTTACGTGCAGGTTGCGACCGCCATTGAAATCAGCCAGGAACCGCAATGACTACCAGCAGCGCGCGTTTTACTCCCGCCCTTTTTCGTCATGCCGAAGCGTTGCTGTCGGAACTGTTGCGCTCGGTTTTCCCGGCTGACCTGGTGGTTTCCCGCTATTTTCGCCAGCATCGCGAACTCGGTCATGCCGACCGCGGTTTCGTTGCCGAGACGGTGTTCGCGGTGCTGCGCCGCAAGCGCTCGTTGTCGGCGCGTTGTGCCGACGAGCCGACCTCAAGGCGGTTGCTGCTCGCCGCGCTGGCCTGCCTGCAGGGAATGAACCGGCGCCAACTGGCGGATGTTCTGAGCGAATCCGAAAGCAAATGGCTGGCGCAGGCCAAGGCGGTGAAGATCGACGAACTGCCACCGGCAGTTCGCCTCGATCTGCCCGATTGGCTGTATGCCGAGTTCATCGCGCAGTACGCAGCCGATGAAATCGAGCGCCTGGCAAACGGCCTCAATCAGCCGGCGCCGCTGGATCTGCGCGTCAATCCCTTGAAGGCTGGTCGATCGGAAGTATTGTCGCGCTTGCTGGCCGACGGGCTGGCGGCCGAGGCCTGTCGCCATTCGCCGCTGGGAATTCGTTTGCTCGGCAAGCCTGCCCTGTCGAAACATCCATTATTCATCGATGGCAGCATCGAAGTGCAGGATGAAGGCAGCCAGTTGCTTGGTTTCCTGTTGCAGCCCCGGCGCGGCGAAATGGTCGCCGACTTCTGTGCGGGGGCAGGTGGCAAAACCTTGTTGCTTGGGGCGCTGATGCGTTCGCAGGGCCGGCTTTATGCCTTTGATGTCGCCGAGCGGCGGCTGGCCAGGCTGAAACCACGCCTGGCACGTTCTGGCCTGTCGAATGTGTATCCGCTGCAGATCGAATCCGAACGTGACACCAAAATCCGGCGCCTTGCCGGCAAACTCGATCGGGTGCTGGTCGATGCGCCATGTTCCGGCCTGGGCACCCTGCGTCGCAACCCGGACCTGAAGTGGCGGCAGATGCCGGCAAGTGTTGCCGAGCTGTGTGCCAAACAGGCGGCGATTCTCGCAGCCGCCGGAAGTCTGGTCAAAGCGGGTGGCCGCCTCGTCTATGCGACCTGCAGCCTGCTCGAAGTCGAGAACGAGGCAGTGGTCCAGGCTTTCCTGGCGCAGCACCCGGACTTTGTTCCGTGTTCGGCACAGGACATTCTGGCCAGGCAGGGGATCGTGATCGATGTCGGCGAGCGCCTGCGATTGCTTCCTCATCAACACGGGACCGACGCCTTTTATGCGGCAGTAATGGAGCGGCGATGAACGAAAAGGCGATGTTTGCCCTGCTGTTCGAACTCTGGCGGGATTTTCGGGAGCCCGCTTTTCTCTGGCAGGTGCTGGCGTTGGGTGCGAGTCTGCTGCTCGCCTGGGGAGGGTCGCGCTACGGTCGACGGCACGAGTTCGCGCGCGCGAGCACGGCGCATGGGGCCTTGCGCGCCTTCGGTACCGGCAGCCTGAAGCGCGTCGCTTTTCCCCTGCTGGCGCTGCTGTCGGTGCTGATTGTCCGCCAGAGCTTCAGGCACTGGCAGCTCGGGCCGGTCAGCCTGCTTGATCTGGCCGTGCCATTGCTGCTCTCGATGGCACTGGTGCGGGCGGCGATCTATGTTCTGCGCCACGCCTTCTCGCCGAGTGGCTGGCTGGCCAGTTCCGAGCGCTTCATCGCCACCGCGATCTGGTTTTGCCTGGCACTCTATCTGACCGGGCTTGCAGAACCTCTGATCGAGATCCTCGAACAGGTGAGTTTTCACGTCGGCAAGCAGAAGCTGGACCTGTGGACCCTATTGACTGGCCTGGTGACCGTCGTCATCACGGTTCTGGTCGCACTCTGGCTCTCGGGCGAGATCGAGGCTCGTCTGCTCGCCAGCGAGACACTGGACCCGAATCTGCGCGTGGTGCTGGGCCGCCTGGTCAAGGCGGTGCTGTCGGTGGTGGCCTTGTTGCTGAGCCTGTCGATCGTCGGTATCGACATCACTGCGCTGTCGGTGTTCAGTGGTGCACTCGCCGTCGGTCTCGGACTCGGACTGCAGAAAATCGCCAGCAATTACGTCAGTGGCTTCATCATTTTGCTCGACCGCTCGATTCGCATCGGTAACCTGGTCGCCCTCGACGCGACGACTTCCGGGGTGGTCACCCAGATCACCGCCCGTTATACGGTCCTGCGCACGCTGGCTGGCACCGAGGTGATCATTCCCAATGAGTATCTGGTGTCGAACATCGTGCGCAATGAGTCCTTCACCGATTCACGATTACGGGTGGTGGTGCCGGTGCAGGTAGCCTACGGTACCGATCTCGAACAGGCGATGCGCCTGATGACCGAGGCGGCGCAGGCGCAGCCCCGCGTATTAGCCGAACCGGCACCGCAAGCGTTGCTGACACTGTTTGCCGATAGTGGCATCAATCTCGAACTCGGTTTCTGGATTGCCGACCCGCAGGCCGGGACCGGTAGCGTTCGTTCGGCAATCAACTTGTCGATCTGGCGATCATTCCACGAGCATGGCATCGAGATTCCGTTCCCGCAGCGCGAGATCCGCCTGCTGGGTGGTGCGCTGCCGGCGACCGCAGGGGATGGTTCGAGCAACGAAAAAAATCCCGTGCCGAAGTCGGCACGGGATTGAAGGCCCATCGTTGCGATGGGCTACAGGGGAGGGGGTAAAATCAATTGCCGAGGCTTTCAAAGGGAGCCGCGGCGCTTGCGCCTGCTCGACCAGCAGCGTGCGCCGTACCAGATCAGCGCGCCGGTCGCGGCGATCAGCGAAGCCTTCAGAAGTTCCATTTCGCCGGCGCTGAGCACATCCCAGGCGACGATCCCGATGAAGATACCGATTCCTTCGGTTAGCGGGAAGGGCGGCGGGGGGTGCGCCACCGCCCTCATCTACCCGTATGTCCGCCGTGCTCTTTCTCGCCGCAGTGGTGGCTGGTGGAATCGTCTTCAGGAATGCCTTGCCGGCCGGCAGAGGCCGCGTCGCTGGCAAAAAGGTGTTGGCGTGAGGTGGCGAGAAAGTGCTCGCAGTGCAGGTTGAAATCGCTCATCTGGTTTTCCTTTGGCGTTGTTCTGTACATGGGAAGCGATGATAGGGGCGGACCAGACTGTCCGTCTGCAGCAATTGCGTCAGCTTTCCGTGACGTTCTGTGACAGAGGCCAGCTGAGCGTGAAACGTGCACCGCCAAGCGGCGATGCCGCGGCGCTGGCATTGCCGCCATGCTGTTCCAGCACCAGCCGTGCGATCGCCAGTCCGAGACCGTAACCTCCGGTCGCCCGGTCGCGCGAACGGTCGAGTCGGGTAAAGGCCGAGAAAACGCGTTCGCGCTCATCAACCGGGATGCCGATGCCGTCATCGTCGACGTGTACCTGGATCTGGTCATCCAGCACTTCTGCACTGACCATGATCCGTGTTCTGGCATACTTGATGGCATTGCGCAGCAGGTTGGTGATTGCATACGGCATGCTCTTGCGATCGAGTTCGACACGCAGCAGCGGCGGCAAGGTGCTGTGGTCGACCTGCAGTTCCAGCCTGCGCGCCAGCATGCGGCTGGCTTCCACCTGTTCTTCAAGCCAGGGAGCGATTTCGACTGCAGTCAGGTCGAGTTCAGGCTGTTCGCGCTCGAAGCGGGCATAGGTCAGACTGGAATCGATCAGGCCATCGAGTTCATCGAGGTCGGCTTCCATGGTTCGCGACAAACGCTCGCGCTCGCACGGGTCGGGGGTGTCCGCCAGTATCTCGAGCGCGAAGCGCAGGCGTGCAATCGGGGTGCGCAACTCGTGCGAGATGGCACTCGACAACTCCTTCTGTGTCGCGATCAGTCGCTGGATACGTTCGGCCATGCCGTTCAGGGTTTCTGCCAGTGGTCTGAAAGCGCTGCTGCGCATGCTTGGAGCGCGTGCTTCGAAGAGTCCCTCGCCGAGGGCGCGTGCGGTCTGGCGCATCGCTTCCAGGTCTCGCCAAACCGGATGCACCCATAGCCATACGACAATCGCCAGACAGACCCCGATCAGACTCCAGGTCAGCAGACTGATGCGTAGGTCGAGCGGAATCCCGCGCGGGTATTCCGGGTTGCGCTCGGGCGAGATTGGGCCGACCACCAGAATTTGCGGGGTTTGTTTGAGGCGGTGGTAGATGATGTCTCCCTGCACGTCGATTGCCAGTTCGCCACTATCGAGTCTCGCCGCCTGAGTGGGAGGTAGATTGAGCGTCCAGCGGTCTACGATGCCAAGTTTATAGGCGAATTTTCGATCGAGCGCCTCGATCGCCTTTGGCCATTCCGAACGCGGTCTGCGGAACAGTTCGTCTTCGATCAGGAGCACCGTGCCACGCATGAAGCGGCTGGTGTAGTCGTCGGTGATGCCCTTGACCGCCGTCGAAATGACGAAGTCGGCAAAGATCGCAATCGCTACGAAGGAGCCCATGACCAGCAGGTAAAAATTGAAAAACAGCCGGGACAGACTGTAGCGCCCTCGCCAAGGCGCCGGCTTGTAAGTCGCAAGGATGGCGAGCAATTTGTTGCTATTGCCAGTCATGCTTGCTGAACAGATAGCCCTTGCCGCGCACGGTCTTGATTCGCGTTGGGTTTTCCGGGTCGTCTCCGAGTTTGCGGCGCAGCCTTGAAATGCGGGCGTCGATCGAGCGGTCGAGCCCGTCAAAACCGATGCCGCGCAACTCCTGGAGCAGATCGTCGCGTGACAGGATGTTGCCGGCGTGACGGGCCAACAGCCACAACAGGTCGAATTCGGCCGTGGTCAGGTCGATCGTATCGTTGTCGAGGTGAGTGCTGCGTGTTGCCTGGCTGATGCGAAAGCGGCCAAAAGCCAGCTCGGAGGGTTCGCTCGGTTCCGCAGTGTCGCCGCCAGCGCTGCCCGGATGGACCGGCGAGCGGCGCAGCAGGGCCTTGATGCGCGCCAGCAGCAGGCGCGGCTGTACCGGTTTGGCAATGTAGTCGTCGGCGCCCAGTTCAAGACCCAGGATCTGGTCGAAGTCCTCGTCGCGTGCCGTCAGCATCAGGATGACCCCGCGGTAGTGCGGGCGGACGGCGCGACAGACTTCAAATCCGTCCTTGCCGGGTAGCATGACGTCGAGAATGACCAGGTCGGGTCGCTCGTCGAGAATGCGTGTCTGGGCGGTGTTGCCACGTGCTTCGATCAGGACCTCGAAATCGTTCTTTCGCAGGTACTCGGCAGTCAGATTGGCGAGGCGCTCATCGTCCTCGACCAGCAGGATACGTGTTTTCATTCGCCAATAATAACGGCTTGTGGCGGTGCGTACACACCCGCAGGCCAGAAGGCCAGGATTAGCCTGCCGGCAGCGTCGCTTCCAGGGGTTGTCAGGCCAGTGACAAGACGCTTTGGCGCAGCGGCTGATTGCCTTAGAATCGTGGGCCTGTTCCTCAGAGGATGGTGTTTATGTACGCTGGATTGGTCGATTGGCCCTGGTGGGCTTATATGTTGATGGCACTGGGTCTGACGCATGTCACCATCGCTTCGGTGACCATCTTTCTGCACCGCCATCAGGCACATCGTGCGCTGGATCTGCATCCGCTGATCGCACACTTCTTTCGCTTGTGGCTGTGGTTGAGCACCGGCATGGTGACCAGGGAGTGGGCGTCGATCCACCGCAAGCACCACGCCAAGTGCGAGACTGCCGAAGATCCGCATAGTCCGCAGGTGTTCGGCATCCACAGGGTTCTCTGGGCGGGCGTTTTCCTCTACGTCAGGGAAGCCCGCCAGCAGGACACCATCGCGCGTTACGGCCGCGGCACACCCGATGACTGGATCGAGAACCATCTCTACACGCCGTGGCACAAGCTTGGCGTATTGCTCATGCTGCTCATCGACCTTACGGTTTTCGGCGTGCTGGCTGGCACGCTGATCTGGCTGGTACAGATGGCCTGGATTCCGTTCTGGGCGGCTGGCGTGATCAACGGTCTCGGGCATTTCTGGGGCTATCGCAATTTCAGTTCTCCGGATGCCAGCACCAACATTGCTCCTTGGGGAATTCTGATCGGCGGAGAAGAACTGCACAACAACCATCACACTTTTCCGACCTCCGCCAGATTGTCGATCCACTGGTATGAGGTCGACGTCGGCTGGCTCTATATCCGCATCCTTGCGGCGCTTGGCCTGGCGCAGGTGAAGAAGGTGGCACCCAGGCCGCGTCTGGGTGATCTGCGGCCGGTCGTCGATTTCGACACTCTCCAGGCGGTGATCATCAATCGTTACGATGTGCTCTCTCAGTATGCCCGTTCGCTGAAACAGGTATACCGCGATGAACTTGCCACGCTGCAGAACGGTCGTCGCTTCAAGGGCATGAAGCGTTGGCTGGCGGCGGATGCCGGCGCCGTTCCGCAGGAGCAGCGCAGTCAGCTCGAGTTGCTGCTCGGCGAGAGCCGTGCGCTGCAAATCGCTTATGCCATGCGCCAGGAACTGGCAGTCGTCTGGGAGCGTTCGAATGCTTCCCGCGAGCATCTGCTGCATGTGCTGCAGGACTGGTGCGAGCGTGCCGAAAACTCCGGGGTTCGGCAGTTGCACGAACTCTCGCTGCGTCTGCGCAGTTATGTCCTGGCCTGATCGAATCCCTCTGATGCGTGTTTCGCCACGTGTCGCCTTTGGTCTGCTGGGGCTGGTGGCGCTCGGTTTGACGCTGGCCGGATGGTTGCTCGGCGAGGTGATGAAGCTGCAGGCGTGTCCGCTATGCATCTTTCAACGCCTGCTCTATCTGCTGATCGCCTTGCTCGCACTGGCTGGCGTACTGTTGCCCGGCGGATTCCGCTTCTGGAGCGTGCTGCTCGGCCTGACTGCAGCCGGTGGACTGGCGACTGCGGCCTACCAGAGCTGGCTGCAGTATCTGCCCAACGCGAGCATGGAATGTGGTTTTGGTGAGCCAACGCTGATCGAACAGATCGTCGACTGGTTTGGCATACGCTGGCCGTCGCTGTTCATGGCCACCGGTTTCTGTTCGAGCAAGGATTGGGTGTTCCTCGGACTGTCGATGGCCAACTGGTCAGGTCTTTGTTTCCTGGCCTTTCTCGTCGCTGTCGGGTTGCTGGTGGTGAGGCGTGGCGAGCGCAGGTAGAACGTTTCTCTACTGCCCTTCAGGAATGACCGGTGCTCCCGAAACCGCACGCGCCCCGTGCGCTGCCGATGAATTCTTCGACAACGTCGAACTTGACTCGCAGGACCGGGACCACCACCAATTGAGCCAGACGATCGAGTGGCTGCAAGGTGAAGGGCTGCTGACCGCGGTTCCAGGTCGACACCATGATCTCGCCCTGATAGTCGGAGTCGATCAGCCCGACCAGGTTGCCAAGAACGATGCCATGTTTGTGGCCGAGTCCCGAGCGCGGCAGGATCATTGCGGCCAGTCCAGGGTCGCCGAGGTGGATCGCGATGCCGGTCGGAATCAGCAGCGTTTCCCCAGGCCGGATTTCTACCGATTCGGCGATGCAAGCGCGCAGGTCGAGGCCGGCCGATCCGGGGGTGGCATAATGCGGCGGCTGGTCACGCAGGCGAGGATCGAGCAGCCTGACGTCTACCCGCAGGTCCGGGCGGTTCATCGGCGCTGCTCGAGCAGGGCGGCAATGCGGTCTACGAGCTGGCGCGCAAGCTGGAGCTTGGGCGCGGGTGCCAGCGGGTGCGCACCGTCATCGTCGAACAGGATCAGCGTGTTGTCGTCGCCGCCAAAGCCGTCTGCGATCAGGTTGCCGACGAGTAGCGGGATGTTCTTGCTGCGCCGTTTGTTTTCCGCGTATTCGTGCAGATTCTCGCTCTCGGCAGCAAAACCGACGCAGAGCGGTGGTGTGCGCAGAGCCGCGATCTCGGAGAGGATGTCCGGGTTCTGCACCAGTTCGATCGTCGGCGGCGTCGCCTGTGCGCCTTTCTTGATCTTTTGTGCGATGGGGTTGGCGGGGCGGTAATCGGCGACGGCGGCGACGGCGATGAAGACGTCATTGCCGGCGATCTGGCGGTGTACCGCGGCGTGCATCTGCAGGGCGCTGCTGACCTCGATGCGGTGGACGCCCTGTGGGCAGGGCAGGCTGACTGGGCCGGAGACCAGCGTTACCTGGGCTCCCGCTTCGCGGGCGGCGCGGGCAATCGCATAGCCCATCTTGCCGGTCGACAGGTTGGTGATTCCCCGTACCGGGTCAATCGCCTCGAAGGTCGGCCCTGCGGTCAGCAGCACGCGCCTGCCAGCGAGCCTCTGTGGCTGAAAATGGGCGATCATTTCGGCCAGAATCTCTGCCGCTTCGAGCATCCGTCCCGGCCCACTCTCACCGCAAGCCTGATCCCCACAGCCCGGACCGAGGATGTCCACACCGTCGGCGCGCAGGCTGGCGATGTTGCGGCAGGTAGCCGGGTTGTCCCACATCTGGCGGTTCATGGCGGGAGCCACCAGGAGCCGGCAGTCGCGTGCCAGGACCAGGGTGGTCAACAGGTCGTCGGCCAGTCCGTTGGCCACCTTGGCGAGAAAGTCGGCCGAAGCGGGCGCGACCAGCAGCGCATCGGCTTCCCGGGACAGATCGATATGTGCCATGTTGTTGGCCACGCGCGGATCCCACTGGTCGGTGAACACCGGCTTGCCGGAGAGCGCCTGGAATGTGACTGGTGTGACAAAGTGCGTCGCCGCCTCGCTCATCACCACCTGCACCGAGGCGCCCTCACCGCGCAGCAGGCGAACTAGCTCAGCCGCCTTGTAGGCTGCAATGCCACCGCTGACACCGAAGACGATACGTTTTCCTGCCAGTTCCATGGCGATGCCCTTCAAAGGCGAAAGGATTCGGCTGCAGCACGCAGGCGATGCGCTATCGTGGCGAGGTCGGTTGCCGTGGTGGATACCTGCGCAGCCGCCGAACTGTTCTCCTGCGATCCGATGGCGATGCCTGCGACCGCCGAGGCGATCTCGCCACTGCTTTGGCTTTGCGCACCGAGTCCCTGGGCAATCTGCTGGATATGGCTGACCAGGAGGCCGGTCTCGACGGCGATGGCGTCCATCGTCGCCTTGGCTGCCTGGACAGCGTGAATGCTTTCGCGTGCCTTTTCCGATCCCGAGCCCATCGCGTTGATGGCATTCTCGATGCCTGACTGGATCTGGGTGATCATCGCCGTGATGCGGTCGGTCGACTGGGCCGTACGTTCAGCGAGCTTTCTCACTTCGTCGGCGACGACCGCGAAGCCACGCCCCTGTTCGCCGGCGCGTGCCGCTTCGATGGCCGCGTTGAGGGCAAGCAGGTTGGTCTGGTCGGCAATCTCGCGAATCACGCTGACAATACTGGAAATCTCACGGGAATGTTCGCCGAGGGAGCGCATCGAATCCGCCGTGCCTTGAACATCACTGGCGAGGTGCTCGACCACCCGCGTCGTGCTGGTGATTTCAGCGCTACCCTGATCGCAGTGTTCACCGGCCTGCTGGACCTTGATTTTTGCGGCATCGGATTCTGCAGCCATCATCGAGAGGCCGCTCGACATCTGTTCGACGGTGGCGACCATGTCATTGACTGACGTACTCTGACTGTGCGCGCTGTCGGCAATGGTGGCGATCGTCGCAGAGAGCTGTGCGGCGGAAGTGCTGACCGTCTGGGCCGCCGCACGAATTTCTCCGACGGTTCGTCGCAGGTTGCTGGTGGTGGTATCGAGGGAGCGCAGCAGATCCCCGATTTCGTCGGTGCGCTCACTGGCTTGGGGTTGCTGGTCGAGCACTCCGTTGGCGATGTCGCCCAAACGTTTGCTTGCCTCCCGGATGCCCGCCAGCAGCGATCTGCCAAAGAAGTAGTTGGCAGCGGCGGCGAGTGCAGCACTCAGGACAAAGACCAGAAGCAGCACGCTCAGATCGGATCGGGTGGCGGTGGCCGTGCTGGTCTCAACGTCTGTTTGCTCTCGTGTACTCAAGGAAACCACATCGTCAATGGCCTTGCGATGTTCAACATAGTTTGCAGCGAGTTTGTTCATCGAGGTCCGCACCGCTGTCGCGTCACCGGTCTTGACGGCTGGCACGAACTCCTTGTCGGCAATCTCGAAGAATTTCATGGCGGGTACATGCGCGTCGTTCAGGAAACGGGTCTTGATGCCTGCGGGTAATGGTTGTCCGGACCAGAATCTGTGCCGCCCGTCGTAGTCCTGCCGCAGTTGCTGTAGCTTGCCGATCAGTGGGGCAAGCTCGTCAACCCGGTCGGGGTCGGCGATCTGCAGGACGGTGAGATAGGCCTCGATAATGTAGTTGGGGGGAGGGAGGATGTCCGCGACCAGATCCTTGTAGAGGACGATGCGATTGTAGTTCGGGCCGCCGACCTTGGTCTGGTTGATCGTGTGCCAGGTCCAGGCGCCGAAAACCAGGAAGCCGCTGGCCAGGGCCAGGGTCACCATCAGGAGTTGTATGCGTAGTCTGAAACGGGTCATCTGGAGGACCTCCGGAGCATCGGGTTGCGGGGTTGCGGGTTTGCGGTGGTTGATGATCACCGCTCCAGGTCAGCGCTTTGCCGAAGCAAACACCACGTCGCTGTGGCCACGACAGGGCTCGATTGTAGCGCCAAACGGCTGCAGCCGCCGTGCCTGCCGGCTGGTGACCGGGAGGTGTGAATGAAAGTGTTGGTCGAAATTACTCCGTATAAAGTGGCTTGGCTTCCTTTAGAACGGACTCCGCTATCACCGCTTTGAGGCCAGCGCGCGGCACCAGATCAACGCCGTCCGAACAACGCGGACAACTCGCGCTGCATGCGACGCAAGGCGAGAAAGCCGAGCCTGGCCTCTGGCCGAAATTCGACCAGCAGATCCACATCGTTCTGCGGCCTGAAGTCGACGCCGGTTGCCGAACCGAACACTTCCAGGCGGCTAATGCCATTGCGCCGGCAGTAGCCAGGAAGCTCAGTTTCCGGCAATTCGAGATCCTTGTGTACCATCCGAGCCTCCGTACCGCGCATTGGGTGACTCCCAAGGAGAGGAAATTCAAGCACCCTCCGGCAAGTATTTCCGCTCTGGCGATTCCAGAGAGAAGCTGCCCCCCGTGCTTGCAGCGGCGCATGGCTTCGCCATCGGTCTGGTCCAGCAGGCCGCGCCGAACGAAGAGGCTGACGATCCGTTGGCGCAGGGTTGCCTGCCGGGCTGGCCCTGACGCCGAACCCGCAAGCATCGCGCAGGTACCTGCCACGTGTCAGGCCTGTCCATCGGCGTCTGAGCAGCCGCTTACGCAGCGAGCCACACCTCGTTGCTTCCCTGCGGCCCGGTACCGCCGACCTCCTGGCCGGTCGCATCACGCAGGACAATGCGCACCGCGTTCGTGCCCTCGCGGCTGGCGAGGCTCCAGCTCCACAGATAGTACCACTGCGACAGATCACCACGCCGCTTGTCTGCCGGTTGCTGCAACCAGGCGTCGCTGACCTGCAACTGCAATACCTGGTCAGCATCGACATGCGCTGCAATGATGTGGGTGGCCTCCAGGCCCATTTCCCGACCGGCGACGACAAGAAGCCATGCATGAAACTGTCGGAGATGCCTGGTGCCGGCCTGACGGCGATTGAAGATGCCCAGGCCGTTGAGCACGATCACGACGATTACCGGCGCAAGTACGCCGACCATGCCCGCCGTCGTGCGTGCGACCTCGAATCTCATCAGGGCCAGAGCGATGGCCAGGGCAGTGAGCATCCAGGCCACCAGTCCCAGCAGCACGCGGCCAGCCCGAGCCAGGAAAATTCCGACGGTCATCGGCGGGAAAAGCACTTCACGCAATATGCTGCCGACGGCGTCGTAGTCGACGACGGTGGTCGGCCTTGTGGGGTCGATTGGCACGTCAGGTACCTCAGCCATGCGGTTTTCCTGATTTGCCCCCTGATCTTGCCCGGAGGGTCAGCCAGCGCATTCCCAGCGGCAGACCTGCCAGTACCAGCAAGCCGAGAATGACACAAATCCAGACGCCGGCAAGCGCGTCGCCAAGGAAGGTGGCGAGCGCCGGGTCTGCTCCCGTTTCCAGGACGGCATTGCCGGGCGCTTGCGGATCATGAAAAACGGCTACCGTGCCGCCATTCTGCAACCGCATCGAATACATCTCAAGTTCCTGCTCGACTGCGGCCTTGTCGCGGTTCGGGCGCATGCCCAAGCGGATGACGTTGCCACCATAAACGATATTGCCGACACGATAGCGGTAATGGATCTCGGCCAGCCAGGCTGGGCGCCAGCCGCGCCCAACACTCACCCGTGTTTCGTCCAGGCGAATGCTGCGTAGCTGTCCCTCGGTCACGGGCCAGGCGCGCGTGGCCTCGGCTCGTCGCCACTCGGTCGACAGGGTACGATAGTCGTTCCAGTACGTCGCAGCAGTGACCGCAAGGATACTTTCGAGAACCAGTACCATGACTGCCACACCGAGCCAACTGTTGCGCCGGTCGCGCACCGCATCGGGCGCTTGTCCCCACAGCACGCCTCGATCCCAGACAATGGCGAATCTGGCCGGATCGGGTGTCGCCGACGTTTTTTCCGGATCGACGCGATGCTGCATGGCGGTCACCGCGATATTGTTCGGCGGCACGGTGTCGCCAACGACCTGGTCACAGCGGATGCGGATCGATTCCTTGGGTTCGTTATCGTGATGCCCGGTCAGGCAGACAACGAGCTCGCGGGTGGAGGTTTCCGTCTGCAGTTGAATCGGGTGGCCCGGTACGGTGGCAATTACGGCGGATACTTGCCGAAGCAGCCGACGACGGAAGAGGTCAATGACCAGCAGTGGTGCCTGCAGCAGTAGTGCGGTGATGACCAGTAGGCTGATGAGGCCGGCCGGATCGGCTGGCTGTGGACCGTCCAGGGCAAGCGGCAGCGCGGCCAGCAACAGTCCGCCCAGGGTGACGGTGCGGTAAAGACGTACCATGGCCTGCCAGTGAGCAGAGGGGGTTTGCAGCAATGGATGAATGGGAAATGTCAATGATGAATCAGTCATGGGCATCCCGAGGTAGATACCGCCGCTTCGGAGCCGAGACAGTATCGTGCCTTCAAGACTGCGTCAATCCGGAAGACTGCGGAGGTGCTTTTCGGCAGGCATGCCGGAATGCGTCCTGCACGGGAAAGAAACGGCGATGACTTTCATGATCGGGGGTGCCTGGAAAAGTGATGACCGTTAGAATGCATGGCAGCACATTGTTGGGGGAGGCAAGATGGCGATTAGCGACTGGCCGGAGGATGAACGACCCCGTGAGCGCTTGCTTGCCCATGGCGCAGCCTCCTTGTCGGATGCCGAATTGCTGGCCATTTTCCTGCGCGTCGGCGTCAAGGGAAAAAGCGCCGTCGATCTGGGGCGCGAACTGATCAGCCGCTTCAGTGGCCTGAACCGCATGTTTGCGGCAAGCCAGGCGGAGTTTTCGGCACTGCCCGGCATGGGGCCGGCAAAGTACGCACAGTTACAGGCAGTCCTGGAAATGGCCCGGCGTGCGCTTGGCGAGGAAATGCGCCAGGGAATTGCCTTTGCCTCGCCCGGCGCGGTGCGCGACTACCTGCGGCTGCATCTCGCGGGCCTGGAGCACGAGGTTTTTTTTGCCCTGTGGCTGGATGCACAGAATCGCCTGATTGTCGCTGAAGAACTGTTTCGCGGCACGCTGACGCAGACCAGCGTCTATCCGCGCGAGGTCGTCAAGCGGGCGCTGCGGCACAACGCTGCAGCCGTGGTGCTGGCACACAATCACCCCTCCGGGGTGGCCGAACCGTCACGCGCCGATGAACTCCTGACCAGCGAACTCAAGCAGGTGCTGGCCTTGGTGGAAGTGCGGGTGCTCGATCATTTCATCGTTGCCCAGCAATCACTCCCCTTGTCTTTCGCTGAACGGGGGCTGTTATAGGCGCTTGCGAGCCAGTCAAACCCTGCACAAGGTGAAGGTATGCTAACGGTCATGACTTTTCCGGGCACCCCCCGATCATGAAAGTCATGACCGTTTCCCTCTCCCCCGATTCCTCCCCCGCAAGTGGGCAGGAGGAGATTCGTGAGTCGCTGACGCGACTTTCACCTTGAAAAGGTGACAAACTTTCGAGTGATCCGAGTTTGGATGACTACAAGAAACCCATGTAGGCACGAGTCAGAGGTTTTCCGCAAAACAGCGCCAGCATCCCTGCCACCGCCAGATACGGGCCGAAGGGAATCGGTACGCTTCGGCCACGTTTGGTTACCACGATCAGGGTGATGCCGACCACGGCACCGAGCAGTGACGAGAGCAAAATGGTCAACGGCAGCATCTGCCATCCAAGCCAGGCACCCAGCGCTGCAAGCAGCTTGAAATCACCGTAGCCCATACCCTCTTTGCCGGTTGTCAGCTTGAACGTCCAGTAAACCAACCATAGCGAGAGATAACCAGCGGCCGCACCGATCACGGCTGACGGCAGGTCGACGAAGATACCATACAGATTGAACAGCAAACCAGTCCAGAGTAAGGGCAAAGTGATCGAGTCCGGCAATAACTGGCTATCCAGATCGATACCGGTCAGCGCGAGCAGGCTCCAGATCAGCAGCATCGCACCGACAGCAGCCCAACCGTAACCGAAATGAAATGCGGCAAAAGCACACAACAGGCTGCTGGTCATCTCGACCAACGGGTAACGCAAGGATATCGGCGCATGACACGCCGAACAGCGACCACGCAGGAACAGCCAGCTCAGGACCGGAACATTCTCCAGGGCAGTAATCGCATGCCCACAGGCCGGGCAACGCGAGCCTGGCCTGGCCAGCGAGAGCACTTCACCCTCTGCAGGCTTTTCGCCTCTAAGCTCTGCGCAATGGATGCGCCATTCGCACTCCATCATTTTTGGCAAACGATGAATGACGACATTGAGAAAGCTGCCGACCAGCAATCCAAGAATGCCACAGAGGAAAATGAACAGTGTCGGTTCCAGTTCTGTAGCCAATCCAGAAAGCATTATCCGACCACAGCCCCCAGTTTGAAGATTGGCAGATACATGGCGATTACCATCCCGCCGATCAACACTCCGAGAACAACCATGATCATCGGTTCCATGAGGCTGGATAGTGCCTCGACTGCGTCGTCCACTTCTGCTTCAAAGAAATCGGCCACTTTGCCGAGCATTGAATCGAGTGCGCCGGATTCTTCTCCAATCGCCACCATCTGATTCACCATGTTCGGAAAGAGTTCGCTGCTCTGCATCGCTGAGGTGAGACTGGTGCCGATACTTACCTCGCTCTGAATTTTTCTGGTTGCCACCTTGTAAACATAGTTGCCGGCAGCACCGCCGACCGAGTCGAGGGATTCGACCAACGGGACGCCCGCTGCGAACATGGTTGCCAGCGTGCGTGTCCAGCGGGCGATGACCGACTTGCGAATGATGTCACCAAAGACCGGGATGCGCAGGAACATGCGGTCGAAAGCAATCTGCATCATCTCCGATCGCTTCAATGTGTAAAAAAAGGCAAAGATCGATCCGCCGATGCCTCCGAAGATCGCCCACCACCAGGCAATGACAAAATCCGACATGGCGATCACCATCAGCGTGGGTGCCGGGAGGTCGGCACCGAAACTCCTGAAGACCTCCTTGAAGGCGGGAATCACGAAGATCATGATCACCACCGTAATAATGAAGGCGACGAAAATGATGGCCACCGGATAAAACAGGGCGGACTTGATTTTTGCCTTGATGGCGAGCATTTTTTCCTTGTAGGTGGCGAGTCGATCAAGCAAGGTTTCGAGAATACCCGCCTGCTCTCCAGCAGACACCAGGTTGCAGTACAAGGTATCGAATTGCAGGGGGTACTTCCGGAAGGCTTGGGAGAGTGAACTACCGGTTTCGACATCCGACTTGATATCCAGCAGCAGCTTGCCGACAGCCGGATTGTCGTGGCCCCGACCGACGATCTCAAAGGTCTGGAGCAGCGGCACCCCGGCTTTCATCATCGTCGCCAGCTGGCGGGTAAACAACGTGATGTCCTTCTCGGAGATCTTCTGCCCGCCCTTGAAGCGTTGCCGAGATATCTTGCTGACCAGAATTCCCTGCCGCCGCAGAGTCGCCTGAACCACCGTCTGGCTGGAAGCCCGTTGTTCGCCACGGACGACTTTGCCAAGTCTGTTTTTCCCCTCCCAGAGAAATACATGTTCCTTGACCTCCGTCGCGATCTTCCTGGTAGGTTTTGCTGCGGTTGCCATGGCTACCTCTTTCTCAAACGTTGGTACTGCCGAGAACCTCATCAAGGGAAGTCAGCCCTTGCATGACCTTCAGCAAACCGGAACGACGCAGATCATTGACGCCTTCCTGGCGAGCCTGGATCGCGATATCCAGCTCGGTTCCATTGGCCATGATGATGCGCTGAATCGCTTCCGTCACCGGCATGACTTCGTAGAGGCCGAGACGACCCTTGTAACCACTTCCCTTGCAGAGTTCGCATTCTCCCGGGCCGTATAAGGTCCAGCTTCCATCAAGATCGCTTTCCAGAAATCCAGCATTGAGTAGCGTTTCGATCGGTGTATCGAGGGGTCTTTTGCAAGTACAAAGCCGACGAACTAGCCGCTGTGCAGTGATCAGCAGAATGCTTGCAGCCAGATTGAAAGTCGGAATGCCCATGTTCATCAGACGGGTCAAGGTTGCCGGAGCATCATTGGTGTGCAGGGTCGACAGAACCATGTGTCCGGTTTGCGCTGCCTTGATCGCGATCTCCGCCGTTTCGATGTCACGAATTTCGCCCACCATGATGATGTCCGGGTCCTGGCGGAGGAAAGCCTTGAGAGCCACCGGAAAGCTCAACCCGGCCTTGTCGTCGACGTTTACCTGATTGACCCCTGGCAGGGGGATTTCGGCAGGGTCTTCGGCAGTGGAGATGTTGACCCCCGGTTTGTTGAGAATATTGAGACAAGTGTATAGCGAGACCGTTTTTCCTGAACCCGTGGGCCCGGTCACCAGAATCATGCCGTAAGGGCGATGGATGGCGTCAAGCAATATCGCTCTCTGCTCAGGCTCATACCCCAGGGCATCAATTCCCATGCTGGCACTGGCCGGGTCCAGAATCCGCAAGACCATCTTCTCGCCGTACATCGTTGGCAAGGTGCTGACCCGGAAGTCGATCGATCGATGCTTTGAAAGCACCAGCCGCATGCGGCCGTCCTGGGGGACACGCTTCTCGGCGATGTTCAGGCGCGAAATCACCTTGATACGGGAGGCAATCTTGTCCTTGATGACCAGAGGCGGGGAGGCAACTTCCCGCAAGATGCCGTCAATACGAAAGCGGATGCGATAGTTTTTCTCGTAGGGTTCGAAATGGATGTCCGATGCGCCATCGTTAATGGCGTCGAGCATCATTTTTTGTATGAACCTGACGACCGGAGCATCATCAACTTCAAGGTTTGCGACCTCTTCCTTTTCCTGGCTTTGCTCGTCGGTGAATTCGAGATTGAAATCATCGTTACTGAAACCCTTCAAGGCGTCTTCGGCTGATTCGGATATCTTCGCGACCAGCGGAATAAGCTTGTTTTCCTCAACGATGACCGGGTCGACCGTTAACCCGGTCTGAAAGCGGATCTCGTCCAGCGCACGCAGATTAGTTGGATCAGCGATGGCAACCGCCAGGCGATTGCCGCGCTTGTGCAGTGGTACGACCTGGTGAGCCGTGATCAGCTTTCGGTCAATCGCATTTTTCTGGATGTTCGTGTCGTCGAAGGCGGTCAAGTCGAGCAGCGGAAAACCGAACTTGTCTGACGAAAACCGTGCCAATTCCAGGAAGCTCGCCTTCTTCGTGGCGACCAGTTGTTCGATGAGCGAAGTCTTCTTGGCAATCGCTTGCTCAAGCAGAGACTCTGCCTCTGCCTCCTTGAGCCGGCCGGCTTGCACAAGCGCACGGGCAAGCCCGCTCAGCTGGGATTGTTGCGGATTGACTGCCATTATTCGCGATAGGACTTTACAAGGCTTGTTAAACCATCAGATCCCGGTATACCCTGGCATACCGGGCTGGCCCAGTTTGATAATGCATTGGCTACGCGTGTTTGTAAAGAAGCGTCCCGAGTCCTTACTTGCTGGCGGCGTCCACCACGACCAGGGCAGTCATGTTCACTACCCGGCGAACGGTTGACGTTGGTCCAAGTACATGCACCGGCCGCGCGGCACCGAGCAGGATCGGGCCGACCGCCATACCATCACTGCCGATCATTTTGAGCAGGTTGAAAGAGATGTTGGCGGCGTCCAGGTTTGGCATCACCAACACATTGGCCTCACCGGTCAGTGGCGATTGGGGATCAAACTGCTTGCGTATCTCCGCTGAAAGTGCGCTGTCACCGCGCATCTCCCCGTCGACTTCCAGATCCGGCGCCTTGGCACGCACAATCGCCACGGCCTCGGCCACCTTGCGGGCCGAAACGGTCTGCGACGATCCGAAGTTGGAATGCGATAGCATCGCCAGCTTCGGACGGATCTTGAAACGGCGAACTTCTTCGACGGCCATGAAGGCAATTTCAGCCAGTTGTTCGGCGTCGGGATTCTCGTTGACATGGGTGTCGCAGATGAACATGGCGCGACCAGGGAGCAAGAGATGCGCCATGGCTGCCATCGTCTTGCAGCCCGGCGCTTTACCGATGATCTCGTCAACATGTCGCAGGTGATGCAAGAAACGGCCGGTCAGCCCGCAGATCATTCCATCGGCGTAGCCAAGCTTGAGCAGCATGGCGCCGATAATGGTGTTATCGCTGCGCAAGCGTGTCTTGGCAATGTCGATTGTCACGCCCTGGCGCTTCCTGAGCTGATGATAGGCCGTCCAGCATTCTTTGTAGCGATGATCACTGTTTGGATCGACGACATCGAAATCCGTACCGACTCGCAATTTCGAGCCAATCCTTTCCAGTCGCGTCACAATCACGCTCGGACGGCCAATCAGGATGGGACGGGTCAGCCCTTCATCAAGAATGATCTGGACAGCGCGCAACAGGCGCTCATCTTCGCCATCAGGATAGACAATGCGGGTCCTTCGCCCCCGTTTGGCGGCCGAGAACACCGCGCGCATGCCGACTCCCGTCTGGTAAACGAATTCCTTGAGCTTTTCCCGGTAAGCAGGCATGTCGGCAATTGGCCTGGTCGCTACACCGGAATCCATCGCTGCCTGCGCCACAGCTGGCGCAATGATGGTGATCAGGCGCGGATCGAAGGGTTTCGGGATCAGATAATCCGGGCCAAACGCAAGTTCCTCGCCAGGATAGGCCATCGCCACTTCAGCACTCACCTCTTCCTCGGCCATCGCCGCCAGTGCCCTGACACAGGCCATCTTCATGTGTTCGTTGATGCATGTGGCACCGACATCGAGTGCGCCGCGGAAAATGAACGGGAAACACAGAACATTATTGACCTGGTTGGCGTAGTCCGAACGACCGGTTGCGATAATCACGTCGGGACGGACCTCGCGAGCCAGTTCGGGCATGATTTCCGGAATTGGGTTGGCAAGGGCGAAAACGATCGGCTGCTTGGCCATGCGGGTGAGCATCTCCGGTTCGAGCGCGCCCGCGGCAGAAAGTCCGAGGAAGACATCGGCCCCCTCGATGGCCTCGTAGAGTGTGCGAGCCTCGGTGGTGCGCGCATAGGCTGCTTTCGTCGGTTCCATATTGGCGTCACGTCCGGCGTAGATCACTCCTTTCGAGTCGCATACGGTGACGTTCTCGCGACGAACCCCCAGCTCACACCAGAGATTGAGACAGGAGATCGCGGCAGCGCCCGCGCCGGAGCAAACCACTTTCACTTCGTCAATCGCCTTGCCGGCCACCTTCAGTGCGTTCAGGATCGCAGCCGATGAAATGATTGCCGTGCCGTGCTGGTCGTCATGAAAGACCGGGATCGACATCCTTTCCTTGAGCTTGGCTTCGATGTAGAAGCACTCCGGGGCCTTGATGTCTTCCAGATTGATGCCGCCCAGCGTCGGCTCCATGGCAGCAATCAAATCGATCAGCTTATCCGGGTCGCCCTCGCTGAGTTCAATGTCAAAAACATCAATCCCGGCGAACTTCTTGAACAGGCAGCCCTTGCCTTCCATGACCGGTTTGGCCGCCAGAGGGCCGATGTTACCCAGTCCGAGCACAGCCGTACCGTTGGTGATGACGCCCACCAGGTTGGCTCGTGAAGTGTATAAGCTGACCGCCGCCGGGTCATCAACGATGGCATGGCAAGCATAGGCAACTCCTGGAGAATAGGCGAGAGCCAGGTCGAGCTGATTACTCAGGCCCTTGGTGGGCTGTACCGCGATCTTGCCCGGAGTCGGGTAGCGATGATATTCGAGGGCGGCCTCGCAAGGACCCGCCTGACGGGGATTATTTTCCATGGTTGCCTCCTGATGCGGCGTTCGTCGACGTAAAAGCGCGTTACTTTAGCCGACTCGATCGATTTACACAAAACCGATGTGATTTGCAATGGCACGATGTCGCCCGGTTTTGCACGCCAGCGTTCGCAAGCAAGCGCACGACGAGCAAGCGTAGCGACTGTCACCGGGGTAAAATGATGAACGCACGCGCAGCCAACTTACCATGGGGTTATTTCTGCAGCTGCGGCTTGCGTTCGACTTGAATGGGAGATGATGAATGGGCCAAACCGCCACCAGTAACCTTCGCACCGTCGCTCTCGTCGGCCACGGTGCCGCCGGCAAGACGACGCTTGCCGAAAGCCTGCTCGCCGCATCCGGCGCAATCAGTAGCCGGGGTTCCGTTGAAAGAGGCAGCACGGTTTGCGATTTCGATGCGCAAGAAAAAGAATTTGGCTACTCGCTGAATTCGGCGCTGGCGAGCTTTACTTGGCAAGGGGTCCTGGTTCATTTGCTCGATACGCCGGGATTTCCCGACTTTGCCGGACAGGCGATTGCCGCGCTCGCTGCCGTAGACACGGCCCTGGTGGTCATCAATGCGCAAAACGGTATCGAACTCTCGAGCGAACGCATGATGAAGCTGGCCGCAGCTCGCGGTGTTTGCCGGATGATCGTGATCAACAAGATCGATGCGGAGAATGTCAATCTCCCAGCCTTGGTCGGCGAGATCCGTGAGCGCTTCGGTCGTGAGTGCATGTTGCTCGACCTGCCGGTGAAACAGGGCAGTGAAGTCGTCGAGTTGCTCGGCCATGACGATGGTGAAAGTGATTTCGAATCGGTAGCAGCAGCACACCGTGCGCTGATCGACCAGATCGTCGAGGAAGACGAAGATCTGCTGGCAAAGTACCTTGACGAAGGAATCGATCCGACTCCGGATGAATTGCATCTGCCCTTCGAGAAGGCGCTGCGTGCGGGCCACCTGATTCCAATTCTCTTCGTTTCAGCAAAGACCGGGGCCGGGATCCCGCAACTGCTCGACGTTCTCGCCAGACTCGCACCTAATCCGGCAGAGGGTAACCCACCGCCTTTCTATCGCGGCGAACCCGGCGAATCGGCCGAACCCTTCGCGGCCGAGCCCGATCCGCAGAAGCATGTACTGGCGCACGTCTTCAAGGTCGTCAGCGACCCGTTCATCGGTAAGGTCGGGGTGATCCGCGTCCATCAGGGAACGATCCGGAGGGATTCGCAGCTTTTTGTCGGTGATGGCAAGCGTCCGTTCAAGGTCGGTCACATCTATCGCCTACAGGGGAAGGATTATGTCGAGGTCGAAACGCTGGTCCCTGGCGACCTGGGTGCCCTCGCCAAGGTCGAGGAACTCGAATTCGACTGCGTATTGCATGACTCACACGACGAAGACCATATTCATCTGCGGCCACTCGAGTTCCCGCTACCGATGCACGGCCTGGCCGTTCATGCACGGCGCAAGGCCGACGAGCAACGGCTGTTCGAGATCCTGCACAAGCTCGAGGTCGAGGACCCCTGCTTCAGGATCGAACGTCATCCAACGACCAACGAGACGGTGATTCGCGGCCTCGGTGAAATGCATCTGCGCGCCAAGCTGACGCGCCTCGCTCAGCAGTACAAGCTGGAACTTGACACCAAACCGCCACAGATTGCCTATCGTGAAGCGATTACCGGCTCGGCCGAAGGGCACTGCCGGCACAAGAAGCAGAGCGGGGGCGCGGGCCAATTTGGCGAAGTGATGTTACGGGTCGAGCCGCTCGAACGGGGCGCCGGCTTCGAGTTCGTCGATATCGTCAAAGGCGGCGTGATTCCCGGGGTCTTCATGGCGGCAGTCGAGAAAGGCGTTCGTCAGGCGCTGGCTGATGGCGTCGTTGCCGGCTTCCCGGTGGAGGACCTGCGCGTCACCGTGCATGATGGCAAGTCACATCCGGTCGACGGCAAGGACATCGCCTTTTTCATGGCCGCCAAGAAAGCGACCGTCGAGGCGATTCGTGCCGCCAGGCCGATCATCCTTGAACCGGTCGTCGACATCGAAATTCTGGCGCCGGACGCACTCACTGGTGACGTGACCGGCGACCTTTCCAGCAAACGTGGTCATCTTACCGGCACCCAGCCGCGGGGCCCAGGGATCATGGCGATTACCGGTCAGGCACCGTTGGCCGAACTTGAAGGCTACCAGTCGCGCCTCAAGTCACTGACCGGCGGACAGGGTTCGTACAGCATCGCCTTCTCGCACTACGCACAGGTACCGCCAGCCACACAGCAACATCTGGCGGCACAGCACAAGGTCGTCGAGGAGGAATAAGCGGGACGACCAGAACGGGCAGCGTCGTCGTGGGGAAGATCTTCAAGATCTCCAACTGGTTCATTCCTCTGGCACGACGCCTGCTCTACGCTTGGGTACGGACCTCGGTTTTTCCGGAGAATCTGCAGGCTTTGGGCCTCGACCCGACGATACCGGTCTGTTACGTCCTGCAGGATCGACATCTCTCGAACCTGCTGGTCCTTTTCGAGGAATCGCGGCGAGCCGGTTTGCCGCGTGCCGAGGTGCCGATGGTGCTGGGCAGGCAACGACTGCTTCGCTCATTCTTCTTTCTCAACCGTGACCGCAGCCTGGCCGGCAGAGCACGCGACGGCGGCCACTACTCCGCCTTGCTGGCCAGCCTGATACGCCAAACGGTCGCCGACCCGACGCTCGACGTTCAGTTGGTGCCGGTGCTCATCCTCTGGGGACGCAGTCCCGACACACAGGATTCGGTCCTCAAGGCGCTGTTCTCGGAAACCTGGCGCCCGCCTGGCGCATGGCGGCAATTGCTGGCGATCCTGCTGCACGGTCGCAATGTTCTGGTGCGCTATAACACACCCATTTCGCTGCGCAATCTCCTGCAGGGAGGACTGGATGAGGAGCAGGCACTACGCAAGCTGTCGCGCGTCTTGCGGGTGCACTTTCGTCGCCAGCGCCAAATGGCCATCGGGCCCGACCTCTCGCATCGCAACACCCAGGTGGATGCGGTGCTTGCCGGCGAGCAAGTCCGTGCAGCGATCATCAGCGAAGCCGCAACACAAGGCATCCCGCTCGGCGAGGCCCAAGCAAGGGCTGTCAACTTCGCGCTGGAGATCGCCTCCGACTACTCCTATGGAGTTCTGCGTGCCCTGGAACTATTCCTGTCCTGGTTGTGGACTCACCTGTACGACGGCATTCAGCTGCATCACTTCGACGTTGTCACCCGCATCGCATCCGGGCATGAAATCGTTTACGTCCCCTGCCATCGCAGCCACATCGATTACCTGCTACTGTCCTACATCATCGTTCGTCAGGGGTTGACGCCGCCGCATATCGCCGCCGGTGCCAACCTCAACCTGCCGATCGTCGGATCGCTGCTACGCCGCGGCGGCGCCTTCTTCCTGCGTCGCAGCTTCAAAGGAGAACCCCTGTATGCTGCGGTATTCCACGAATACCTGCACCTGATGCTGGCACGCGGCTTCCCGATCGAGTACTTCATCGAAGGCGGCCGCAGTCGCAGTGGCAGAATGTTGACCCCCAAGGCAGGCATCCTTGGCATGACCGTGCAAAGCTTCATCCGGGAACACGTGCGACCGTTGGTATTCGTTCCGGTATACATCGGTTACGAAAAACTGATGGAGGGTCGCACCTACCTCGGAGAACTGGCGGGCAAACCCAAGCAAGGTGAATCATTGTTGGGCATTCTGAAAAGCGTGCGCAACATCAAGCGGGTATTTGGCCAGGTGCATGTGAACATTGGCGAACCGCTGCCGCTGGCCGGTTTTCTGGATGCCCATCACCCGGGCTGGAGCGAGGAAAATACCGCCAGCCAATCATTATGGGCGCGCGCCGCCACGCGCAACGCGGCAGCCGAACTTGCCAAACGGATCAACGAAGCGGCTGTGCTCAATCCGATCAACCTGATCGCCCTCGCCCTGCTGGCGACACCCAAGCACACCGCCGACGAGCACGCCTTGCAGCGGATGATCGAGCACTACCAGGCGCTCGCCAGAGAGGCCCCATATGCGCCGACGACCATCGCCTGCGGACTTGCGGCGCAACCCATCGTGGCTTACGCCGAGCGACTGGCCGTCGTCGAACGTTTCGCCGATCCGCTGGGAGATCTGATCCGGGTCCGCGAAGAACAGGCCCCTTTGCTCGCCTATTTTCGCAACAATGTCCTGCACCTGTTTGCCTTGCCGGCAGTGCTCGCCTGCCTGCTGAGCCACAATCGCCGCTTGGATGGCGCGCGCGCGGCCAAGGCGGTGACCGGCATTTGCGCCCTGATGCGGGCAGAACTGTTTCTTCGCTGGCCTCTTGATGAGCTGGCGACCGCCACCGAAGAGGTCATTGGCGTGCTCGTCAGGCGCGGCCTGCTGGGTCGCTCGGACGTATCGGGAAGGCTTGTCGCGCCTGAGCCGATCAGTCAGGAATTTGCCGAACTACACCTGCTCGGCGAAACTATCCGTCCACTGCTGGAACGTCACTTCCTTACGCTGTCGCTGCTGCAGCGACACGGGACGGGTCAATTGACCCGCCAGGCACTCGAAAATCACTGCCATCTGCTGGCGCAACGGCTCTCTCTGCTCTATCAGTTCAACACCCCGGAGTTTCCAGAAAAGGCGACCTTCTCCGCCTTCATCGCCAATCTGATCGAAGCGGAATTCCTGCGCGAGGACGACCATGGACTGCTGCATTTTGATGAGCGACTGATGACCCCACTGGCCCATTCCGAACTCGTCCTCTCGGTCGAGGCCAGACAAGCCATCCGGCGCATTGCGGGAGCTGGCGTGGCCAGTTGATGCGCCGCGCACGCCGTCGCAATGGGTACGTCCGCAACACAATCTTCAGACGCGTGCGCCAGAACTTCGCCTGGCTGCCTGCTCGAGTCGCTCCTTTTCGGCAAGAACCTTGTTGGCATAGCCTGTGTCAGGATCATCGGGCGCGCCACCATAGTGCTGCAAGCCGGCAGTCAGGCTGCCGCGCCAACGGATCGCTTCCTCGAGAACATGCACGCCGACCTGGATGTTGGTCACCGGATCGAGAAACGGCTGCAGCCCGGCACCTTGCGGTATCTTGTCAAGATGATAACCCGGGATCACCTGCATCAGGCCTTTGGCACCACTCGCGCTTTCGGCAAAGGGGTTGAAGCGCGACTCGATACCAATGATGGCAATGATCAGCAGGGGATCAAGGCGACGTTCCCGGCCAACCGCCTGCGCCGCCTCGAAGATCGGGACCAACGCTTCCGGCGCCACCCGATAGCGTCGTGAAACGAAATCCAGAACGCGTTGCAGACGCAGCGGCAACTCTTCTGCCGCGGGCTTGATGGCTTCCGTTTCGGGTACTTCAACAACGTTCGCAGAGTCGGCAGCAGGCTGGCTGTCTGCGATCGTGTTGTCGACAACCAAAGGCTTGAAGGTACCCAATGCGACCATCAGCCCAACGATGATCAGACTGTGCTGAATCAAACTCAAAGTGGCGTCAACATGACGCCCCTTGATCGTTCCAAGTGCAATTGTTGCGGACATGCTCTCTCCTTCACTGTGTTCGTCGCGCCAAGAAACAGCTCGACGACGGACGGTTACAGGCGGGTGCAAAGCCTCGAATACTTGGGGGACATTTCCCCTGAGGCCGGAACTCTGTGTGCTTTGATGGATAGCGGACAGAGCGGCGAGGATGCAGCTGTCTAGCTGCAATGCGTTCGTTTTCTACTGCAGGGAGCCCAGTCTATTGATAAGTATGAACTTTGTCAACCCGCTTCGAAATGGCACAAAAGTAACACTCGTTCCCGCCGCGCCAACAATGCCATTCGGATGCGGTGGGCACAAACCTTGACAGCTTCTCCCGTGATTACCAGAGAACCTTATAATGCCGTTCAATAGCGCTGCCAGCGTTGCCATGCACGAAAAATTCCCAACTACCGAGCCCTCGTGGACATTGCCCTGTTACTCTTTCTGATCCTGCTCAACGGCATCCTGGCGATGTCGGAAATCGCTGTCGTCTCTGCACGGCAGTCACGCCTGCTGAAGCTGGCTGACGACGGTAACGTGGGCGCGCGCTCGGCCCTGTCATTGCATCACGAGCCCTCGATTTTTCTTTCCACCGTCCAGGTCGGCATCACCACGGTGGGCATTCTCAGCGGCGCCATTGGCGAAGCCACCTTGGCCATTCCGCTCGCCGCATGGCTGGGAACATGGCCAGTTCTCGCAGACCACGCCAGCTTGATCGCACTGACGCTGGTCGTCGCCGTGCTGACCTATTTCTCGGTCGTGGTCGGCGAACTGGTTCCCAAACGTCTCGGCTTGCTGGCTCCGGAGCGCATCGCTGCGCTGATGGCGCCACCGATGAACCTGCTCTCGCGACTGGCGCGTCCCCTGGTATGGCTGCTTGCCTCGTCGTCCAACCTGCTGCTGCGCCTGCTTGGCGCGCATCAAACGCAGGAGTCGCCAGTGACCGACGACGAGATCAAGGTCCTGATGAGCCAGGGAGCCAAGGCAGGTGTCTTCCACGCAAGCGAACAGGCCATCGTCGCCAATGTGCTGCGACTCGACGAACAGCACATCGGTGCAATCATGACTCCGCGCAAGGATATCTACCTGCTCGACCTGAACGCGAGCGAAGCGGAAATTCGCAAGCGTCTTGCCGAGAGCCCTTACAAGCGGATTGTTGCTTGCCGCGATGGTCTGGAGAATGTGATCGGCATTTTGCGCACCAACGATCTCCTCAAGGGCGCTCTCTTTGGCGAGCCACTCTCGGTCGAGCCCTTTGTCCGGCCGGCGCTGTATGTGCCCGCCAGCGTCACCACCACCCAACTGCTTGAAACCTTCCGCCGCGCGCGCCAGCAGTGTGCGCTGATGATCGACGAATACGGCGACTTGCAGGGTTTGGTCACCCTCAGCGACGTACTGACTTCGATCGTCGGCGATCTTCCGAGTTGGGATACCGCCGAAGAACAGGAGATCGTCACCCGCACCGACGGTTCATGGCTGGCTGACGGCAGCGTCACCGTCGAGCGCCTGAAAACGATTCTCCAGATCAATGCCGAGCTGCCAGGCGAAGAGGAGAACGCCTTCAACACGCTGGGCGGCTTCATCATGTATGTCCTCGGCCGCATTCCGGTGGCAGCGGATCACTTCGAATGGGCCGAATGGCATTTCGAAGTCGTCGATATGGACCGAAATCGGGTGGACAAGGTGCTGGTTGCGCGCAGGCGATGCGTCAGCGAGGCGACGGTCAATACCGGCGAATGATTGCATCGGCGGCGGTCATGAAACAACATAGGTAGTAGGGTCGTCAACACCGGCTGCAGCAAAACCAGCTCGTCGCAATCGGCATGAATCACACCCCCCGCAGGCGCGCCCCTCCTGGTCGGCCTGATAACATGAAACCGTCAGTCCATAGTCGACACCCAGCTCGTTGCCCCGAGCAATGATCTCAGCCTTGCCCAAATTCAGCAGCGGCGCGTGCATGCGCAGCGTCGCACCTTCGACGGCAGCTTTGGTGGCGAGATTGGCCATGCTTTCGAAGGCTGCAATGTACTCCGGCCGGCAATCCGGGTAACCCGAGTAGTCGACTGCGTTGACACCGATGAAAATATCGCGGCTACCCAGCACCTCGGCCCAGGCCAGGGCGAGCGAAAGCATGACGGTGTTGCGTGCTGGTACGTAAGTGACGGGAATTCCCGGCTGCAGGCCAGCGACGGGAACAGCGATGCTGGTGTCGGTCAGAGCCGACCCCCCGAAATCTTCCAGCCGAAGGCGCAATACCCGATGCTCACGAGCGCCGAGTGCGCCGGCAACCGCCGCTGCCGCCCGCAGCTCGGCACGATGACGCTGACCGTAGTCAACCGACAGGCAGTAGCACGCGAAATCGCTCGCGCGGGCAATCGCCAGCGTGGTCGCCGAATCGAGTCCGCCAGAGAGGAGAACGACCGCCCGCTTTCCGGGAACTGGAAGGGGTATGTTCATGGTCTGGCTAACACGACGTGGGTCTACCCGGCAAGCAGCACCGCCAGCTCCCGCTGCAGCAGGTCGGCATCGCCAAGGTTGAGTTCGACCAGGCGACGCAGGTGAGTGACGCTGTCGATGTCGATGATCTGGCACTCCAGGCCGACCTGCCTGCCTTCGAGATGAGCGACGGTGGTCTGCATGCGAATCCGGCTGCCCATTTGATCGAGAGGCAGGTCCAGGTCGGCAGCCTTTCCCATCGTCAGATCGGCTGCATCCGGCAGATGCAGCAGCGCACCCTTCAAGGAAAGGTCCAGCACCTGCACCTCGAACGTTCGCTTGCCCAGCAGCAGTTGCGCGGGTGATGCAAAAGAGATTCGGGAATACTGGCGGCGTTCTTCGCTCACGGCACGGGTCTCTCTCAAGTTATCTACCCCGCATCTTACCCCAAAGCACTTTGTGGAGTTGCAACTGAAAGCGCACCGGTAGCCGATCGGTGAGTATCCAGTCCGCCAGCGTCGCCGCCGGGAGTTCCCCTTCGACAGGGGAAAGGAGCACCGGACAGAGCGCAGCAAGTTGGCGGTCGACGATCAACTGGCGTGCCCACTCGTAATCGACACGGTCCTTGAGAACCAGCTTGAGTTCGTCGTTGGCGGTCAGCAGTGCCAGGTTCTGCCAGCGATTGCGGTGGAATTCCCCGGAACCCGGTGCCTTGAGATCAACGATTCGTGAAACCCGTCGATCGACACCGCCGATGTCGAGCGCGCCGGACGTTTCCAGCGACACTGCATGGCCCGCATCGCTCAATTCGCTCAACAGCGGCAGACACGCTGGCTGTGCGAGCGGCTCACCGCCGGTCACGCAAACGTGAGGTACCGCGTGATGCGCCACCTCGGCGAGAATTTCCGGCAGGGACATGGCCTGGCCACCGCTGAAGGCGTAGGTCGTATCGCACCAGACACAACGTAACGGGCAACCGGTCAGGCGGATAAAAACCGATGGCAACCCGACACGCGAACTTTCACCTTGCAGGGACAGGAAGATTTCGCTGACCTTCAGCGCAAACGGTCGAGCAGGGGCCTTCACCAGCCTACTTCTTCAGGCGTTGCCTGGCGGTAGTTGCAGCAGTGCTGTCGGGATATTTGGCAAGCAGCGTGTCAAGCGTCATCCTTGCCGCCTTGGCGTCGGCAAGTTCCTGCTGGCAGGTCGCCATGTTGAGCAGCGCATCCGGTGCCTTCGGATGAGCAGGCCATTTGCTGGCCACTAGCCGGTGTGCATCGATCGCTTTCTTGCAGTCACGCAACGAGTAATGGGTATTGCCAAGCCAGTACTGGGCGCTGGGAGTCAGCGTACTGTCCGGATGTGCCTTGGCAAAAGATTCGAAAGCGGCGGCGGCTTCCTTGAGCTTGTTGGCTCGAAACAGGTTGAGGGCCGCCTCGTATTCGCGCGTCTCGGCTGCTGGATCGCTGACTGCTTTTCTGGGGGGATCAACCGACGGCTTGCCATCGTCCGCGGTCCTTGCCTCGGCGCTTTGCGCGGCCTGCGGTTCGAGCTTGCGCAGGCGACCGTCGAGGTCGACGTAGAAGTCCTGTTGCCGCTTCCTCGCCGAATCGAGTTCATAGGTCAGCGTCTCGACCTGGCCACGCAGACGCGAGTTCTCTTCGCGCAGCGCCTGAATCTGATTGGCCAGCTCGATCTGTCCCTTGGCGAAAGTATCGAGACGCTCGTTGGTCTTGATCGAGATGTCCCTGATTTGACGACGTGCTTCCTCGTCATCAAAGAGCCCGGCATGCACATGGCGCACGCCGAATAGGCATGGCGCGCCAAGCAACAGGGTCAGGATGAGAACGTGGGTTCGACCGGAGCATCGCCGCATCGACATTCCCGACATGCTAGAACTCGCCGTTGTAGAGCATGTCGCCGCGCCGGTTCTCGGCCCAAGCGCTCTCGTGATGACCCTCGTTCTTCGGCTTCTCTTCCCCCAGGCTGACCGACTCGAGCTGCTCCTCACGGGCACCGAGCAAGGCCATCATCTTCCGGATCGCGTCGGCGCGTTTCTGACCCAGCGCCAGGTTGTACTCGCGACTGCCTCGCTCGTCGGTATTTCCCTGGATCAGCATCTTGAACTGGCGGTTTTCGGTCAGAAACTTGGCGTGTGCGGTCACCAGATCCTTGTACTCGGCCTTGACTTCGTAGCTGTCGTAGTCAAAGTACACGCTGCGCTTCGACAGAATGCTCTTCGGATCGGTGAGGACCGCTGGCAAGCCACGGCCATTGACACCGTCGGTCGTCACCGTTGCCACTCCTGGTCCGCCTCCGCGTGTTTCGACAGGCGCTCCGGTGGCCTGCTGACCATTCTCTGGAGTCGAACTGCAGGCGGCAATCAGAAGGCTCAAGACGGCCGGGATGAAGAGTGGTTTCATGGGGTTACTCCTGCGCAAGAAGCTAAAGTGAAAATCGTGATTCATTTGTTGAAGGGCCCCCACGCCGGTTCGCGAACATCACCCGCCGTAATGGAAAGACGTTGCTTGATACGGCCATCGATCGAAACCGCCGAGAGCACCCCGCGACCGCCCACCTCGGTGGCAATCAGGATCATCCGGCCGTTCGGGGAAAAAGTCGGTGATTCATCCTTGTGCGAGTCGGTCAGAACCTGCACCTGCCGACTGGCAAGGTCCATCACCGAAAGACGGAACCCTCCGTCACGCCGACTGATGAACGCCATCGACTTGCCGTCAGGGGAAAGACGCGGAGTGACATTGTAACTTCCTTCAAAGCTCACTCTCTGGGCTTCGCCACCACCGACGCCGACCCGATAAATCTGCGGGCTACCGCCACGATCCGAGGTGAAATAGACGAATTGCCCGTCAGGCGAGAAATTGGGCTCGGTATCGATCGCATTGCTGTTCGTCAGACGCTGCGCACCAGAGCCATCAGCGTTGACGGTGAAGATCTGCGAACCGCCGTCCTTGCTCAGTACCACCGCCAGCTTGCGGCCATCAGGCGACCACGCCGGCGCCGAGTTGGAACCCTTGAAATTGGCAACGACGACCCGCTTCCCCGAGGCCAACGAGTGAACATAGACCACCGGTTTTTTGTTTTCGAAGGAAACATAGGCCAGACGGCCCCCGTCTGGCGACCAGGAAGGCGAGATGATCGGTTCCTTGGAGATCAGCGCCACTTGCGCATTCTGGCCATCCGCATCGGCGATATGCAGCTCGTAGCGCACGGCGCTGACCCTGAGTACATAAGCGACACGAGTGGAGAAAACGCCAGGCTCGCCGGTCAGTTTTTCGTAGATCATGTCGGCGATGCGATGACCGGCAGCGCGCAGCATGGCCTTTGAGGTCACAAAAGCGGAGCCGCCAAGAACGGCCTGCTTGTTGACGTCGTAAAGACGGAAACGTGCTTCCTGCCGGCCGTCGTCACTGCTGCCGATACTGCCGGCCGCCAATGCGTCGGCACCACGGCTTTTCCATTCCGGGTAGGCCGGGTTGGACGTCTCGGTCATGGCCACCCCGCCGGTGTCAATCATCTTGAACACGCCGCTCCGTTCAAGGTCGCCACGCACCACCGAAGTCACCACCCGCGAGGCGCTCGCCTCGCCGCCAAAATCGGCGATCGCCACCGGAATTCGATTGGCCCCGGCCCCGGTGATCTCGATGGTCAATTGGGCGTATGCCGACGCCTGTAGACAGGCCAGCACGATGACGGCAAGCAGGCCAATAATCCGGTGCAGTTTGAGTCCGATTCCAGACATGGGACAGTCCAATACAGAATGCGCGATTATATCGCCTCTGAAGGTTCTTGATTTGTAACCAAACGTGATCTTGTCTCGTGAAAGATGTCGAATGGGCGTGTTGCCAGATCGCTGCGCCGTAGTGCGTCGAGAGATCGCTGCCGGGCTGTCCTAGTCGTCACGCGGCCGGTAGGGAATCCTCAATATCCGCTCGAAGAGATCCGCCTGTGCAGGCTTGGGCAGTGGGGACGACTTGCGGATCGCTCGTTCAACGGCTGCATCAAGCGCCGGGTTGCCACTCGAACGGCGCACCTTGACATCAAGAACTTCACCCGAGGGAAGCTGAGTGACCTCGAACACGGCTTCCGGATTGCCCTGTATGCCGGGTGGCAAGGAAATATTGCCGCGAATCTTGAGACGCACTTTGTCGATGTATTCGCTCAGCCCGCGTCGATGTTCTGCCGCTGCCTGCTCGGCCTGTTGCTTGAGCTGGCGCGCCTCGGCGTCGGCCTCGGCAGCGCGCGCGCGTCGATCTTCAGCCGCCCTCTGCTGCTGCAACTGTTTCTGTTCCCGCTTCAGTTCATCGTCGAAACTTGGGCGGCGCTCCGGCTCCGGCTTTGTTTCTTTCGGTTTTGGCTCTTCCTTCCTGGGCGGCTCCTTTGGCTTGGGTTCTTCCTTTTTCGGGGGAGGGGGCGGTTCTTCCTTTCGGGACGGTTCCTTCACCCTGGGTTCTTCCTTCCGCGGCGTTGCCTTCGCTTTGGGTTCTTTGGGCGCTTCCGTCGGCTTGGGTTCCTTGAGCGTTTCCTTGACCTTGGCTTCCTTTGGTGGCTCCTTGGGCTTTTTCTCCTCTTTCAGGGGGATTTCCGGTTTGACGGGGGGCTTGACCTCGGGTTTCGGTTCCGGTTTTGCAACTGCCTTGGCAACGGGTTTGGGTTCTGGTTTGGTCTCCGGTTTCACCACTGCTTTGGCAACCGGCTTAGGTTCGGGCTTAGGTTCGGGCTTAGGTTCGGGCTTAGGTTCGGGCTTAGGTTCGGGCTTAGGTTCGGGTTTAGGTTCGGGTTTAGGTTCGGACTTGGGTGCGGGCTTGGGCTCCACCCTCGGCTCGGGCTGGCTGGCTACGGTTGGAGCCGGTGCAGCACGCCAGACTTCGACTTCGACTGAAGCAGGCGGCTGACTCTTCCACTGCACGCCCAGAAACAGCGCGCCGATCAGCAGCAAATGGACAGTCGCGGAGAGGGCCAGCGACGGCCATTTGGCCGGATCGTCCTGCGGCGGCCGGATGATGGGTTCGACAGCGTCCACGGATCAGGAACTCACCGGCCGCTTTGCTCGACGAGAAGGCCGATGCGTTTGACCTGCGCCTTTTGCAGCGCGGCCATCACATCCATCACCGCTTGATAGTTGACCTTCTTGTCGCCGGCCACGAGCACCGCTTGTTCGGGGGTCTTCTGCACCGCCACGACCGCTTCTCCCAGATCACCGAGATTCACACGCCTGCCCTCGGTCTTCCCGGGGAGGACCAGAGTCAGCTTGCCGTCAGTGGCGACGTCTACCCGCAGGGCTTCTCCAGGCGTCTGCGCTGCCTTGCCCACCGAAGGCACATCGATCGTGCCGGTGGTCATCATCGGCGCCGTCACCATGAAGATGACCAGCAGCACGAGCATGACATCGATGTAGGGGACGACATTGATTTCGTTCTTCAGACGGCGCGGACGCATGGCCTTACCTCATCTGCCGTTGCAGGATGTTCGAGAACTCCTCCATGAAGGACTCGAAGCGCGACGAGAGCCGATCGATCTCGTGCGCAAAACGGTTGTAGGCGACCACCGCCGGGATCGCCGCGAATAGGCCGATGGCGGTGGCGACCAAGGCTTCGGCGATGCCGGGGGCAACCGCGGCGAGCGTCGCCTGGCCAACGTTCGAGAGACCACGGAAGGAGTGCATGATTCCCCAGACGGTGCCGAACAGGCCGACATACGGGCTCACCGAACCCACCGATGCCAGAAAGGCGAGGTGCGAGTCGATGCTGTCCATCTCACGCTGATAGGTGGCGCGCATGGCACGACGCGAACCGTCGATGACGTCTTTCGGGTCGAGGTTCTTCTGGCTGCGCAGCTTGGTGAATTCGCGGAAGCCCGCTTCAAAGATGCGCTCCATGCTGCCGGTGCTGTGGCGATCGTTGATCGCGCTCTGGTAGAGACTGTTCAAGTCGCCACCGCTCCAGAAGTCGCGCTCGAACTGCTCGGTCTGCGCGCGCGCATCCTTGACGGTGAACCATTTGCGAAAGATGTAATACCAGGACATGAACGAGACACCGGCCAGCAACAGCATGACCGCCTGGACCACGGCACTGGCATTGAGGATCAGGTGCAGAATCGAAAGGTCTTGCGAGACATTCATTGCAGGGCTTCCAGTTTGGTACGCAGAGTTGCGGGAATCGGCGTTGCTTTCATCTGCGCCGAGTTGACACAAACGATGTGGATGGTGCCGCTGACCAGTTCCTGCCATCGCCCTTCGCCGGACGCATCGGCACGCCGGATATGCTGGCGAAAGAAGATCTGCGCGCGGCTGATCTTCTCCACTTCGAGGCTGACGAGCAGTTGATCGTCCAGTCGTGCCGGCTTCAGGTAATCGATGCTGACGCCGCGAACGACGAAGGCAATTCCCGGATCGCGCAGCAGTTCGGCCTGCTGATGACCGATCGCACGTAGCCATTCGCTACGACAGCGTTCGAAAAACTTCAGATAATTGGCGTAATAAACCACGCCCCCGGCGTCGGTGTCTTCGTAGTAAATGCGAACGGGGATGGTGAACGCGTTGTCCTTCGGTTGGTGTGGGTGTTTCATGGTCGGCGCCGATTCTACGGCAGCATTCTGGTGGTAAATGTAAGGGTTTGTGACCAGGCGGCGCCTCTCAGGGCGCCTGCCAGAGATCGCCCTGCGCTTCGCCGGGGATCGCCGCCAGTCCCAGATGACGGTAGACCGCCGCTGTCGCCACCCGACCGCGTGGCGTGCGCTGCAGAAAACCTTGCTGGATCAGATACGGTTCAAGAACGTCCTCGATGGTATCCCGCGCTTCGCCGATTGCGGCCGCCAGATTGTCGACGCCGACCGGGCCACCGGCAAACTTGTCGATTACCGCAGACAGCAGCTTGCGATCCATGACGTCAAGCCCGCCATGATCGACATCGAGCATCAACAGCGCCCGGTCGGCGACTTCCTGCGTGATCTGGCCGTTTGCCCGGACCTCGGCGAAATCGCGGACGCGCCGCAACAACCGGTTGGCAATGCGGGGCGTGCCACGCGAACGGCGCGCGATTTCCAGGGCGCCACCGGCGTCGGCTGGCACCTTGAGCAGTTGCGACGAGCGCGTGACAATCAGCGTCAGTTCCTCGGGCGTGTAAAACTCGAGTCGCGAGACAATCCCGAAGCGATCGCGCAAAGGATTGGTCAGCATGCCGGCGCGAGTGGTTGCACCGACCAGCGTGAACGGGGGCAGATCGAGCTTGACCGAACGTGCTGCCGGACCCTCGCCGATCATGATGTCGATCTGGAAATCCTCCAGTGCCGGATACAGGATTTCTTCGACGACCGGCGAGAGGCGGTGAATCTCGTCGATGAAAAGGACGTCGCGGGGTTCGAGATTGGTCAGGATGGCGGCCAGATCACCGGCGCGCTCCAGGACCGGGCCCGAGGTCGAGCGCAGGTTGACGCCCATCTCGGTGGCGATGATGTGCGCCAGCGTGGTTTTTCCAAGACCTGGCGGCCCAAACAGGAGAACGTGATCGAGCGTGTCGTTGCGCCGCCTGGCCGCTTCGATGAAGATCGTCAGTTGCTCGCGAATCTTGGCCTGACCGACGTAATCGCCGAGACGGCGAGGCCGCAGGGCGCGTTCGATCGCTTCTTCCTGGGTGGATTTCGCCTCGGCCGAGATCAGCCGGTCAACGGCGGAGCTGCCAAGATCGTCGGTTTCGATCATCGCTGAGAGATCTCCTTCGACAGTGACGATTCCGAATTGGCATGCGCCAGCCACTCGCGAACCAGCACCTGCCCGAGTGCCAGCAGGGTCGGCCCAAGGAACAGGCCGATGAAGCCGAAGACCAACACGCCGCCAAAGACTCCGACGACGATCAACAACAGTGGCAGGCTGGCGGTTCTCGAAATCAGGATCGGTTTGATGAAGTTATCGACGCTGCTGATGCCGAACATTCCCCAGCCGACCATGAACACTGCCCAGCCGGTCTGCCCCTCGTTGTACAGCCAGACGGCAGCACCCAGCCAGATCAGCGTGGCCCCGATCACCGGCACCATCGAAAAGAAGAAGGTGGCCACGGTCAGGATGATGATCCCTGGCACACTCGCGATGATGAAGCCGATCATTGCCACCAGCGCCTGTGCGGCCGCCGTCCCGACGATGCCGACCATGACCCCGGTGACCGTCCCTTCCGCCAGCGCCAGCATGCGCTCGCCGAGATCACCGGCGAGTGCGCGACTACCGGTGTGCAGTGCATCCGCATAGAGATGTGCATCACGAAAGATGAAAAAAACGAAGAAAATCACCAGCACCAGTTGCAACAGTCCCTGTGCCAGGAGCGCGGCGGTAGCCAGGGCCAGCCTGCGCGTCGGATCCACGAACTGATGCAGCAGGGCATTCATTTCCTCGCGACTCTCGATCAGTTCGTGCCAATAGGCAGCGGCATTGCGACCGACGACCGGCAGTCTCGCCAGCCAGGCCGGTGGGTCGGCAGGCAACCCTTTTTCCATCAATGGCTTGAGGTAGCGAATCGCAATCTCGACGCCGTCGGCAAGCGATCCCGACAGCAGCGCCACGGGCGCGACCAGCAACAGCAACAACAGGATCGACACCAGCAGCGCTGCCAGGTTGCTGCGCCCGCCGCAGAGGGTGAGCAGGCGATTGCGGATCGGCAAGGTGGTGACGCAGATGACGATGGCAAAGAGCAGCGTCCCGGTGAACGGCAACAACACGGCAATGCAGCCGACCAGCAGCAAAGCGACGAGCGCGATCTGGATAAGTTGTTTGTGACCGGAATTCATGATCGGTTCAGACTCTTGACAGCAGCTTGAGCGCCTGCCGAATGCCGTCGGAGGTCGTGACGTCGGCCGCTAGCTGTTTCATTGCCGCCCCTGCTTCACGGTCATTGTAACCCAGAGCCAGCAGCGCATTGAGAATGTCATTGTGCGCGGCAGCGGCAGGCACGGCGTTTGCCGGCAGCGCATCGGCGAGTTTCCCCTTGAGCTCGAGCAACAGGCGTTCGGCGGTCTTGGTGCCGATACCAGGCACCTTGGTCAGACGGCCGACCTCCTGCCGCGCCACGACTTGTGCGAGATCGTTCACCGACAGTCCGGACAGTACCGATAGCGCCAGGCGCGCGCCGACGCCCGAAATTTTCAGCAACTGGCGAAAGGCAAAGCGTTCCCCTTCGCTGGCAAATCCGTAGAGAAAATGTCCGTCCTCACGTACCACGAAGTGGGTCAGCAAACTGATTTGCTCGCCATTCGCCGGCAGATTGTAGAAAGTGCTCATCGGCACATCGAGTTCATAACCGACACCGTGCACGTCGACCACCACCTGCGGCGGATTCTTTTCCAGCAGGGTTCCAGTTAGTCGGCTGATCATCGCTGCTTCTCCCTGGCCACTCTCAGGCGGCCGTTGCGTACCTGCAGACCACTGCTGGCCAGTGGCCCAAGCCCTTGCCCACCATGCGCGTGTGCAATGGCGCAAGCCAGCGCATCGGCCGCGTCCGGGCGGGGGTCTGCCGACAAGGATAACAGGCGGCGCACCATGTGCTGCACCTGAAGCTTGTCGGCGTGGCCGTTGCCGACCACCGCCTGCTTGACCTGCAAGGCCGTGTACTCGGCCACCTCGAGGCCGCTGGCGACCAGCGCCGTGATCGCCGCGCCACGCGCCTGGCCGAGCAGCAGCGTCGATTGTGGATTGACGTTGACAAAAACGATCTCGACCGCAGCCTGATCCGGCCGGTGCTGCACCAGCAGTTCCCGCAGGCCGGCGTAGATCGTTCCCAGACGGCCAGGCAGCGAATCCCGGATGTCTGTACGGATGCAACCGCTCGCGAGGTAGGCCAGATGGTTGCCGGTTTTCTCGATCAGTCCGAAACCGGTGATGCGCAAACCAGGGTCAATGCCAAGAATTCGCAGCACCGGTCTTGCAGCGGCGCTCATCGGTTTTGCGCCCGCGCCAGGTAGACCCCGCCGACCGCCAGCAGCATGCCGGCCAGCGCCAGTCCGCCGAGCGTTTCGCCGAATACCAGCCAGGCGATCACCGCCGTGCTGGGGGGAGTCAGGTAGAAAAGACTGGCGACATTGACTGCACTGCCGCTGCGAATCAACACATTGAGCAGGCTGATCGCACCAAACGAGAGCACCAGCACCAGCCACAGCAGGGCAAAGGCAAACTGCGGCGTCCACTCGATGTGCATGCTCTCGCTGGTCCAGGCGGCGAGTGCCGTCAGCACCGCGGTCGGCAGGAATTGAATGACCGAACCGGTACGCAGGTCGAAATGCGGGCAGAAGCGCTTCTGGTAGAGCGTACCGAGCGTGATTCCGAGCAACGCGGCGAACGCCGGTAGCAGCATCGCTGCCAGTGGCAGGTCGCCGAGTTTGTTGGCAACCACCAACGCCACCCCGGCAAAGCCAAGCACCAGTCCCAGCCATTGCCGTGGCGACACGCGTTCACCGAGCAGAAAACCGGCACCACAAGCGGTCAGCAGCGGCTGCATGCCCACCACCAGCGCCGTTACCCCCGCCGGCAAACCATGCTTGATGGCCGTGAACACCCCGCCCAGGTACAGCGCGTGCACCAGCAGGCCGGAAATGCCGATGTGGACAAGCTGACGCCCATCGGCAGGCCATGGCGCACGCGTCGCCAGGGCAAACAGCGTCATCAGCACGAGCACCAGGAGGTAGCGGGCGAGCAGGAAAGTCAGCGGCTCGGCGTATGGCAGCCCGAACTTGGCGCCGATGAAGCCGGTGCTCCACAGGAATACAAAGAGAAAAGGAAGCAGCGATGGCAAGGGGCGCATGGGCTCGGCTTATGGATACAGACAGAAGTGTAGCAGGCAGCGCAACAGACCACGCTCGGAACGGCAGCCCCTGATCTGCGCAAGGCAGTAATGACAAACCCCGCCAAGGCGGGGTTTGCATTGCATCTTGCCAAGAAAGGCAGTGGAGGGTTACTTCTTCGCTGCAGCCGCATCCGTGCTCTTGGCATCGCTCGTGGCGTCTTTCTTGGCCACCGGTTTGGCCGCATCCTTGCTCTCTGCGGGTTTCGCTGGCTCGGTCTTGGCGGCAGCAGTTGCTGCAGGAATCGCAGCCGGTTTGACGGTTGCCGGCGCTGGCGCGCCTGCTGCGGCAGCGGGAGTAGTGACAGGCTTGGCAGCCGCTCCAGTGGCAGGAGTTGCCGAAGTTTTCGGAGCCGCCGTGGGCGCACTTGTCGGGGCAGAAGCACCTGCCGGGGGCACAGCCTTGGCGGGTTCGGCCTTGGCCGCCGGGGTTGCTGCAGTGGCTGGCTTGGCCGTTGTCGATCCGGTCAGGGTCACGTCGCTCTTCATCTTGCCGAGGACTGCCGGTCCAATGCCGGGCACCTTGGTGAGATCATCGACTGTCTTGAAGTCCCCATTCTTGGTCCGGTAGTCGATGATTGCCTGGGCCTTGGCCGGCCCAATGCCGGTGAGCATCTGTAGTTCGTCCTTGCTGGCAGTATTCACGTTGACCACGGCAAAGGCATTTGTCGCGATCATCAACAAAGCGACCAACAGGGTAAACAACTTGTGCATGGCATTCCTCCTGGTGAGATTGGGGTTACAAACCACCAGGCTCTGTCCACCTGGCGTCCTACGGCTCCATTTAACGCGCTGTAAGGGATTTGCGTTGACCGGACGGCATGACCTTTCCATGGACCCTGACCATGAAAGTCATGGCTGCGTCCCTCGCCTTCTTTCCCCGGCGCGCATGTCTGATGATGCAGTTTATGGGGTCACGGTAACTTGCGCAACTGCTGACGGGGTGCGTGTCAGAGTGAAGTTGTCCTGGCGGCTAACGGTCATGACTTTTCCAGGCACCCCCGATCATGAAAGTCATGACCGTTTCCCTCTCCCCCAACCCCTTCCACGGCCCGCGCTGCATCGCGGGCCGGCTACAGCGGCGCGGAGCAGTGCTCCGCGAAACCCCGCCTTCGCCCCCGCGAGGGGGATGGGAGGTTCGTGAGTCGCATACGCGACTTTCCCCGAAGTTTGACACCGAGACGGCGATTACACGCGGAGGTGGGACAACAGAATCCTCACCCGAGCGAACCATCCACCAACGCAACACGTGTACCCAAGGCCCGGCCCCGGTCGGCGTAGCTCTGCTTGATCGCCTCGCGCACCCAACCCAGTTGCACGTCACCCAGGTCCGGAAAGATGGATGGCAGCGAAGTTGTCGCGTAGCAGGGTAACGTTGTCCATATAAGGCGAGCGGCGCATTGCCCACTACTTGCAGCGGGTTGAAGCCCAAGCCGGCATAATTCACCTTGCACGGCGCATCGCCCCACAAGTCGCCCAGTTTTTCGTCGATGTCCTCGTCACTCGAAGGCTTCGTCGGTCAGCGTGTGTCGCTGCCCTTGTGTGCGTAGAAGCGCAGTACCCGCACCAGACGGGCGCGTTGGACGGTTTTTTTCCAGCAGCGTGGTATCCGGTCCAAACAGCGTTTCCGAAGGCTGGCAGGAAGCGTCGAACTGAGACTGTCGATGATGTCCAACAGGTCGAGCGCACGTGCGGTCTTGAGGTAGCGGCGGAACTTCACTTCCACGAATGCAAACTTCAAGCCACCGCGCCGCGCTGCCGTCACGTACAGCAAATCGGCACGCTGTCCGGTGGCATCCCTGTCCTTGCTCTCGCCCATCGGGCGGATCAATTCCGGCACATCGTCGAGAGGAACGAAAAAGCCAGCCGTTCGGAAAAACCGCGGGCCATCGGGTGCTTCTCGCCTTCTGGCGCGGGAGGGATGGAGGACAGCCAGCGCGGTATTGGCGCAGCCTCGAAGCGCCGATCCGGAGTCAAGGCAGGCCATGGACCTCCAGCGCACCATTGGGTAGCCGCACTTTACCCGGAGTGGATCATCCGTTATGGTTCGCAGGTATGGGAAACCCTCGACGACGAGCATGAGCGACTCTTGCCAGAGTTGCGGCGCCTGCTGCGCCACTTTTCGCGTCTCGTTCTACTGGGCCGAGGCCGACGACGCGCCGGGCGGTCATGTGCCGGTCACGCTGACCGAGGAACTGACGCCGCATCTGCGCTGCATGCGCGGCACCCATTCCCGGGCGCCGCGCTGTGTCGCGCTCGACGGCGAGGTCGGCGGCGCCGTCGCCTGCCGCATCTACCCGCAGCGGCCGTCGCCCTGCCGCGAAGTCATCCCCGGCGACGAACGCTGCCGGCGCGCGCAGGAACTCTGGGGACTGGCCGGGCCGAATTGAGCGGCCGTGCATGCAATCAGCGCGCGGATGGGGGCCTTTCCGGCCTGGCGCCACGGACGCGCTGGCTCAGTTGACGCTCCCGCGCAAACCCTGGAGTAAACCATTGCGCCGGTCTGCGGATCGCGCAGGGCGGTCAGCAACTGCTTGCGGTTGCTTCCCTGCCCCGGCGCCTTCGGCGAGATCTGCACCCAGCCCGAATTCGGTCCTGCGCGCAGGTCGAAGCATTCGACAATGATCGGGTTCCCGGTGCTCAAAGCGCATCGCGGATCGTCGCCAGCGCATCGCGGATCGCTTCCGGCACCTGGTCGGCAACGGCGATGACGAAATCGAGGTGCTCGCGCACCGACGCCGCTTCGCGCGGACTCGCCCCGCGCTGCAAAGCGAGGCGATAGGTGGCGACGATGGTTTCGGCCTGTTGCTGAGGTACGCCGGCCGACCCGTCACCGGCGAGCAGTTGCACCAACAGGCAATCGGCCGCACCGATGGCGCTCCAGAAATTCGGCTTCTCGGCATTGCGCTGGCGGGCGAGTTCGACCATCCGCTGGCAGTCGTCTTCGAGTGACCGGCGCCAGCCCATGTCCGGGGTGTACCCGAGCATCTCGCCGATCAGTGCGGCAAGCGCCCAGTTGCTGAACGGGTAGGGGTCGTCGTGCTGGCTGAGTTCAAAGGCTCGCAGGTAGAAATGGGCCATTTTCTGCACGGCTTCCAGGCGCCTCGACGGTGCCTCGATGATCCACGTCAGTCGTTTGCAGGCGCTGCCGAGCAGGCTGAGGCGCTCGACTGTCGGCGCCCGTTCGGCGATCAGCGCAAGTTCGCCGATGGCCCTTTCGATGCGGTCGACGAGTTCGTCCCGCAGGGCTTCGTCGGGCGCCTCGGTGGCGTTGCGCAATTCCTGCCAGCGCTGTCCGGCCAGTCGCACGTTGAAGTTCGCACATTGCTCGACGACCCGCAGCGGGCAGTCGCCGACGTTCGCGAGCAAGGCCTTGTCAAGCCATTCGACTGCCTGCGCATAGTCGCCGGTCTCGCCCCAGGCGAGGCCGATCGCCGCCGCCACGTCGGCGCGCTTGCGCCAGGCTTCGCGCACCGCCTGCGGCATCCGTTCGAGCGCATCGCCAACCTTGCTGCGATGTGCCGCCAACGGTGCCTCGTCATCGCCCCGATGGCGTTTCTCCATGCGGATCGACTGGCACAGGTTGTCGAGCGTGGCGACCAGTTCGCTCGGATCGCGGTATTCACCCGGCCGGCGGCCGTCGCTGGCGCGGCTATCGGCATGCAGCCTGAAGGCCGGGTCGCCATAACACTGATACGCTCCCCAGGTATTGACATCGGGGAAACGGACCCAGATCGCCTCACGGGCGAGGCGAACCGACTCGCCGAAGGGCAGGCCCTGCAGCAGGTGCGTATAGAAGCTCTCGCAGAAGGCTTCGGCGGCCGCGTCATCGACCGCCCAGCCAGCGGCGACCACCGCCCTGACGCCCATCTCGATGAACTGTACCGCCAGGTTCGCAGCCAGTTGCGGACTGCGTCCGTCGGAGGCCACGCTGGCCGTCTTGCCGAGGTGGCAGCAGTTGATGAAGACCAGTTCCGGCACCCAGCGCATCTGCTCGACGTCGCCGGGCGTCAGGAAGACGTCGTCGCCGATGACCATCCCCGAGAAAGGCTGCGAGGGTCCGTCACGGGTCTCGACCCGATGCTCGTGCACGCCGTGGCCGGCCAGATGCAGAATCCGCCAGGCATCCTTGTGCAGGCCGGACAGGATCGCGTCGGACTTCTCGTCGATGCACTCGACGCTGCGGTAGCCATGGCGACCCAGCACCTCGACCACCTTCTGCGCCTCGCGCCGGGCTCCCGGCAGTTCGCAGAACGCCGCCTTGCCGACATCGGGATTGCCGACGACGAAAGCGGTGTGGGCGCTGGCGTGGCCTGGATGCGGGCGAAAGCGCGCCGTCTTCAGTTGCCGGACAAGACCCGCCTCGACCGCTGGCGGCCGCTGGCTGTGACTCCAGCGGTCCTCGAGCAGCTCCCAGGGAAAGCAGGCCGACTCGCGGTCGACCAGCAGGACCAGGTCATCCTGGCGCGGTGCCAATTCCTTGAGCCGGTTCGGCAAGAGCATTTCGAACAGCGTCTTGGCCACCTCGGCATTGGCGGCCGGCGACTGGCTGGCCTGACGAACGAAGCCTTCGGCGAGCGCCATCTGGCCGGTCGCCAGCGTTTCCTCGGCACGCGCACGGTTGGTGGTGGCGACGAAGCGCAGCATGCCGCTGGACTTGTCCCGGCCGATGTCGAGGCGTTGCCACCAGCCGACGGTTTCCTCGAAGACGACGCGACGGTGGCCGCCGTCACCCGCGACGAGGATCCGTTCCGGCCATTCGACGTCGATCGCCAGTTGCCCGTCGTTCAGCAGATCCTCGAGCGCGCGTGCCGCGCCGATGGCGACGTCGTGCATCAGCTCGACGATCTCGAGGCGGTCGATGACGACTCGGTCTTCCATCCGCGCCTGCATCAGTCGGGTATTGGCCGCCGTCGCCGCGTGCAGCAGCGCCGCCAGCGACTCGCGCGCGGAGATGCCGCCGCCGGCCCCGGTGCCAACCAGCAGACAACTGAGTGCCGCCGAACGTGGCCGGTTCGAGGGACCATAGCGGTCGTCGTCTGGCCAGCGCGCCACGCGGATGGCAAAGTCGAGCATGGCATCGCGCAGCGCCCTGATCAGCAGCCCTGGCGACAACTCACCGATCTGGCCGAGACCGACGACGATGGCACCGCCGGGTCTGGCGTCCTTGTCGGCATTGAAGAACAGCGCGTGGCTACCGAGTGGCCCTGGGTAAAGTCCAAGGTCGAGGCGTTGCGTCAGCGCCTTGTCGAGACGCTCGTCGAGCGCCTGCTCGGCGTTGACGATGGTGTCGCCCTGGTAATGCCCGACGACTACCGGGTGCCGGACATAGGCCAGGTCGCCATGGACGATGCAAACGCGCAGCACCGGCACGCCGGCTGCCGGCGCCTCCTCGGGCGGCCGCGCTGGCCCGAAGCCGAAGCCGCGCACGTCGGAGGGAATGCCGTCAAACTGCGGCCTCGCCGGCAGCACGAAGGGTGCCGGCGCCACCTCGTCGCGCCGCCGTCCGGGCGGCGTTGCCGGTAGCCGGGTGGTCTTGCCGGTCATCAGCAGGTCGAGGTAGCCGGGAAAGGCTCGGGTCTTCGCACACAGTTCGTCGTGCGCGGTATCCTCGACGTACCAGGTCGGCACTTCACGGAGCAGGCCGGACTGCCATGTCACCGTGCCGTCACCTTCGGTGGTGGCGATGAATTCGAGTCGCCGGCGCTTCGCCAGCCAGGTCTCCGGGTACTCGGCGATGCGGTAATCGATGACTGTCGCCTCCTGGCAGCCGGCGATGTAGACCATGCAGTTCGGGTCGAGCGGTGCCTGCCTGAGCAATTCCCAGGTCGATCGCGCCCGTGCCAGCGAACCGGCATCGGCGACCGGCCAGCGGGCGTCGATCTGCTGCTTGATCGCTGTCCACCGTTTTTGTTCGGCAAAGGGCAACTGCGGGTCGTCGAAGGGCAGCAGTTCGAGCAGGCCGGGGAAATTGCGGACGATGTCGACGATCTCGTCGCTGCTGTGGGCGATGTCGAGCAGGCTCAGCTTGGCTTCGGTCGGGTTGGTACCGGTCAGCCAGCGCACCGCCTCGTGCGAACCGAGGTTGGGCGTGCCGAGCATCATCAGGCGGCTGTTCGGCAGGGCGACGATGCGCCGCCACAGCGCCGCGCCACGACCGCCGTCGGCGATCATCGCGCGCACCACCAGTCCGCCCATCGAATGCGCGACGAGATGCACCGGCTGCTGTTGCCGCTCGCATTCCGGCAGCCAGAGTTCGAGTTTGTCGACCAGCTCGCGGGCTGCGTCGCGCACCGACAAGCGCCAGTCGTAGGGGAGAATCTCGACGCGGTGGCTGCGCGCCAGAAATTCGAGCAGCGGCCCGTAGAAATCACCGAGCAGGTCGACTGCCTCGATCTCCGGCCGGCCCATGCGCAGGCGACCGAGGCCCCCCTTGAACAGCGCCCAGTAATCGAGCCAGACTTTTTCCCCCGACGCCTTCAGCGCGCTGCCCATGGTTCCCGGCAGCACGACCGCCAGCGGTCGCGGCGTCGTCACCGCCCGACTGCGGCCGACTGCCTCACGCCAGCGCGGCTCGACCGACCGGGCCTCGAGCAGCGGCTGGAAGCCGCCGTCGCTGCCGTCGGCCCGGCCGAGGCCGGACTGCAACCAGCGGACGCTGCGCTCGTTGAGAAAATAGCTGAAATGATTGACCTGCGCGCCGCGGTCGAGCAGGAAGCGCGCGCCTTTCTCCGGTCGGCGGATGCCACCGTACATCGAGCCGGTGTTGACCACCAGGTCGTGGTCGGCACCATAGAACCAGTCGCTGGCAAAGAGCTTGATCTGGCTCCACAGCGAATCGCCCTGTTCGAGATCGCCGGCAATCACCGTCAGGTCGGCATTGGTGACCAATTGCGGATGCTGCAGCAGACGAGTCAGCGCCGATCCAGGCAGCATCGCCTCGAGGCCCGGCAGCGTGCGCGGGTCGGTCCTCTCCTTGAGTACCGCCAGCAGGAAATCGAGCAGGTCTTCACCGGCACCGTCCGGCACGAAATACTTGAGCACCGATAGCCAGCGGTCGAGTCGGCCGGAAGCGAGCGTCGTGCCGCGCGCCGGACAGGCGACACGGACGAAGCGGCGCACGCGGATGGCTTTGGTGTCGAGAATTCCGAGCAGCTCGACCAGCGCAGCGCGGTCGGCTGCGTAGGCTTGGTCGCGCGCCGCCATCGCCGTTTCGTCGAGCGGGCTCAGCCCGAGTTGTGCGGCGACGGTGCGATCGGCCTTGAACAGGGTCTCGGCAAAACCTGGCGTGAGTGGATCGTCGCGCCGCTCGCGTTCGCCGAGGCACAGCAGTTCGCCGACCAGACCGCCGCGCGAATGCGAAACCAGATGCAGTTCTGCGTTCGGCGGCAGCCGTTTCGCCAGATCGAGCGCATTGCCGATCGGGCTGACCGTCAGGCTGCGGTGCTCGAGCGTATAAACGCGTTCGCCGTAGGTGGCCGCGAACTGCGCGAGTGTTGCCGTGCGGGCCTTGCTGCCGGGCTCCCATAGCTTGCCGTAGCTGCCCTTGAAACTCGACGCCGTGCCGTGCAGGAAGACCAGGAGCGGCCCCGTGGCGCCAGGAATGTCGGCGTCGTCAGCGAGTGCGGTCAGCCGGCCGTGATTGGTGAGGTCGCAGCGGTAAATGCCCGGTGCATTGCCGCCGAGCAGCCGCTCCTCGATCACCGAACCCAGTTTGGCCGCCGAGGTCCCGGTCAGGTCTACTCCGAAGAACTCCAGTGCCCGGACGCCGAGTCCCAGCCAGCCGCGACTGCCGGCGCGATCGGCAGCACGCGCGCGCGGCCGGGTGTCGATCTCCCAGGCGGCACCGCCGTCGCGTCCGACCGTCTGGCGGCCACGTTCGCGGATCAGGTCGTCGGCTCGCGACCAGAGCACGAAACCGTTCGCCAGTTCGAGCCGGACCGCTTCGTCGCCTCGCACCGTCAGCTCGCCGAGCGCTGCATCGCGCCCGCTGCCGGGAACGACACGGCGAGCGCTGGTGATGGCGATGCCGGGGAGGCTCGACTTGCTGATGTCGCTGACCGTGCCGCGGATCAGATAGGTCTTGTCACTGGACATGGGAGACTCCTCGCAGAGGGGCGGGGCGAACAGAATTTCCGGCGCCCGCCGCGACGGGCGGCGAGCCCCGGTGACGGCCATTCACTCGAAGACGCGGAAACGGCGGGCCGTGGCCGAGCCGAGGATCTGCGGCGACTGCGGCAGACGGGTGCTCGGCAGGTAGCCGCGAATCGCAGCGAACCAGGCCTCATAGGTCGCCGGCTTCTGCTCGCGCAGGCATTTCAGCGCGTAGTAGGTGAAGGCGCCGTTGGGCCGGCCACGGAAGCTGGTATCCCAACTGTATTCGGTGTCCTGGCAGCCAGCCAGGAGCAGGTCGCCACCGCTGCGCCGCAGACCACCGACCAGGGCGCGCGGCCGGTTTGCCGAAGCCGGCAGTTCGTTGCCCGGCATCCAGTCCTGCAAGGGCATATAGCGTGCCCGTGGCATGCCCGGATCGATGTCCGACTCGTCGCCGCGCGTGACCGAACCCGAATGGCAACTGTCCGAGATCAGCAGTACGCGCACGCCGGCGGCGCGCTGGGCGAACAGGACCCTGATTTCGTCATCGAGTAACGGCCCGACCGTGCTGATGTCCCAGGGGCAGAGGCCCTCGTCACGACCGTCGGGTTCGTCGCCGTTGCTGTCCGGTACCCAGGTGCCGTGGCCGGAATAGGTGATGACCACCGAATCATTGGGCTGGGCGCCGGTGATCAGGCCGCCGATGCCGGCGCTGATCGCCGCCCGTGTTGCCTGGGCGTCGATCAGCGTGGTAACGGTGAAGCCGCGGCCACCGAGTTCGGTCGCCCAGTCCTTGGCGTCATTGACGCAGCCCGACAGGTCGTTGCGGGTGCCCGGATAATCGTTGATGCCGATGCATAAAGCGCTTCTTGCCATGACAAGTCACCTCCCGAGGGTTGCAGGCCAGCGCGGAATGGCCAGCCCGGCATGGTTCGTCGGCCCCGGCTGGCACCGTGGCCAACAACAGACATGCGACATTGATACGACATTGCCAGTGCACCGCAGCACGCCGAAGCAAGGCCGCCGGCACTGACGGCCATGACTTTTCCGGGCACACCCGATCATGAAAGTCATGACCGTTTCCCTCTCCCCCAACCCTTCCCACAGCCCACGCTGCATCGCGGGCCGGCTACGGCAGCGCGGAGCAGTGCTCCGCGAAACCCCGCCTTCGCCACCGCGAAGGGGGAGGGGAGATTCTTGAGTCGCATACGCGACCTTCACATTAACGAAATCAGCATGGAACATGGCCACGCCGATGTCAAGGTGGCGGTCATGCCGTGATGCCGTTCATGGCAGCCCGATCGATCAGCCAGACGGGCGGGATGTTCAGGGGCCTCAGGATCGGCTGGCCTGGCGCCGCGGCAACGCCAACCGACCCCATTGAACGAGTCCTGCTCCGGAGGGGCATGGCCAAGAGGCATGGCGAAGATTCGCCGCGCGATTCTGATCCTATTGTGTTGCCCACGCTGCAGGCATAAGATTCGCGGGCCATGCCATTCCGATTGCTTCGAACGACATTCCTCTCTGTTCTGCGCGCGCTGATCGTGGCGGCAGCATGCCTTTCTGCCGCGCCTGCGCAGCCGCAGCCGGCGCCGCCGGGACGGACGGATTCGCTCGGCAAACCCCTCGCTCCGTCGCCCGCCGGATTGGCGCCGGGGACGGCAAGCCGAATGGCCGGCGTCACCCCCTCCAGTCAGGGACGGCGCATCGCCCTGGTGATCGGGAACAGCGCCTATCAGCACCCCGACAACCTGCCCAAACTCGTCAACCCCGCGCATGATGCAGAGGACATCGCCGCTGCCCTGCGCCGCTTCGGTTTCGAAGTCATCGAGCGAAAGAACCAGACGCTCGAAGCCATGCACCAGAGTATCGCCGAATTTGGCAGCACAATCGGTGGCAGCGAAGCGGCCTTGTTTTTCTTTGCCGGGCATGGCATTCAGGTCAAGAACCAGAACTATCTGATGCCGGTCAATGCGAGGGTGGAAAGCGAAGCGATGGTTCCCTACCAGGGCGTCAACGTCAACCAGATCCTCGACGAAATGGACAATGCCAAAAGCAGCGTCAACATCGTGATCCTCGATGCCTGCCGCAACAATCCGGTCAGTGGCAAGTTCCGCTCGGGCCGGTCGCGCGGCCTGGCGAGCCCTGACGTCGTACCCAAAGGTACGGTGATCGTGTATGCCACCGATCCGGGTAACGTGGCGGCCGATGGCGATGGCCGCAACGGCTTGTTTACCGCCGGGCTGCTGACCGCTTTTCAGGGCAGGGATCTGAGCCTCGATGGCGTTCTGACGATCGCCAGCGCGGAAGTCGAACGTGCCAGCCGGCAAACCCAGACGCCCTACGTCAACGGTCCCAAGACCCTGCAGAAGAATTTCAGCTTCAACGTCGCCATGGCACCCGACCCCACAGAAACCGAAGCCCGATTCTGGAACGAAGTCAAGGCAAGCGGCACACGGGAAGCTTTTGAAGCCTACCTCAAGCGCTTTCCGTCGGGTACCCATGTCGCACTCGCACGGGGAGAACTCAGAAAGTGGGAAGAACCCGAGCGTGCGTCGAAGCCACAGGAAAGCATCGAACGTAAGGCGGTCGGAGGAACGGTACCGGCCAGAACCGAAAAGACCCAGAAAGGCCCCGCTCCGGTACTCGCCCCGGTGGACAAACCGGATATCAAGGTCGGTGACCGATGGGTTTATCGAAACATCAACCTCTGGAAGAACGAAGAAAGCACTCGTGTCGAATTGAAAGTGGCGGCAATCAAAGGAGACGCCATGACCGTCGATCGAACATTGATCGATTCGAAGGGCGCTGCAGGGGCAGGAGTCGAGCGTTCGTTCAGGAGAACGGCCGATCGATCGACCTGGACCCTCCTGGACCCCAACGTGACGCAGGGCAAGCGCCTGACCCTGGTGTTCCCCCTGGAAGTTGGGAAAACCTGGGATTTCGAGTATTCAATCAAACGCCCGGATGGCGATGTCGTGACACATAAACGCTCTGCCCGGGTTGAAGCCTGGGAGGACGTCGAGGTGCCGGCAGGAAGGTTCCGGGCATTACGGGTGGTTCATTCCGGCAGCGCCGAGCGGCCAGGCCGGGCGGGCCTACTGTCGAGTAATGTTTCCGAAACCTTCTGGTACGCGCCCGAGATCCGGTCCATGGTCAAGCACGAGTATCGCGACACCATGGGCCACCTGCGAACACGGGACCAGTTCCGCCAGGAACTGACTGCATACGACATCAAGTGACCCCGATTTCCCCTCAAAGCTCGAGGAGACGAAACTCCTGACTTTCCGCGATTCTGACGACATCGCCGGGGTGCAGGCGCATTTCCCGATCGATCCGTTCGCCGTTCAGGAAGGTCCCGTTGCCGCTTCCCAGGTCCCGGATCGTACAGCGCTCCCCGTCGAGCCTGATCTGCGCGTGCAGCCTGCTCACCAGGGCGTCGCTGATGACGAAGTCGTTTTCCTTGGCGCGTCCGATGCTGGTGATGCCTTCGCGGATTTCATGCCGTACGAGCGTGTCGATGCGCGAGATGAGTACCAGACGAAGCGATGACCGTTTGGCCAGCTCCGGGGGTGGCGGCGGAAATACCCGCAGCACTTGGGTCGCGGTGCTGCCCAGCATCGGCGCCTGGTGCGCCCAGTCGTTTTCGAACACGGCATTCAACCGTCGCAGAACGTCGGCGTCGTCGACCGAGATGCTAAGCTCGCGGCGGCGGTCGAGGCTCTCCGTCCGCAGGTTCATGCTGCCAATGACCGCCGTGGCACCGTCGACGATCGTGCACTTGGCGTGCAGCTTGTAGCGCGGGGCTGCCCGGAACTCGATCCCGGGCGGCAACCGGACTCGATGCTCCGCGTCACCGAGAACGCGGACCAGCACTCCACTTCTGGCTTTCTCCACCAGCAGGCGGATGATTGCCGGGTCCTCCACTTTCGCGTCGGCGATGTCGATCGAATCCATGGCCGTCTGCAGCAAGGCCTTCATCTTTTTGCGGCTGTTGAACGGGCTGACCAGGAGCGGCGAGTCCCTGTCGGGTTCGAAGGGCCTGTCGTCCCAGTCTGCGTCAAAGAGCCTGTTGATCTCGGCGGCGATCGCCGGGTGGTAGACTTCAACACCAAAGTCACGCGCGTAGTGGAGATTCTCGCGCGTCGGGTTGAACGTGAACACCAGCGCTTCTGTGTCGTCCACCGTCATCGTCTTGTAGTGGTAACGGGCTCGCTTGCTGTCGCCGGCGGGCTCTTTGGTCGAAATGCCGGCCTCGTTGGCGTCCTTGAGGAGCTTGCGGTTTTGCTCTTCCCAACCGCGTGCGCTGCTCGAGATCAGCACGCGGATACGAACGCCACGCTGGCGGGCTTCGATCAGGGCTCGCTGGATGATCGGGTCGTCCATCCGGAATACGGTCAGGTTGATCGAGCGCTCTGCCCGGTCGACGGCGCGCACGATCGGAAAGAAGCTGTCGCCGGGTTGAACGATGAGCGATATCTTGTAACCCATCACGGGATCCTGTTCGGCAGCGAGATGGTACGGGTCAGCAGAGGACGGGCAAATCCGTACAGCATTTTACGTGCTCCCCCGCAGTTTCGAGTGAAGCACGCTTTTGCATCGAAGCGCCGCCCGAGGCGACAGGTGGTCTGGTCATGACCGTTCCCCCTTTCCCCCGACCCCTCCTCTGCAAGAGGGGAGGGGAGATCATGCGTCGCTGACGCGACTTTCACATTAGCTGTCCGGTTGCGCGACGGCCAGGCGGGCCAGATAGTCCTGATGAACGTTGAGCGTCAGCGCATTGGTGCGAATCGCCTGGATGGTCGCTGTCGCTGCAGCCAACGAATCACCCCGTTCGACCAGGATCTGTGCAGCGACTAGGCCAGTTCGACCGGAACCGCCTTTGCAATGGATTGCTATTTTCTTGCCGGCGTCGAGCAGTTGGTGCACGGCCTGTCGTTGCGCAGACCAGGCAACCGCAAATGCTTCTTCCGGCGCATGATCGTCTTCGATAGGCAGGTGAAACCATTGCAAACCGAGTTCCGGACAGAGATCAGCCATGTTCGTCACGGCATTGCTGGCCATTTCGGTACCCGGCATCAGCGTGATTACGGCGTCGGCACCGGCCGTTTTCAATTGTTCGAGTGCAATGGCCAGTTCCACCCCTTTGGTTCCTGGGCAAGGGGTCAGAATCAGGCCTGCGCCGTCATTGCCAAGTGGCAGCAAATCGTAGGGATGGTGGGTCATGGCAGGATGAGAATGAATGGGTGATCGGGCCTGTAGAATCACTGTGGCCGTCAAAGTTCGAGGGACAGGCCTGCGCCTTCGTATCCTTCGTATTCTAGCGGAGTTGGCGGGGAAATCATCCAATACGCTCGTCAGTGGCTGCAATTGAAAGTGTTGGTCAAAGTCCCTTGTTCAATGGAGAGGTGTTGACATCGTGATCGCCCCTCCCCCACAAGGGGAGGGGAGTATATCGCTAGCTCCCAACACTTTCATTCGTCTCCCTCTCATCCAGGATCCCAGGATCACCAGCTTTGGCTGGCAGCGTGTTATCCTCTGCGCTCGAAATTTGCCTGCCGAGTCACCAATGGGTCGTTCAAGGGGGAAATCTGCTGGTTCCTGGGCGCAGCCTGAGCGGCTGCGAGTCGCTTTGGCCGGGCTCGTCGGCGTGCTGCTGCTGCATCCGGCGATGGCCAGCGCGACAGGCAGCGTTTACGTCTCGTATGCCGCCGATGGGGTTCCGAGCTACGCCAGCCAGCGCCTCGATCCGAGCTACCGGCTGCTGATCCGCGGCGAGAATCCGCCCCAGGATCGCGGCACGGTTTCAAGGCGGCTCGCGAGGGTGGACCAGGCCGCCGGAAAACTGCAATTGACGCCGCTGATCGACCACTACGCACGCCTTCACCAGGTCGCTCCCGAACTCGTGGCGGCGGTGGTCGGGGTGGAGTCCGGGTATAACGCCCGGGCCGTCTCGCCGAAAGGCGCTCTCGGCGCCATGCAGCTCATGCCGGCGACGGCCGCCCGCTACGGGGTCACCGATGCCGGCGATGCGGCACAGAACATCGATGCCGGCGTGCGTCATCTCAAGGATCTGCTCAACGCGCATCAGGGCAACGTCGCCCTCGCACTGGCCGCCTACAACGCCGGCCAGGGAGCGGTGGCCAGGCACCGCGGGCGCATTCCGCCGTATCCCGAAACCATGCTGTATGTCCCGGCGGTCCTTGCCGCGGCGGCGCGGGGAAACCGGCCATGATCCGACCCGCAGACGGCCAGGCCCCGGATCGTCGCCGCGCGCGCGGCTTCACCCTGCTCGAACTGCTGGTGGTGGTGACGATCATCGGCCTCCTGGCCGCCTATGTCGGCCCGAAGTATTTCTCGCAGCTAGGCAAGTCGGAGCAGGGCGTCGCCAAGGCGCAGGTCGAGGCTTTCGCGCGCGCGCTCGATACTTACCGGCTCGACGTCGGCCACTACCCGACGACGGAAGAAGGGCTCAATGCGCTGCTGACCAGGCCGGCCAATGCCACCCGCTGGAACGGGCCGTATCTGCAGAAAGCGGTGCCGCTCGACCCCTGGGGGCGCGCGTACCTCTACCGCTCGCCTGGCACTACCGGTGACTTCGACATCGTGTCCTACGGCAAGGACGGCCAGCCCGGCGGCAGCGGTGATGCCGCCGACGTCAGCAATCAATGAGTCTGTTGCGGAGACGGGATGCGCTTTGAGGTTCGCGCCTTATCACCCGACAATCTGATCGAGACGCACAGCGTCGATGCCCCGGATGCCGCTGAAGCGGGCCGCATGCTGCAGCAGCAGAGACTGCAACCGCTGTCGATCCAGGCTGCCGCCGCCCCGGTCATGGGAGCTGTGCCGGGGCGCGGCAACAAGGCGTTCTCGCTGCTACTCTTCAGCGCCGAACTCCTGGCTTTGCTGGAAGCCGGACTGAGCCTGGTCGAGGCCTTCGATGCGCTGCTCGAGAAAGAGTCTTCGTCGAGTTCGCGGTCGGTGCTCGAGCGCCTGACGCGCGACCTGCGCGAGGGTCTGCGTTTTTCGGCGGCGCTGGCCCGCCAACCCGATGTCTTCCCGCCGCTCTATGTCGGCATCGTCCGCGCTGCCGAGGGAACCAGCGATCTGCCGCGCGCGCTGGCGCGCTACCTCGACTACCAGACGCGCCTGGAGACGGTGCGCAACAGGATGATCAGCGCCCTCATCTACCCGGTGATCCTGCTGATCGTCGGTTGTGGCGTGACCCTGTTCCTGATGGGCTACGTGGTGCCGCGCTTTGCCGGTGTCTATCAGGGCAGCGGCCGTTCGCTGCCCTGGCTGTCGCAATGGCTGCTCGACTGGGGACAGTTCGTCGGCCAGCATACCGACCTGGTGTTCGCCGGCGCGCTGGTGCTGGCACTGGTGGCGGCCTACGGGCTGCGTCGATTTATCGGCAGCGGGCGCTGGATCGTCTTCCTGACGCGCCTGCCCGGCATCGGCGAACGGGTGCGCATCATCGAACTGTCGCGGCTGTACCTGACTACCGGCATGTTGCTCGAAGGCGGCATTCCGATCCTGGCGGCGCTCGATATCGTCGGCCACACCGTTTCACCGACGACGCGCGCGGCTCTGCTGGTCGCTCGCGGCATCATCTCCGACGGCGGCACGCTGTCGCAGGGTTTCGACCACTGCGGCCTGGCGACGCCGATCGCCTTGCGCATGCTGCGCGTCGGCGAGCGATCCGGACAGCTCGGAGCGATGCTGACCCGTTCGGCGCTGTTCTACGAGGGCGAAAGTGCGCGCTGGATCGAGCGCTTCACCAAGGTCTTCGAACCTGCGCTGATGACTGCCATCGGCCTCCTGGTCGGGCTGATCGTGGTGCTGCTGTACCTGCCGATCTTCGACCTCGCCGGGGCGTTGCAATGAACGCGCCCGCGCCCGGCGACCGCCTCCTGGCCGACGACCTCCTGGCGCAGGCCAGGCGCCAGGCGCTGTTGTCGGGACGTTCTCTGCTTGTCGAACTTGAGACGCTGACCGGCAGCGAACCCCGCCAACTGGTCGCCGATCTGGCCAGGCGCTTTCGCCTGCCGGCCATCGAGACTACCGAGATGCTGGCCTGTGATCCAGCGTTCGACCGCTTGCCGCTGGTCAAGGCCCAGACGCGCGGCTGCGTGCTGCTGCGCTCGCCGCAGGCAGTGGGTGACGGCCAAATCATCGGCGTCATCGCCGATCCTTTCGACGCCGACAGCATGGTCTGGCTCGGCAGCCTGGCCGGCTCGCCGGTGCATTACCGCCTGGCGCTGGCGGCGGACATCCAGGCCTATCTGTCGAAGCACGAGGAGTCGCTGCACGCGGTGCATTCGCTGGTGCAGGAGGGCGGCAGCGCGCCCGAGCGGCGTACCGCCGAGGTGCTCAGCTTCGCTTCGGTCAGTGGCGCTTCGAGTCCGGCGGTGAAACTCGTCAACTCGACCGTCTATGATGCAGTGCGGGCCGCCGCCAGCGACATTCACCTTGAAAGCACGCCCAGCGGCATCACCATCAAGTACCGTCTCGACGGCGTCCTCGATACGGTTGCCCAGATCAGCGGCGTGGCGCTCGCCGAGCAGGTGATCTCGCGCCTCAAGGTACTGGCCGAACTCGACATCGCCGAGCGACGCATCCCGCAGGACGGCAGCTTCCGGGTCGAGGTCGCCGGCCGCGACATCGACCTGCGGGTGTCGATCATGCCGTGCATCCACGGCGAGGACGCGGTCGTGCGCATCCTCGACAAGCGCGGCGTCATCGAGGCGCATGGTTCGCTGACGCTCGACTCGCTGGGCTTTGACGAGCATGCCCTGAAGTCGCTGCGCAGGCTGGTCGAAGAACCCTACGGGATGTTGCTGGTCACCGGCCCGACCGGCTCGGGCAAGACCACGACGCTGTACGGCGCGATTTCCGAGATCAACAACGGTCGCGACAAGATCATCACCATCGAGGACCCGGTCGAATACCAGTTGCCCGGCGTCCTGCAGATTCCGGTCAACGACAAGAAAGGGCTGACCTTCGCGCGTGGCCTGCGCTCGATTCTGCGTCACGACCCCGACAAGATCATGGTGGGCGAAATCCGTGACCGCGAGACCGCCGAAATCGCCGTCCAGTCGGCGCTGACCGGGCATCTGGTGCTGACCACGGTACATGCCAACAACGTCTTCGACGTCTTCGGTCGCTTCACCCACATGGGCATCGACCCCTACGCCTTTGCCTCGGCGCTCAATGGCATCTGGGCGCAACGCCTGTTGCGCGTGAACTGCAGCCGCTGCAGCGAAGCCGACACGCCACGCGCGACCGAGATCGAGCGCTTTCATCTGGCCGGCGAAGATCTGGCGCAGTTCGCTTTCCGCCGCGGCCGCGGCTGCGGCGATTGTCGTGGCAGCGGTTATCGTGGGCGCAAAGCGGTTGCCGAGATCCTCCACCTGAACGACGAGCTGCGCGAACTGATCATCGAGAAGCGCCCGATCCGACAACTGAAGGAACTTGCCTACCGAAACGGCACGCGCAGCCTGACCGAGGCCGCGCTGCGCCTGGTGGCGCGCGGTGAAACCACGCTCGAAGAGCTGCGTCGTGTCACGCTCTCGGGTTGAACGCTTGCTGCTCGGCTGCGCGGTCGACCGTGCGGTGCTGCTGGCGCTGCCAGTGGCGGCGAAGCCGGCAGTCGAAACGCTGGCGGCGCTCGATTTCGATCCGGCGCAGCCGGCATCGCTTGCCGCGCTGGCACCGGCGCAGCCGATCGCCGATGCAGCCCGCCTCTCGCTGGCGGTGACCCTCGATGACAGCCTGGCGCGCAGCTTCGTGGTTACGCCACCACGCGGTGCGCGGGGTTTGCGTGAGCTGCGGGCGAGTGCAGCGGCACGCTTTGCGGCCTTGTACGGCGAGTCTGCCGAGTCCTGGCTGCTGGCGGCCGACTGGCAGGCGGCGGCGCCTTTCGTGAGCTGCGCGCTGCCGCGGGAACTCTACCAGGCGCTCACAGGACTCGCGCACGCACAAGGCTGGCGGCTGGATTCGGTGACCCCGGCGCTGGTTCGCGTCTGGAACCGGGTGTGTCCCGCGATTCCGGCCGACGGCTGGCTGGGGATCGGTTTCGCTCGTACCCTGACGCTGGTTTACCACCAGCACGGCGAACTCGCCGGCCTGCGTACGCTGCGGCTGCCCGCGGCGCCGGAGCTGGCCGAACTCGAAACGCTGCTCGAACAGGAGCGTTTGCGCAACGCGGTCGCGGCGGGCACGCCACCAGGGCCATCACTGTTATGGACCGGCGGCGCCAAATGGTTGCCGGCCGCGGCGACGGTTGCCGGGATCGCTTCGCGGACCCTTCCTTTGCCTTGCCCGAACGGATCGCTCGGCGAGTGGCCAGTGGCCGAGCAACTCGCGCTGGCCGGAGAGCCGCGATGAAGCGGCTGCAGGTCGATTTCGTCGCGCCGTCGCGGTGGCGCCTGCCGGTCGCGGCGCGCTCCCGGCTGCTTCTGGTCGCACTCGCGCTGCTGACCTTTTTTGTCGGCATGGCCATCCTCTGGCAATGGCTGCGACTCGATCAGCAGGTCGAGGTGGCGAATGCCGCGCTCGCGCTGGCACGGCGACAGGTGGCGTTGCAAACGCCGCCAGCGCACGTGTCGCGGGTCTTCTCCGAGCCGGAGATCCTCGCCATCAACCGCGCCATCGGGCAGCTCAATACCCCCTGGCCGGCGCTGCTTGACGCTTTCGAAAGCGTTGCGACTCCCGACATCGCCTTGCTGCAGATCGAACCGGACCACCGCCGGCGACTGGTCAAGGGTCTGGCCGAGGCGAAAGATCATCAACACCTGCTGGCTTACCTGGCGGCGCTCGGATCGACCCGGCCTTTTGCCGGTGCCATGGTCAGCAAACAGGAAATCAACGAGAAGGATCCGACGCGGCCGCTGCGTTTCCTGTTCGAGGCGCTGCTCGACGATGGAGCGGGCGAAGTGGCGGGTGGACCGCCCCAGGACGAGCCGTGAACCGGCTGGCACTGCTCGCCGACCGGCTACGGCTGGCCGCCGAGATCTGGCTGCAGCGGCATGGCCCCTGGTGGTTGCTGCTGGCCGTCCTGGGCTGCTCGCTGCTGGGCCTGGCGATGGTCGTGATTCCCAGGCTGGAAGCCGATCTGGCTGGAAAACAGGCGATTCTCGAAGAACTGCGGGCACTCGCGGCGAGCCGCCCGGAGCCGCCGCCAGTCCCCATCTCCCCTTCGGAAAGTCATTACGCAGCCTTTCGCGAGGCGCTGGCCGCAGAGGATCAGGTGCGGCCGAGCATCCAGGCCATTCTCGATGCGGCGGCAGCGCATCGCCTGCTGGCCACACGCGCCGAGTACCTGCGTGGCCACGATGCCAAGGCGCAGGCCGACACCTTGCAGATGATCGTGCCGGTGAAAGGGCGCTACCCCGACGTGCGGCGCTGGATCGAGGAGATTCTCGCCACACAGCCCTACACTGCACTCAATGAACTCGGCTTCAAGCGCGAGGAGATTGGCATCAACCAGATCGAAGCCAGAGTTCGTCTGACCCTGTGGTTGCGGCCGGCCGGCGCCGCCGATGGGGGTGGCAGCATCGACCCATGAATCGTCGTCACTCGATCCTGCTGTTGCTGCTGGTCGCGGCGGCGTGGCTGGCGCTGTTTGGCGACAAGACGCCGGTGGATGCGCCGGGGGAGGTCGTGCAGGCTGCTGCGCCACGGGCTGGCGGCCGCCCTGGCGCTGGCGTACCCTCGCCGGCGTCCGACACGGGCCGGCCGGCCGGGACCGCTGAGGAGAAAAAGGCATCGACCCGCCTGGAAGTCGCCGCATTGATTGCGCGCGCACCGTTGATCCCGGCGGTGGCCGAAGAGCAGGCGAATCGTGAGCCTCGTGACCTCTTTCCCTCGCTGAGCTGGCTGCCGCCGCCGCCGATCCCCGAGAAGCCGGCAAAACCGCCGCCGCCGATGGCGCCGCCGCTGCCCTTCGTCTATCTCGGCAAGAAGCTCGAAGCGGGGCAATGGGAAGCCTACCTCGGACGTGGCGAGGAAGTGTTCATCGTTCGCGAGGGAATGACCCTGACCGGCCTCTACCAGGTCCAGGAAATCAGGCCACCGACGCTGACACTGCTCTATTTGCCCTTGCAACAGTCGCAAACCATCCCGATCGGAGGATCGTAATCGTGAGCAAGCGGAATTCCGGCAAGATCGGATCGACAGGCACAGGGTCGGCCGAAACAGGAGCGACCGAATGGCGGCGTCGCTGCCTGGCCGCGGTTGCGGCACTTTGTCTGACCGGATGTGCGGCGCAGAATGCCTACCGCGAAGGGCAGGCCTTGCTGGCCGAACAGAAGGTCGAAGCCGGTCTGGCCAAAATCCAGCAAGCAATGCTTCTCGACCCCGGCGCCGTCGAGTACCGCATCGGCTATCTCCGCGCTCAGGAAGGCGCGATCCATGCCGGCATCGACCAGGCCGAGCGTGCGCTGGCCGGCCTGCGCTATGCCGAGGCCGAGGCCGCTTACCGCCGCGTATTGCTGCTGCAGCCCGGCAATCCGCGTGCGCAGGCCGGTTTGCGGCTGATCGAGAGCGCCGCCCGGCATGACCTCCTCTATCAGGAGGCCGAACTGGCGTGGACGAAGAAGGATGGCGACGGTGCGCTGGCGCGCTTGCGAACGATCCTGACCGCGAACCCGAAACACGCGCGCGCGCTGGCCCTGCAACAAGTCATCGAAGAGAGCGCCGCCAAGGCCGCGAAAGAGTCGGTGTTGACCGCAGCCTTCCGGAAACCGATCACCATCGAATTCAGGGATACGCCGCTGAAGACGGTCTTTGAAGTGATTTCGCGGACTGCGGGTCTCAACTTCGTCTTCGACAAGGACGTTCGCGCCGACCAGAAAACCACCATTTTTCTGCGCAACAGCACCATCGAGGCCGCGATCAACGTCCTCCTGATGACCAACCAGCTCGAACAGCGGCTTCTCAATGGCAATTCGATCCTGGTCTACCCGAATACGCCCGCCAAGCAGAAGGAATACCAGGCGCTGCTGGTCAAGACCTACTACCTGGCGAACTCGGACGCCAAGACGGTGGCGGCCACGCTCAAGACGATCCTCAAGACGCGCGACATCGTGGTCGACGAGAAGCTGAACCTGCTAATGATCCGCGACAGTCCGGAAGCGATCCGGCTGGCCGACAGGATGGTTGCGCTGCAGGACGTGCCTGAACCCGAGGTGATGCTCGAAGTCGAGATTCTCGAGGTCAAGCGCTCGCGCCTGCAGGCACTGGGAGTCAACTGGCCGGACGCCGTCGCGCTGCGGCCGTTGCCGGTGGACGGGCTGACCGTGCAGAATCTGCGCGACCTGAATTCGTCGACGATTGGCGTCACGGTGGGTCCGGTCACCGTCCGTGCCAACCGGCTCGACAGCGATGTCAACCTGCTGGCCAACCCACGCATTCGCGCGCGCAACCGCGAAAAGGCCAAAATCCTGATCGGCGAGCGCGTCCCGAACATCACCTCGACCCTGACCGTCGGCTTCTCTTCCGAATCGGTCACCTACATCGATGTCGGCCTGAAACTCGACATCGAACCGACAATCTATCTCGACAACGAAGTGGCGATGAAGGTGACGCTCGAAGTCAGCAACATCGTCGACAAGATCACCACCAAGAACGGTACCGTCGCCTATCAGATCGGCACGCGCACGGCGACCAGCGTGCTGCGCCTCAAGGATGGCGAGAACCAGTTGCTCGCCGGTCTGATCAGCGACGAAGACCGGCGAACTGCCAGCAAGCTGCCTTTTCTCGGAGAGATTCCGATTCTCGGTCGGCTGTTCGGCAGTCACAGCGACGAGGGCGTCAAGACCGAGATCGTGCTCTCGATCACGCCCCGGATTCTGCGCAACATTCATCGGCCGGAAGCCTATCTGGCCGAGTTCGATGGCGGTACCGAAACCAGCTTCCGTGGTCGGGTCGATGGCGGCGGCGGGGGGGCTGCGCCGGTGTTCGGCGCCCTCGCGCCCTCGCTGGCCGCCTCCGCGCCGCCTGCGGCCGGGACGGCCAAGCCTGGCGGATCGGCCACTCCCGGCGGACAGGTCAATCCGTTTTCCCCGCAGGTACAGTCCGGGTCCGGGCTCAACGTGCAGGCAGCGACCGCGCAGACCAGCGCGGCATCCTCGCCGGTCAATCCTTTTGCCTCGGCGGTGGAGAGCAGCACACTGACACCCGAATCGCTGTCGCCGTCCGCGGTCCAACCGGCCTTGCAGGTGGCCGGATCGGCGCTGCTGCTCTGGCAGGGGCCGGCACAAATCCGGGTCGGCGACACTTTCGCGCTGCAACTGGTGATGCAGGCCGACCGGCCGGTGGTCAGCGTGCCCCTGGCGATCGGCTTCGACCCACGCCTGCTGCAGGTCGCCAATGTCAGCGAGGGCGGTTTTCTCAAGCAGGGTGGCGCGCAGACCAGTTTCACCTATCGCATTGACCCCGGCGGACAGGTGTTGATGACCGCGACGCGATCCGGTGACGGCGGCGCCACGGCCCCGGATACCCTCGCCACGATCAACTTCCGGGCGCTGGCGGCGGGTGCCGCGCGCGTCGAATTGATCACCATCGCGCCGGTGGCATCGGGGGGATTGACGATCAATCCCACCCTGCCCGGAGCGCACGCCTTGACGATCACGCCCTGAGCGATGCCGCCCGCCCGCGCGTTTCCGCTGCGTCTCCGGAGGACTTCCCGGCCTCCGGAAAGGGAAAGCGCGCATCGAGCGCGCGGCTTTTCGCTGATTGAACTCTTGATCACCCTTGCGCTGGTCGCCGTCCTCGCCACGATCGTCGTCCCGGTGGCGCAGACCTCGCTGCAGCGCAGCCGCGAGCAGGACCTCCGGCTGGCGCTGCGCGAGCTGCGCGCGGGCATCGACCTCTACAAGAAAGCCAGCGACGAGGGGCGCATCCGCAAATCGCTCAACGACACCGGCTATCCGAAAAACCTGCAGATCCTCGTCGATGGCGAAGACGATCTGCGTGACCCCAAGCATCGCAAGATCTACTTCCTGCGACGGATCCCGCGCGATCCGATGCATCCGGACAGCGCGCTGCCGGCGGCCGAGACCTGGGCCAAACGCGCCTACGCCAGCGAGCCGGATGACCCCAAGGAAGGTGAGGACGTGTACGACGTCTACTCGAAATCGAGCGGCATCGGCCTCAACGGCATTCCCTACCGCAAATGGTAGGGGTCAACAATCCGCCCAGGCCGCGCGGCCGATACTATGAAAGTCGCGAGCGACGCACGAATCTCCCCTCCCACCTCGCGGGGGAGGGGTTGGGGGAGAGGGAAACGGTCATGACTTTCATGATCGGGAGTGTCTTGCAAAGTCATGACCGTTTGCCGAGCGTGGCATGCATCGGCCGGCACCGGCGGGGCTTCACGCTGATCGAACTGCTCGTCGTGCTGTCGATCATCGCGCTGCTGCTCACCCTGGCCGTACCGAAATACCTGCACAGCGTCGACGTCGCCAAGGAAGCGGTGCTCAGCGAGAATCTGCATCTCGTCCGCGAGACGATAGACAAGTTCTACAGCGACAAGGGGCGTTATCCCGAGAGCCTCGAAGAGCTGGTCAGCGAAAAATACCTGCGCTCGCTGCCTTACGACCCGATTACTGCGAGTACCCGCACCTGGACGATCATTGCGCCCACCCAGACCAACGATTCGCCCGACGTCAAGGGCAAGGTCTACGACATCAGGAGCGGCGCGCCCGGCAGCACCCTCGACGGCAAGCCTTTCGCCGACCTTTAACGGTCATGGCCATTTTGGATACCCCCGATCATGAAAGCCATGACCGTTTCCCTCACCCCCGGCCCCTCTCCTGCGAGTGGAGAGGGGTGGAGAGGGGAGATTCGTGAGTCGCTGATGCGACTTTCACAGTAACGATGCCGCCCGCTCACGGCTTTTGTGAACACCGCCTGCAGACCGGCTTCACTTACCTGGGGCTGATGATCCTGGTCGCCGTCCTGGCTCTGGCGACGAGTGCGACGCTGACCCTGGGGAGTCTCGTCCAGCGGCGAGAAGCCGAGCAGCGCCTGCTCGAGGTCGGCGACACCTATCGCCGGGCGATCAGCAGCTACCTCAACAGCAGCCCCACCGGCGACCGCCGCTATCCCGGATCGCTCGCCGACCTGCTCAAGGATCCGCGTTATCCCGGCATTCGCCGACACCTGCGGCAGCTCTATCCCGACCCGATCACCGGCGGGAACGACTGGGGTCTGGTGCCGGCTCCGGGTGGCGGGATCATGGGAATCCACAGCCTCTCCGACGCCCGCCCGATCAAGATCGCCGGGTTCGAGGCCGCGAACCAGGCCTTCGAAAAAAAATCGCGCTATTCGCAATGGCTGTTCGTCGTGATGCCCATCGCGACGGGCGTTAGAACCGGGCCGGGTCAGGGGGCAAACGCCCCCTTGCCGATAGCGAACCCGTTTGTTCCCCCACCGATCTCCGGATTGCTTCCCTCGCCGAACCCTTGATGCGTCGATAGGTAGTGTCTGGCCGAAAAGCAGAAAACACACTCTTTATCAGTATGTTACGATATGAGCTTCCCCCGAAATTTCGTCTGCCCAGGGTGACCTAAAATTGAGGAGTCACTTTTGGAAGGCAGGAAATGAAGAGACCGAAGCAGGCCGACACGGCCGAGTTCAAGGCACTGGCGGTCAAGCGGATCAAGCATGGGCAGAGCGTCAGCACGGTTTGCCAGGAGCTCGGGCTGAGCGACCAAACCTTGCGTCACTGGGTCAAGGCGGCGGTGGAAGGCCGGCTCAGCGACGGCACCCAATCCGGTCTGGACGTCGGACATCACCGACCTCTGGACAGACGAGGGTTGGCTGTACTTGGCCGTCGTACTCGATCGGTTCAATCGTGAAGTCGTTGGCGGGTCGCTGAAGCCGCACATGACGGCAGACCGGGTGACCGATGCACTGACCATGGCGGGGTTCAGGAAGCGTCCGGTGCCGGGGCTGCTGCACCCCTCCGACCGGGGAAGCCAGTATGCCAGCCATGCCTTTCAGGACAAGCTCAAGGCGTACGGCATGACCTGATCAATGAGCCGGAAAGGAAACTGCTGGGACAATGCGCCGACGGAGAGCGGGTTCAACCGCTTCAAGAACGAGCGGCTGCAGGGGTTCACGACGCGACGCATGCCGAGCTCAAGGCTGCCGCCTTTGAATACATCGAGGTTTTTGACAACCGGAAGCGCCAGCATTCGACTCTCGGCTACCAGTCGCCCGTTCAGTTCCTGGAGAACTGGATCAGCGAGCAGCGTCAGGAAAAGGGGGTAGCATGAAATCCGTCCTTTGGCAGACGAAAAACCGTGGGAACCTCGGTTCTCGAGTTGCAGGATGCGTGCCGATCGTTCCTACATCTCCGGGGTAAAAAAGCAATAGGCATTGCGGCCGTGCTGCTTGGCGCGATACATCGCCGTATCCGCACACATCGACAGCGTTTCGAAGCTGTCGCCATCGGCCGGATACATGGCAATGCCCAGCGACACCGTGCAGCTCAGCTCATGCTGCTCGATACGATAAGCGGGCGCGGTGAGTTCGAGCAGTTTGCTTGCCACGTGCGCGGCGCCGGTGGCGTCGGTATCCGGCAAGACAAGGATGAATTCGTCGCCACCAAGACGGGAAATGGTATCTTCCGCGCGGACGGCGCCGATCAGACGCTTGGCGAGCTGAACCAGGATCTCGTCGCCAATCCGGTGTCCGAGCGAATCATTGACGTTCTTGAAGCGGTCGAGGTCGAGGAACATCAGTGCCAGAGACTCGCGACCCCGCTGGGCGCGGCTCAGATCATGCCTGACCCGCTCGGCGAGCAGGCTGCGGTTGGGCAGACCGGTCAGCGGGTCGAAGTGCGCCAGACGCTTGATGCTGGCCTCGGCTTCCTTTTGCTCGGTGATGTCGACCAGGGTGCCGAGGTAGCCGGTAATCTCTCCCTGCAGATTGTCCATCACCGTCACCGACAGGCGCACGCTACGGCGGCAGCCGTCCTTGCGTATCACGGTCATTTCCCGCTCATCGACTTCGCTGTTGCTGCACGCCCTGGCAACCAGCGCGTCGAAACCGGCTTCAACCCGATATCCCAGGGTCTCGCTCAATGCCGCAGCCAACGCCGCGATCTCGTCGCTGTCGTGAAAAAGGAGAGGGGTTACCTGGCCGACCACCTCGTCGGCCCGGTAGCCGAGGATCGTTTCGGCGCCCGGATTGAATACCGTGATCAGCCCATCAGGATCGGTGGCAACGATGCCGCAGGCGGCATGGGCGAGCACCGACGCCTTCAGAGTCTCGCTTTCCCGCAACGCCTGCTCCGCCTGCCGACGCTCGGCGAGCAAGGCAGTGTTTTCCAGAGCGACTGCGGCGCTCGCCGCCAGACCTTGTAACAACTGCACATCGGTCTCGTCGAAACCGCCGGGCTTGTTGTGGATCTCGAAACAACCGAGCAGCTCGCCGTGGCGGCTGACAATCGGCATGTCGAGCAGGTTGTGGGAAGCCAGTGCCTGTTGAATCTCCGGGGTCATATAGGGATCGTCCTCGGCATCGTTGCTGAGATAAAACGTTCTGCTCTGTATGACCCGGCCCGGTACGCCATAACCGCTTGGGAAACGGTAGTCCATGGGCATCCATCGACCTGCGTGGTGGTACTCGCTGAAAACCATCTGTCCGTCGCAAAAGCGCGCCGCGGCTCCTGTCGTTGCGGCGGTGATTTTCAGGGCAGCGGTCACGAGTTGGCGCAGCACGATCGGGATTTCCAGCTCGCTGTTGATTTCCTGACTGGCGGCCGACATCAGCGCCAGTTGCTCGCTGCGCCGCAGCAGCGCGGCCTCCGCCTGCTTGCGTTCGCTGATGTCGCGAGAGAGGACGATGAAGCGTGGCTCTTTGCCGGTCGTGGCAAGCTTACGGGCCACCGACAGTTCGAACCAGTAGTTTCCCTGTGCCAACGGCAGTTCGAACTGATGGCCAAGCGAGCGACCGGTCTCCTCCGCCTCGCGCAAGGCCGACAGGCAAATGGCCGCGGCAGCGGGCGGCAGCACCTCCGACACCAGCCTGCCGATCAGGCGATCAGGGGGTGCGGCCAACAGATCGGTACGCGGGGAATGGTAGTCATGGTAGCGACCATCGAGTCCCACTTCGAACATCAGATCGGGAACAGCATTGAGGGTGGCTTCGAGCTGGGCGGTGCGCTGCCGGACGAGGCGCCGCAGGGTCAGCACCCAGATCAACAGCAGCCCCCCCATCAACGATCCGACCAGAAGCGCGTAGCCGAGATAGTGTGCAAAGGGGGACAGGATCAGTGGGGTTCCCATCCATTTCTGACGCAGGGTCCGCTCTTCGTCCGGAGAAATGCTGGCAAAACCCTTCTGCAGAAGTGCCAGAGTGGCGCTATCGCCTTTCTGCACAGCCCGGTGAAATTCCCCCGTATACAAGGTGAAAGCCTTGTTGAACAGATGCTCGGCGTGATTCAGGTAAAGCAGGTAGTTGGCGGGCGGCTCGTCGAGACAGAACACCCGGACTTTCCCTTCCACTGCCCCGCGCACCAGCGCTTCGTAACTGGCGAACGTCTGCAGCGTGCTGATGCCAAGGCTGGTCAGCTTCGTGGCACAGGCGTCTCCAGCCTTTACGCCGACCAGAAAACCCTGCAGGGTCATGGCATCGACGATACCGCCGATGCTGGCATGGGTGAAGATCGACACCGGGATCGTTTCGTAAGGCGGCGAAAAATCGAGTGTGCGCTCGCGCTCCGGGGTCCGGAAGATGGTATCGATGACGGCAGCCTGTTGCCGGCTCATGCGTCGCTGTGCGGTCGCCCAATCGCTTCCCTGCAGGTCGATGGCCACGCCGGTTTTCTTTTCCCACAGCTTCCAGCGATCGACCAGATAACCCGTGAGGGTGCCGCCGGCATCGCGAAACACATAGGGCGGGTAGTTGTCGTCGATGACCACCGCCAGCGTAGCAGGCAACTTCGGCGCGGCGGTATTGCCGGCAGCGCCGCAAAGTGGCCACAGCATCGCCAGCGCGAGGCACAGGAAACGACAGCTACGCACCAAGTTCAAGCGAACTGCGCGGCGCTGAAAACCAGGCAAGCTCAATTGTCTCCGATCGGTCGCCGGTCTGCCAGCGCGAGCCAGCCGCGAATGACACGATAGGCGACCCACAGACCGAGGATCACGATCAATATCCAGGCGATCGGAATACCGATCAGGGTGATGATCAGCAGGCCGTAGACCAGCAGCCAGAGCAGCGTGAACCAGAAGGTCCGGATCTGCCAGCGATAGTGGCTGTAGAGCCAGGTGCCCGAGACCTCGGCGCGCTTGAGGTAATTGAGAACGACGGCAATCAGCGATGGTAGCCCGAAGACAAAAGCACCGGCGACCGTCGCCGCGCCGCTTACTCCAACCAGCACGGCCAGTGCGTGCAGGCCATAGATGACATGGCACCAGGCGCGCGCGCCTTCGATATTTCGTTCGGGAATCAGTTCATTGCTCATTTGGCTCTCCAGTTCTGGTTGCCCCGGCCGGGCCGATGACCGGCATTCACAGCCCCAGATCGTTCCACAGCACATCGACACGCTGTTTCACGGCAGCATCCATGACGATCGGAGTTCCCCACTCGCGAGTGGTTTCGCCAGGCCACTTGTGGGTGGCGTCGATTCCCATCTTGCTGCCGAGACCGGCGACCGGGCTGGCAAAGTCGAGATAGTCGATCGGCGTGTTCTCGGCGATCAGCGTGTCGCGCAGCGCATCGACGCGCGTGGTCATTGCCCAGATCACTTCTTTCCAGTCGCGGATATCGACATCGTCGTCCACGACGATGATGAACTTGGTGTACATGAACTGGCGCAGGAAACTCCAGATTCCGAACATCACGCGTTTGGCGTGCCCCGGATACTGCTTCCGGATGCTGACCGTCGCCAGGCGGTACGAACAGCCTTCCGGTGGCAGGTAGAAATCGACGATCTCGGGAAACTGCTTCTGCAACAGCGGTACGAACACTTCGTTGAGCGCCACGCCGAGCATCGCCGGTTCGTCCGGCGGCTTGCCGGTATAGGTACTGTGGTAGATCGCTTGCCGGCGCATCGTGATGCGCTCGATGGTGAACACCGGGAAACGCGCCTGCTCGTTGTAATAGCCGGTATGGTCGCCATACGGTCCTTCAAGCGCGCTGTCGGCCGGATCGATGAATCCTTCGAGAACGATCTCGGCGGACGCCGGTATCTGCAGGTCGGAACCCAGGCACTGCACCACTTCGGTCTTGGCGCCGCGCAGCAGACCGGCAAACTGGTATTCGGAGAGACTGTCCGGCACCGGCGTCACGGCCGCGAGAATCGTCGCCGGATCGGCGCCCAGCGCCACCGCCACCGGGAAAGGCTGGCCCGGATGTTGCAGGCAGTGCTCGCGAAAATCGAGCGCACCGCCGCGATGCGCCAACCAGCGCATGATCACCTGCCGGGTCCCGATCACCTGTTGGCGATAGATGCCCAGATTCTGGCGACTCTTGTGCGGCCCGCGCGTCACCGTCAGTCCCCAGGTGATCAGCGGCGCTGCGTCGCCCGGCCAGCAGAACTGGATCGGCAGACGTGACAGGTCGACATCCTTGCCTTCCCAGACGAGTTCCTGGCAAGGCGCCGAAGAGCGCACGCGCGGCGCCATGTGGAGCACCTGCCGGAGTACCGGCAGTTTGTCCCAGGCATCCTTGAGCCCCTTCGGGGGTTCCGGTTCCTTGAGGTAGGCGAGCAGCTTGCCGACCTCGCGCAGGGCCAGCACCGAGTCCTGCCCCATGCCCAGCGCGACTCGCCGCGGTGTGCCGAAGAGGTTGGCCAGCACCGGCATGGCGTGTCCCCGGGGATTCTCGAAGAGTAGTGCCGGTCCGCCGGCCCGCAGCACGCGATCGCAAATCTCGGTCATTTCGAGATGCGTGTCCACTGCGACGCCGATGCGCCTGAGTTCGCCAAGGCTTTCCAGTTGCGCGATGAAGTCGCGCAGGTCGTGATATTTCATTGTCCGAGGGGCTATCTGAGGCGATAGGAGGAGTGGCATACCACACAGGCGGTAGTCAGCGACGGCAGTGCGGCAAGGGTTTTCTCGCGGTCAGCGCTGGCGGCGATGCGCGCAAACTCGCTGGCTGCCTGATGCCCGTCGATGCCGATGCGGTGCATCGCCGGTGGCATGTGCGGCCCAGGACGGGCGTCGAAAGGCTGGCCGCGATGCCTGCCCATTGCCGAGACGCCGAGTTCCTTTTCGGCAAGTTCGCCGGCTTCCTTCAGTTTGCCGGCCGCGACCAGGCCGAGAATTTCGTTCAGGGCGAGCAGGCTGGCGCGCATTTCGGCACGCAGATTGGCTTCTGCCGGTCTTGGCATCGGTGCCAACTGGCGAGTGTCCTCGGCCGCCTGCAAGGTGCCCGTCAGGAGCAGGAGTGCGCAGAACAGGGGGGGCTTCATCCGTGGATTCCTTTGCTGGCGAGAAAATCGAGGGCAATCCCGGCGAAGACGCTGGCACCCAGCCAGTTGTTGTGCCGGAAGGCCGTGAAGCAGCGTTGCGGATCGCGTTCGCGGATCAGCGTGTAGTGATAGGCGGCAATCACCGCTGCGATCGTCAGTCCACCGTAAAACAGGGCGCCGAGGCCGATTCGGTAACCGAGCGCCGCGATCAGCCCGAGAGCGAGTGCGTAACAGATCATCACCGCTGCCACATCGGCGCGACCAAAGGTGATTGCCGAGCTGCGAATGCCGATTTTCAGATCATCGGCCCGGTCGACCAGTGCGTATTCGGTGTCGTAGGCGATCGCCCAGAAGACGTTGGCCAGTAGCAGCCACCAGGCTTCCAGCGGCACCCTGCCGAGTTGTGCCGCATAAGCCATCGGGATGCCAAAACCGAAAGCGACGCCGAGGTAGGCTTGCGGCACGGCGAGAAAGCGCTTGGTGAAGGGATAGCTGGCAGCGAGGAACAGGGCGGCCACACAGAGGCCGGCCAGCAGCCAGCTAAAGAGCGGCAGCACCAGGGCGGAAGCGGCCGCAACCAGCGCCAGAAACAGCAGCCAGGCCTCGCCGACCGAGACCCTGCCGGCGGCCAGTGGACGTTCGCGGGTACGCGCCACATGCGGATCGAAATGGCGGTCGGCCAGATCGTTGATCACACAACCGGCCGAACGCATCAGCACCGTCCCGAGAACGAAGATCCAGACCACCAGCCAGTTCGGCCTGCCCAGCGCCGACAGCCACAACGCCCACAAGGTTGGCCAGAGCAGCAGCAGGATGCCGATCGGTTTGTCGAGGCGCATCAGTCGCTCGTAAAGGTCGATCCGTTCGCGCCATGTTTTGCCGGAAATGTTCATGCACCTCATTTTAACGGTCATCACGGCGCCAGGCATCCCCAATCAATGATCCGGAACATCTTTCGGTAGTCACCGATATCGGCGAGTTGACTGCCGGGGTTTGACGGAGCCGCGCGAAGAGTGCACTATTTCTCGGGGATTGCGGTGCAGAACGGCCTGCTGCCCGTCTCTCATCGCTTCAGCGCAGGGCTTCCTGTTTGCCTGGATGGGCCTTGCCAATCCCTCTGCGATCGACGGAAGGGCAACATGATGACCAACGAGGTTCCAAGATGAACAGTAACCGGAGCGAGGAGCATGACCTGCTGGCTGCCTCGTTTGCCCCGGAACCCGGCCAGGTCGACGCGGCATCGGTCGACGGCCCATGGAAGGTGTTGCTGGTGGATGACCAGGAGGATGTGCATGCCGTCCTCCACCTGACCCTGCACGGTGTACTGATCGAAGGCCGTCGCCTGCTCCTGCTCGATGCCCTGTCGGCCAGCGAGGCAAAGGCAGCGATCGTTGCCCACCCGGACATCGCCCTGATCCTGCTGGATGTGGTGATGGAGTCCGATCAAGCCGGCCTGGATCTGGTGCGCCACATCCGTGATGAGTTGAGCAACCGCAGCGTCCAGATCGTCCTGATCACCGGTCAGCCGGGCTATGCTCCGCAGCGGGAGGTGATCAGCGGCTATGAGATCGATGGCTACCGGCTCAAGTCGGAACTGAGCGCCAACCAAATCTTCGTACAGGTCTATTCCGCCATCCGCACCTATCGGCTGATGCGCGAACATGAGATCCTGCAGCAGGACCTCGAGCAAAAGGTGAATCAGCTCAAACGCTCGAATGCCGAACTGGAGCAGTTCAGCTACGCCATTTCACACGACCTGCGCCAGCCCTTGCGAATGATTTCGAGTTATATGCAACTGCTCGGGGTCAGTCTCGCCGACCAACTTGGCAGCGAGCAGCGTGCCTACTTCAATTTTGCCATCAACGGTGCCAAGCGCCTTGACCGGATGCTCGTCGACCTGCTCGAGTATTCGCGCGTCGGTCGCCTGGGCGAACCGCCGGAGTGGCTCGAAAGCCGATTGATCCTCGATGACGCGCTACTCTTTCTGCAACCAGCACTGCTCGAAGCGCAGGCGAACCTGCGCATTGGCGGCCAGTGGCCGCGTGTCTTCGTCAGTCCCGACGAGATTTTGCGGCTGCTGCAGAACCTGATTGGCAACGCGGCCAAGTTCCGAAATGTCGGTCAGGTATTGGAGATCTCGGTTTTTAGCAAGGTGTCTGCAGGGAACTGGTTCATTTGTATCGCCGACAACGGCATCGGCATTCATCCTGGGCAGATCGCCAGGCTTTTTCAGGTTTTCCAGCGCTTGCACAGTCGCGCCGCTTTTGACGGCAGTGGGGTCGGGTTGGCCCTGTGCCGAAAGATCGCCGAGCATCATGGTGGGCGAATCTGGGCCGAATCGGCGGGAGAAGGACGGGGGAGTCGCTTCTGCGTGTCATTGCCCCTGCCGCTGGAGAACGCATGACACTGCCTGGGCCCACCTGCAGTCCGCGTCGGCCAGGGTCGGCTAAAGCCGGTGGCAAGTGGCTCTCGCGACCGGCGCATGTGGCCGTCCTGGTGTTCGTCTCTTCGGTGGTTCTGGCGGCGGGGCTGATCTGGCGCCTGGAGGCGTATCGCCTGCACCAGGCGCGCCACCTGGCGGCCATTCTGGCCGCCGAGCGCGCCTACACGATCCAGACCAGCATCGATCATGTACTGTCCGCGACCTATACTTTGGCGGCAATGTTGCAGCAAGGCAAGGGAATCATCCCCGATTTCGAGCGAACGGCAGGTCAGTTGCTGCGCTTTTACCCCGGCGCTGCGGCACTGCAACTGGCGCCCGGCGGTGTCATTCGGCAGGTGGTGCCGCTGGCGGGTAACGAGCAGGCGATTGGCCACGATCTGTTACACGATCCGGAGCGCGACAAGGAAGCCCTGCTCGCCCGCAACAGCGGCCAGTTGATGCTGGCCGGCCCCTTCGATCTGCGTCAGGGCGGGCGGGGGGCGGCCGGCCGTCTGCCGGTGTTTCTCGACCAAGAATCGGGTAAGGAAGCGTTCTGGGGATTCGCCATTGTCCTGATCGCTTTTCCCGCGGCACTGGCACCCGCACAGTTGCACGAGCTATCGGAGCGTGGTTATGCTTATGAACTGTCGCGCCGGCATCCGGACAGTGGCGACAAGCAGGTGATCAGCGCGTCGACGATCGCGCCGCTGGATCCGGTGGACAGAATGCTATCCGTGCCGAACGCCCGCTGGACACTGAGCATCGCTCCGGTTGCGGGCTGGCATGCTGGCTCCGGGCTCTGGTGGAAGTCCGCCGTGGCCCTGCTGCTGTGCCTGTTACTGGCGTGGCAGACGGCCTGGAAGGCAAAACTGGTGGCCGTGTCAAAGGCGCATGAACGGACCCTTGAGCAGCGGGTAGCGCAGCGAACGGCCGACCTGCAGCGTTTTGCCGAGGTGACTGCGCATCACCTGCAGGAGCCGGCGCGCCGGGTTGCCAGCTACGCCGGCCGCTTGCGCTCCCAACTCGCCGGCCGTATCGACGATGACGAGGTGCGCGCATCGCTGGACTTCATCAGTCAGCAGGCTGCCCGATTGCAGGACTTGCTGCGTGACGTGGAACGCTATCTGGCCGCTGACCAGCCGCGTGCCAGGGTCGAATCCTGCGCGGTCGAGGAAATGCTGGCGGCGCTGCTGGCTACCCTCGCCGCGCCGATTGCCGAGGCGGGTGCCAAGATCACGGTTGGTCCCTTGCCAGCCACGCTGATCGATGCGCCACGCCTGGCCGACCTGTTCCGGATCGCGCTCGAGAACGCCTTGCGGCATGGTCGCGGCGAACGGCCCTTGCAGATCGACATCCGCGGCGAGCGATTCGGCGAGTGGGTGCGGTACGCCATCAGTGACAATGGTCCGGGTGTCGAAGAGGAGTATCGTCGGCGCGTTTTCCGTATCTTTGAACGACTCTCGTCGAACAGCGGCGGAACGGGTGTCGGTCTGGCCATTCTGCGCCGCATCAGCGAAAGTGCCGGCGGCAATGCCTGGCTGGAAGAGACTCCCGGTGGCGGCTGTCGACTGGTTCTGGAATTGCCGGCAGGCGACCAGCCACCCCCACTGGCAGGCAGCGCGGTCTGACGGTGACAGGTCATCCGGTAGCAGCGTATTTGAATTCGATGAAACGTCAAACATGAGCCGAACGGTACAGAACTCACGTAACTTTTTGATCCTGATGGCCGAGGACGAACCGGCCGATGCCCATCTGCTCAAGCTGGCATTGAGCGAAAGCTGCATTGCCGCCGATTTGCAGCATGTCGTCGATGGCCGTGAGGCGCTCGAGTATCTGCGGCGCCAGGGGCCGCGTTTTGCCCAGGCAAGTCGCCCTGACCTGATTCTGATCGATCTCAACATGCCGCGAATGGACGGCCGGGAGTTCCTTGCCGTCGTCAAGCAGGATGCTGATCTGCGCGACATTCCGGTGGTCGTACTGAGCACCTCGCAGGTTGAACGCGATGTGCTCGCTGCCTACCGTCTCGGTGCTGCCGGCTACATCGCCAAGTCGCCGGATGTCGATGTGTTCATCAATGATATCCGGCGCTTGAGCGATTACTGGGCCTCGCAGGTCCGGCCAGCTTGTCGATGAACGAGTCATGCCGAAGCTGTTCTGTCCTGGTGGTGCCCAAGTTCAATGGCGCAAGGAGGTCTGGTTAAAACGATGGCCCTTGCCACACCATGGCGCTTCAATGATGGCTGAACCGGGCGAGGTGGAGAACGGACGGAGAACAATGGATGAGTGAGTCAGCTCGAAGACGGATTTCGATTCTGGTGGTCGAAGACGATCCCGGTGATCTGGGCCTGATCCAGGTCAATGTCCGCCTGGCCGGCATCAGACGTGTTGGCGACCGGGATCCGGTTGTCTGGGCGCCGACGCTTGCGCAAGGGGTCGTTGCCGCCACTGCCAGCAAGCCGGATGTCATCCTGCTCGATCTGTCACTGCCGGATTCCGCGGGACTGGAGACGGTAGAGGCAATGCGGGCCGTGGCGCCCGAGGTGCCGATCATTGTTCTCACCGGTCAGGACAACCATCGACTTGCCGAGGAGGCGCTGCAGGCCGGTGCGCAAGACTATCTGGTCAAGGGCCAGTTTCAGCACGATGCACTCGGTCGTGCCATTCGGCATGCGCTGGTTCGCCAGAGACTCGAATCGCGCCTCAGTCTTTTCAGGGCTGCACTCAATTCCGTGGCCAACGGCATCCTGATCACCGATATTCATTCGACGATCGAATGGGCCAACCCGGCATTCACCCGTATGACCGGGTTTTCGCTGGCAGAAACCGTGGGCCGCCACCCCGGCGAAATGCTCAATTCCGGGAAGCAGGATCAGCAATTCTACCAGCGTATGTGGGAAACCATTCTGGCCGGCCGGGTGTGGTCTGGCGAACTGATCAACCGCCGCAAGGATGGGAGTCTCTATGCCGAGGCGCTGACCATCTCCCCGGTCACCGACAGCAACGGCAGAATTCAGCATTTCGTTGCCATCAAACAGGATATTTCCGAACGTAAGGCGAACGAGGCGCGCGTTCAACATCTCGCTCACCATGACCAGTTGACTGACCTGCCGAACCGCAACCTGCTCAGCGATCGCCTCTTCCAGGCGCTGGCGCAGGCCCGGCGAGACCGCGGTACAGTGGCTCTGATGTTTATCGATCTCGACCGGTTCAAACCGGTTAACGACACCCTCGGTCATGACATCGGCGATCTCCTGCTCAAGGAAGTCGCGCTCCGTCTGCAGGCTTGCGTACCCAGGGACTCGGATACCGTTGCACGCCTCGGTGGTGATGAATTCGTCATTCTGCTGGCGCAAATCGAAAAGGCTGGCGATGCCGTGGTCGTGGCTGGAAAGCTGCTGGCCGCTCTCGACCGTCCGTTTCTCATCGGTCCTCATCACGTCAGCCTCTCGGGGAGCATCGGCATCGCGGTCTATCCACAGCACGGTGAAGACGTCAGCCAGTTGTTGAAGAATGCCGACATTGCCATGTATCACGCCAAGACGGCCGGTCGTAACTGCTACCGGTTTTTCCGGGAAGTCTCTGAAGCAACCGAGGTCTGACATGCCTGACACGTTGGCATGGATGTCTGGCTGGGTGCAGATTGGCGGTGCCGTCGTGCTACTGCTGATCGTCTTCCTGATTCGCTCGTATCAGCAGCGGATCGATGAGCTGCGTCGCCTGAGCAGCGATCTTGCCCAACGCAACAGGGAATTACAGGCACGTGCAGCCGATTTCGAGCAGGACGTTACGGCGAGAAGGGAAATGGAAACCGTCCTGCGCGAGCAGCAAGAGTTTTTCCGGCTGATCGCCGAGAGTATCGGCGAACATATTGCCGTTCTGGATCTGCAGGGACGGCGCGTGTACAACAGTCCTTCATATCGTCAATTCTTCGGCGATGCGCGGCAACTGCCCGGGACCGATTCGTTCGCCGACGTCCATCCCGAGGATCGCGAGCGGGTACGGCGGGTTTTTAGCGAGACGGTGCAAACCGGCGTTGGGCAGGAGATCGAGTATCGCCTGATGCGACACGACGGCAGTGTTCGGCACATGGCGTCGGCCGGCAAAGTGATCCAGGACAAGGATGGCCAAGTGGTTCGTATCGTCGTTATCGCACACGACATCACTGATCGGAAGCAGGCCGAACAGTGGGAGCGAATTGCTGCGACCGCTTTCGAGTCGCAGCAGGGCATGTTCATCACCGACGCCGCCGGGGTGATCCTGCGGGTCAACCAGGCGTTCACCGAGATTACCGGCTACAGCGCCGAAGAATGCGTCGGCCAGACCCCCAAGCTGCTTAGTTCCGGGCGCCACGACGCCGCTTTTTATACTGCGATGCACCAGAGTCTTGAACGCCAGGGTTCATGGCAAGGCGAGATCTGGAACCGGCGCAAGAACGCCGAAATCTTCCCGGAATGGCTGACGATTTCCGCCGTGACCGACAACGAGGGCAGGGTCACGCATTACGTTTCAACGCTGGCCGACATCAGCCTGCACAAGGCCACCCAGGAAGAAATCCAGCAACTGGCTTTTTATGATGCCCTGACTCGCCTGCCGAACCGCCGTCTATTGCAGGACCGCCTGCGGACGGCCATGGCTGCGAGCGCACGCAGTGGTCGCCAGGGTGCCTTGCTGTTCATTGATCTTGACAATTTCAAGACGCTCAACGACACGCTCGGGCACGACATCGGGGATTACCTGCTGCAGCAGGTCGCCAAGCGATTGTTGGCCTGCGTTCGCGACCACGAACTCGTCGCCCGTCTCGGTGGCGACGAGTTCGTGGTGATGCTCACCGGTCTGGATAGGCGACCGCAGGAAGCGGCTACCCAGAGCCGGATCGTCGGCGAGAAGATCCTTGCGGCACTCAACCGACCCTACGACCTGGCCGGTTCCGCGTATCACAACACGCCGAGTGTCGGCATCACCCTGTTTGGCGGCCAGCAGGATGCGATCGACGAGTTGATGAAGCGGGCCGATCTGGCCATGTACGATGCCAAGGCGACCGGTCGCAATACCTTTCGCTTTTTTGACCCCCAGATGCAGGCCGTGGTCACCACCAGGGCGGCCCTTGAGAGAGATCTCCGGGAAGCGCTGCAAAGGCAGGAACTCTTCCTGTGTTACCAGCCACAGGTTGACCGGGCTGGCCGCGTCGTCGGTGCCGAGGCGCTGGTTCGCTGGCGGCATCCAAAACGCGGTCTGGTGCCCCCTGCCGAGTTCATTCCTCTCGCCGAGGAAACCGGACTGATCCTGCCGCTCGGTCTGTGGGTGCTGGAGACCGCCTGTGCGCAGACGACAGTCTGGGCGGCACAGGCGGGACGGGAAGAGTTTGCGGTCTCGGTGAATGTCAGTGCGCGTCAGCTACGGCAGCCCAATTTTGTCGAACAGGTGCTGGGGGTTCTCGCGAGCACGGCGGCCAATCCGCACAACCTCAAACTGGAACTCACCGAGAGCATGTTGCTGGACAATGTCCAGGAAATCATCGCCAAGATGACGGTGCTAAAAGAGTACGGCGTCGGCTTCTCGCTCGACGACTTCGGCACCGGTTATTCGTCACTGTCTTATCTGAAACGACTGCCGCTCGACCAGTTGAAGATCGACCAGTCATTCGTGCGGGACCTGTTGAGCGATCCCAACGACGAGGCCATCGCACGGACCATCGTCGCCCTGGCCAGCAACCTCGGCCTGGAGGTGATCGCCGAGGGTGTCGAGGGTGTCGAACAGCGCGACGTTCTGGCGACGCAGGGTTGCCACACCTACCAGGGTTACCTGTTCAGCCGACCGCTACCGCTTGCCGAGTTCGAGGCCTTTCTGCAGGCGCATTGACCACTGGTCGATCAATCCAGTCGATGGAGAGTGGACGTTCCATGCACGCCAGTCCTATACATGAGAATGCTTTTCCCGTAGAATCGTTGGCTTGTCTTCCGGCATGTCAGGTTTTGCAAAAACTGTCGGAGCGTACAGGTCTGGGGTTCGAGTGCGTGTCTCGTTATCCGGCGGCGCAAGCCGCCGTTTCAGTTTAAAAGCCTCCGCAATGGGTGGTCCATGTCGCACCTGATGAATACCTATTCCCGCTTGCCGGTTGCCTTCAGCCATGGCCAGGGCAGTTGGTTGACCGATAGCAATGGCAAGGTCTACCTCGACGCCCTGGCGGGGATCGCCGTCAACACTCTGGGGCACAACCATCCGGCACTGGTCGCAGCGATCGCGGCGCAGGCCGGGCGTCTGCTGCACTCGTCGAATCTTTACCGCATTCCGCAGCAGGAGCAGCTCGCCGACAAACTGGCCGCGCTTTCGGGGATGGACGAGATCTTCTTCTGTAATTCGGGTTGTGAAGCCAACGAGGTGGCGATCAAACTGGCGCGTCTCTATGGTCACCAGCAAGGCATCGCTGCGCCGGCAACGATCGTCATGGAGAAGGCTTTCCACGGCCGCACCATGGCGACCCTTTCGGCGACCGGCAACCGCAAGGCGCAGGCGGGGTTCGAGCCGCTGGTGTCGGGCTTTGTGCGGGTTCCCTACAACGATTTCGATGCAATTCGGGCCATTGCCCGATACAACAAGAATATCGTTGCGGTGATGCTGGAAATCGTCCAGGGCGAGGGGGGCGTCAACAGCGCCGACATTGATTTTCAGCGGGGTCTGCGGGCGCTTTGTGACGACCGGCAATGGCTGCTGATCTGCGACGAGGTGCAGTGCGGCATGGGTCGTACCGGGCGCTGGTTTGCGTTTCAGCATGCGGGCATTGGCCCTGACGTGGTGACCCTGGCCAAAGGCCTCGGCGGCGGCGTGCCGATCGGCGCCTGTCTGGTTGCCAGGCAGGCGAGCGGCCTGTTCAAGCCGGGTAATCATGGTTCGACCTTCGGCGGCAACCCGTTGGCAACGACTGCCGCCCTGACGACCATCGAAGTCATCGAGCAGGAAGGTCTGATCGACCACGCGCTTGCTGTGGGTACGGCCATCCGTACAGGCCTGACGCGCGCGCTGGCCGGCTGCCCAGGCCTGGTGACGATCCGCGGCCAGGGGCTGATGATCGGTATCGAGCTCGATCGCCCCTGCGGCGAACTGGTGATGCGTGCTCTCGATGCCGGGTTGTTGATCAACGTCACTGCCGACAAGGTGGTACGTTTGTTGCCTCCGCTGACCTTCAGTACCGACGAGGCGCACGAGCTGGTGTCGCGACTGGCCAGGCTGATTCGCGATTTTCTCGAAATTCCCTAGAGAAGACCTCCATGAGCAGCATCAAACACTTTCTTCAGTTCAAGGACTTCACGCGTGCGGAGTTTGATCATCTTTTGGAGCGCGCGCGCTGGATCAAGGCCGAATTCAAGGCCTATCGCAAGTACTGGCCACTCAGCGATCGCACGCTGGTGATGATCTTCGAGAAGGCCAGCACCCGTACCCGCCTGTCGTTCGAAGCCGGCATGCAGCAACTCGGTGGTACGGCGATCTACCTCAACAGCCGCGACTCGCAGTTGCAGCGCGGTGAATCGGTCGAAGACGCGGCGCAGGTGATCTCGCGCATGAGCGACGTGGTGATGATCAGAACTTTCGAGCAGGCGATGATCGAGCGTTTTGCGGGTCACTCGCGGGTGCCGGTGATCAATGGCCTGACCAACGAGTATCATCCTTGCCAGATTCTGGCCGACATTTTCACCTTCGTTGAGCATCGTGGTCCGATTCAGGGGAAAACCGTCGCCTGGATCGGCGATTCGAACAATGTCTGCAATACCTGGTTGCAGGCCGCCGAGGTGCTCGATTTCAAGGTGCAGGTGTCGACGCCGCCGGGCTACGAGGTGGCTGCCGACCGGGCCGGCTTGCATGGCAGCGATCACTTCGAACAATTCGCCGATCCGATGGACGCCGCGCGCCTGGCCGATCTGGTGACCACCGATGTGTGGACTTCGATGGGTTTCGAGGCCGAGAATGAAGCGCGTCGGCGCGCTTTCGCCGCCTGGCAGGTCGATACCGAGATGATGCGCGTTGCGCGTCCCGAGGCGCTGTTCATGCACTGTCTGCCGGTGCATCGCGGCGAGGAGGTCGCTGCAGCAGTCATTGACGGGCCACGCAGCGTCGTCTGGGACGAGGCCGAGAACCGCATGCATACGCAGAAGGCATTGCTGGAGTATCTGGTGCTGGGCGGCGATGCTTCGAAAATCAATTCAAGCAGGGAGCACTCATGAGCGACATCAGGAAAGCCGTCCTCGCCTATTCGGGCGGACTCGACACTTCAGTGATCCTGAAGTGGTTGCAGGATACCTATCACTGCGAGGTCGTGACCTTCACGGCCGACCTCGGTCAGGGCGACGAACTGGAAGCGGCGCGTCCGAAAGCACTGAAGTTCGGCATTGCACCAGAGAATATCTACATCGAGGATCTGCGCGAGGAATTCGTTCGTGACTACGTCTTTCCGATGTTCCGTGCCAACACCCTTTATGAAGGCGAGTATCTGCTCGGTACCTCGATTGCGCGGCCGCTGATCGCCAAACGGATGATCGAAATTGCCAACCTGACCGGCGCCGAGGCGGTGGCACACGGCGCGACCGGCAAGGGCAACGACCAGGTTCGGTTCGAACTGGGCGCCTACGCCCTGCGCCCGGATATCCGGATCATCGCGCCGTGGCGCGAATGGGATCTGCTGTCGCGCGAGAAACTGCTGGCGTATGCCGAGCGCCATGGCATACCGGTTGAAATGAAGCACCGGCAGGGCGGTTCGCCGTATTCGATGGACGCCAACCTGCTGCACATCAGTTATGAAGGTCGCCATCTCGAAGACCCGGCGGCCGAAGCCGAGGAATCGATGTGGCGCTGGACGGTGTCACCGGAAGCAGCGCCCGACGCTGCCGAGTATCTCGATCTCGAATTCGAGAAGGGCGATCTGGTGGCGATCAACGACCAGCGCCTGCCGGCGGATGCGCTGCTGGAACGGCTCAACCAGCTCGGCGGCAAGCACGGCATCGGCCGCATCGACCTGGTCGAAAACCGTTACGTCGGCATGAAGTCGCGTGGTTGCTACGAAACTCCCGGCGGCACGATCCTGCTGCCGGCGCACCGGGCAATCGAATCGATCACTCTCGACCGCGAAGTCGCGCATCTCAAGGATGACCTGATGCCGCGTTACGCCAGCCTGATCTACAACGGTTACTGGTGGAGCCCGGAACGGCTGGCGCTGCAGACGCTGATCGATCATACGCAGAAGTCGGTGAATGGCTGGGTGCGGGTCAAGCTCTACAAGGGCAACGTCATCGTTGTCGGCCGCGATTCGAAGACCGATTCGCTGTTCGATCCGACCATCGCCACTTTCGAGGACGACGCCGGTGCCTACGACCAGAAGGACGCCGGTGGTTTCATCAAACTGAACGCGTTGCGCATGCGTATCGCAGCCAATCTGGCGGGCCGCAAGAGCTGAGCGAGGGAGGATCCGTCGATGTTCGGGTTGACGGAAGAGCAGATTTCGGATTTTGGCATGACCTTCGGTGTCGGCGCCTTCATGCTCTTCATGCTTTTCATCATCGGCGAGATCGCCTGGAAGTCGAAAGCTGGAAAGATGGGTACGATCGTGCTTTTCTTTGTTCTGTCGTTCGGCATGATCGGCTTCATCACCAAAACCATCCTCGAAAAAATGTGGAGAATGTGAACATGTCGCAATTCGACAATGTCAGCGTCGTCAAACGGGCCAACGTATATTTCGCAGGCCGCTGTGTCAGCCACACGCTCTTTTTGGCCGATGGGACGCGCAAAACCATTGGCGTGATCCTGCCGTCGACCCTGACTTTCACCACCGGGGCTCCGGAAGTGATGGAGGGCGTCGGCGGCTCATGCCGTGTTCGCCTTCAGGGTGAGAGCCTGTGGCGAGAGCATGCGGCCGGCGAGTCATTTGCCGTGCCGGGCGACTCGTCGTTCGAAATCGCCTGTGATGAGCCTTATCACTACGTCTGTCACTTCGGATAAGGGCGGCGCTGTCCAATACTGCCGCCTGCCCATCCCAATCTTCAACCGGATGCCCCATGCCTTCATTCGATTTTTCTTCAGAAGCCGACATGGCTGCACTGCACAATGCGATCGACGTGACGACGCGAGCGATCGACAATCGTTACGACTTCAAGGGAACGAGTGCCAAGGTGGAGCTGAACGAGAAGGACAAGCTCATTACGCTTTACGGCGACTCGGAATTCCAGCTCGGCCAGATCAAGGACCTGCTCTTTCCGGCGATGGAGAAGAAGGAGAAGGAAAGTACCAAGCGCCTGGAAGATCAGCCGCTGCAACGTATTTCCGGCAACAAGGTCAAGCAGGAACTGAAAATCAGGATTGGCATCGAGTCGGAGTTGGCGAAGAAGATCGTCAAACTGATCAAGGATTCCAAAATCAAGGTGCAGGCCTCGATCCAGGGCGACGCAGTGCGTGTCAGCGGTGCCAAGCGCGATGAACTGCAGGCCTGCATCGCCATGGTCACCAAGGCAATCAGCGATTTTCCGATCAAGTACGGCAATTTCCGTGACTGATTCTGACTGCCAGCAGGGTGCGCATGCTGCGTAAGCCGATCGATGACCCCGGCCCTGATTCGCCGGACAAGGCCGATTCCGGCGTACTGTCGTGGACCGAAGAGTTGCGTCGGGTGGCCGTGGCGGTCAGCAAGAAGGACCGCAATCACGCCGGCAGTCGCCAGCAGATTTTCTACGTCCTGCACTGGACACCCGATGCGCGTGGCTTCGGGGTTACCGTGCGCAAGGGGCGCGATCCTGAAAGTGCTGACGAACTGTGGAGCATCGATCGCGCACTCAGCAAGCCACCACGGTTCGTCAGCGACGACGATCGTCCGATTCTCCGACTGTTGTGGGCCGACCGTTCGTTCGACACCGGTTTGCGGGCCTTCGGTCTGACGCCCCGGCACGGCGGCGAGGCGCTGCAACTGATGGCAGAGACCGGTCGGCTGTGCCGCAAGGATGACTTCTTGCCCTTGCTGCTCGCGGCGGCGCGTCCGGCCACGGTCGGCTGGCGAGCGAGTGGCGACGGGCGTCAGCTACCGGTGTTGCTGCCCGAACCCGCAGCCAGCCTGGTCGTTCCCCTGCAAGCGCCATGGTATGTCGATCTTGAAAGGCATCAGCTCGGTCCATTGCAGGTGCGTGGTAATCCGGCGGTCGTCGCGCGCCTGTTCTCGCTGCCGCCGCTGTCGGCGACGGCAGCAGCACTGGTCGGCGAAGCCTTGGCCGAATCGGCTCTGGAGTTGCCGAGCGACCCCGAACATGCTCGCATCAACATGCGCAGCGTCATCGCCGAACCGTTGCCGGTGCTGCGCCTGCAAACCCTGAAGACGCATGGCAACCGCAGTTGGCGAGAATATCCGGCGAACTACGGAGGCGGGCTTTTCGATGTCGCCCTGCCGGTTTTTCGCTATGCCGATGTCGAGATCATCCCCGACGACGCGCGCGATTTCTCGATTCTGGCCAGTGGCGAAACGGTTCGCGTCGAACGTCGGTGCGCGCTCGAAGAGCAGTGGATGGACGAGTTGACCGCCACCGGCCTCGAGAAAATCGCAGGCTACGTGCTGCACACCTTCGGGCGGCCGCCGGATAATGCCTATGGCCTTGCTGAGGAGGGCGTATGGCCTCTCTTCATGCGCGATGAGCTGGCGGGTCTATGCGCTGCCGGTTGGCAGGTCGAGTTCGCCGAGGATTTTCGCCATCGCCTGTTCGATATCGAGGCCTGGGATGCGGATCTCGTCGAGGCGGAGGGTGGCTGGTTCGACCTCGACATGGGCATCATCGTCGAAGGTGAACGTCTACCGTTGGCACCGATGCTCGCCGCCCTGTTCCGGCGTGACGCACGCTGGCTCGACGCCGGTCAACTGGCGCAAATTTCCGACCAGGAGGTGATCGAACTGGTGACGCCGGGCAGCCTGCGCGTGCGTGCGCCAGCCTGGCGTCTGAAGCCGCTGGCGGCAACCCTGATCGATCTCTTCGACGGCTTTCCTGGCGGCAACAGCCTGCGTCTGTCGCGCTTCGACGCACCGCGCCTGGCGGAACTCAACGACAGCAGTCGCTGGCAGTTCAAGGGGCAGGGTGATGTGCTGGCGCTCGCCGAGCAATTGACGGCCGCGCAGGGAATCGGCCACATCGATCCGCCTGCCGGATTGGGGCTGGAACTGCGTCACTACCAGACCGAAGGTCTGGCCTGGTTGCAGTTCCTGCGCGAACAGAATCTCGCGGGCATCCTCGCGGACGACATGGGGCTTGGCAAGACCGCCCAGACGCTGGCGCACCTGCTGCTCGAAAAGGAAGCCGGACGGCTCGATCATCCGGCCCTGATCGTCCTGCCGACCTCGCTGATCTTCAACTGGAAGAACGAAGCGGCGCGTTTTGCGCCGGGTTTGTCGATCCTGTCGCTGCATGGCCCCGAGCGCAAGAGCCGTTTTGCCGAAATCACGCGGCACGACGTGGTGCTGACCACTTACCCGCTGCTCTGGCGCGATGCAGCGGAACTGACCCGGCACCGCTACCATCTGCTGATTCTCGACGAGGCGCAGACAGTCAAGAACGCACGCAGCCAGGGTGCCGAAGTGGTGCGCAAGATCGTCGCCCGGCACCGCCTTTGTTTGACCGGCACTCCCCTGGAAAATCATCTGGGTGAGCTGTGGAGTCAGTTCGACTTCCTGCTGCCCGGGTTTCTTGGCAACAACCAGACCTTTACCAAGTATTGGCGGACACCGATCGAAAAACAGGGCGATACCCAGCGCCGTAACCTGCTGGCGCGCCGGGTTCGCCCGTTCATCCTGCGTCGCAAGAAGGAAGAGGTGGCGCGCGAGTTGCCACTGAAAACGATCATTGTGCGCAAGGTCGAACTGGTCGGCAGCCAGCGTGACCTCTACGAAACCGTGCGCGTCGCGATGGACGAGAAGGTTCGCGAGGAGATTGCCAGCAAGGGCTTCAACCGCAGTCAGATCGTCATCCTCGATGCTCTGCTGAAGCTGCGCCAGGTGTGCTGTGACCCGCGTCTGGTCAAGGCCAAGGCCGCCCAGAAAATCAAGGAGCGGGCCAAACTCGATCTGTTGATGACGATGCTGCCGGAGCAGGTCGAGGAAGGGCGGCGCATCCTGCTGTTCTCACAGTTCACCAGCATGCTGGCACTGATAGAAAAGGAACTGAAGCTGCTGGGCCTCGACTACGGGATTCTCACCGGCGATACCCGCGACCGCGAGGAGCAGGTGCGCCGCTTCCAGGCCGGCGAAGTGCCGATCTTCCTGATCAGCCTGCGCGCCGGTGGTGTCGGACTGAATCTGACGGCGGCCGACACCGTCATCCACTACGATCCCTGGTGGAACCCCGCGGCGGAAAACCAGGCCACCGACCGCGCGCATCGTCTGGGTCAGGACAAGCCGGTTTTCGTCTACAAGTTGATCGTTGCGGGCAGCATCGAGGAGAAGATCCTGTCCCTCCAGGAGCGCAAGGCTGAACTTGCCGAACGGATTCTCTCGGCAGATCGCGGGGTCGATGCCAAGTTCGGCCGAGACGACATCGCTGCACTGTTCGCGCCGCTGCCGAGCTGAACTGCAAACGGGAGGGATGAACCATGACCGACCGGTTGCCAGAATGCTGGCCAGGAACGAGCAAGCAGTCCTGAGCAGGCATTCAGAATGAACGATCACACCTGTCTTTACAACCAGCAGCAACTGGCCGCCGTGCTCGATGGCATGGCCGGTCGACTACTCGGCTTGCTCGATGGACGCAACGACATGGTCCTGATCGGTATCCTCCGGCGGGGTGTGCCATTGGCCAGTTTGCTGGCCGAACGGCTGCTGCAGCTGGGAGTCCGGCCTGCCCAACGACTGCAACTGGAGGTGAAGCGTTACGGTGACGATCTCACGCTGCTCTACCCGCAAACCCTGCTCAGGGAAGATCCTGTCGAGACCGTTGCGGACCTCTCGGGAAAAACCGTGGTGGTGGTGGATGACGTGCTGTACCGCGGCCACTCGCTGCTGCGGGTGGCGCAATTCCTGGCGCTGCGAGGCGCGGCCGAGATCCGCAGCGTGGTCCTGGTTGACCGTGGGGTGAGCCTGCTGCCGGTCCATGCGGACGTGACTGGGGTACGGCTGCAAGTGGCCCCAGGCTCGATCATCGAAGTGCACGTGCCTCCCTACGAGAGCGATTTCTGCATCGAACTGGTGAGGCCCGACAGTCCTCATGATCCTTAGGTGCTCGCAGTCGGCGGGGTCTCTGCCGGTTGCCGTCGGTCAGTCGGTTCGCTCCTTTGGCAGGTACCTTGGGGTATGTTAGACTGCTGTGCTCGCGGGCGCGGCCTTTGGGGCTTGCGGCAGCGTCGGCCGTCCTGATGCCTGTATCGATAGTCTGTCTCGCGTTTGCGACGGGCTGGCAGGATGGGCCGGAAAAGCCGGTTCTGCCGGTCGGAGACACTCAAGCCAGGCCGGGTCTCTGGCTTTTCCATTTCTTGCTGAGGTGATCATATGCCGGTTGTCACATTGCCTGACGGTTCACAAAGGGCGTTCGCAGAGTCTGTCACGGTGGCCGAGGTGGCGCAGAGCATCGGTGCCGGGCTGGCACGCGCCGCCCTGGCGGGCAAGGTCGATGGTCGCCTGGTCGACACCTCATTCCGGATCACCACTGACGTGCAGCTTGGCATCATTACCGAGAAGGATCTCGCGGGCCTGGAGATCATCCGTCACTCGACGGCCCATCTGATGGCTTATGCGGTCAAGGAACTCTTTCCGGCAGCGCAGGTGACGATTGGCCCGGTCATCGACGACGGTTTCTACTACGACTTTGCCTACGAACGTCCGTTTACTCCTGACGACCTGGCGGCAATCGAGAAGCGCATGGCAGAACTCGCCCGGCGTGATCTGCCGGTGCGGCGCGAAGTCTGGCAGCGCGACGACGCCATCGCTTTCTTCCAGTCGATCGGTGAGCACTACAAGGCGGAACTGATCGATGCCATCCCGCCCGGTCAGGAAATCTCGCTCTATCGCGAGGGTGATTTTGTCGACCTCTGCCGCGGCCCGCATGTCCCTTCGACGGGCAGGTTGAAGGTGTTCAAGCTGATGAAGCTGGCTGGCGCCTACTGGCGGGGTGATCATCGCAACGAGCAACTGCAGCGGATCTACGGGACGGCCTGGGCCAGAAAGGAAGATCAGGAGGCCTACCTGCACATGCTCGAGGAGGCCGAGAAACGTGATCATCGCAAACTCGGTCGGCAACTCGACCTGTTTCATCTTCAGGACGAAGCGCCGGGAATGGTGTTCTGGCATCCAAAGGGGTGGACGATCTGGCAGGAAGTCGAGCAGTACATGCGTGGCGTTTATCGGGACAATGGCTATCAGGAAGTGAAATGCCCGCAGATTCTCGACCGTACCCTGTGGGAAAAATCCGGGCACTGGGAGAACTTCAAGGATCACATGTTCTCCACCGAGTCGGAAAAGCGCGAGTACGCAATCAAGCCGATGAATTGTCCGGGGCACATCCAGATCTTCAATACCGGGCTGCGCAGTTATCGCGATCTGCCATTGCGTTATGGTGAATTTGGTTCCTGTCATCGCAACGAGCCCTCGGGTGCGCTGCACGGCATCATGCGCGTGCGCGGCTTTACCCAGGATGACGGCCATATTTTCTGTACCGAAGATCAAATCCAGGACGAGGTCACCGTTTTCAATGATCTGGTGCGCAAAGTGTATGCCGATTTCGGTTTTCACGAGGTAACGGTCAAGCTGGCGTTGCGCCCGGAAAAGCGCGTCGGTTCGGACGCGGTATGGGACAAGGCCGAACTTGCCTTGCGCGCTGCACTGCAGGCCTCCGGTCTGGCATGGGAGGAATTGCCGGGTGAGGGGGCTTTTTACGGTCCGAAGATCGAATTTCACATCAAGGATGCCATCGGGCGATCCTGGCAGTGCGGCACGATGCAGGTCGACTTCTCGATGCCGCAGCGACTGGACGCCGAATTCGTCGGCGACGACAATTCACGCCACACACCGGTGATGCTGCATCGCGCTATTCTGGGTTCGCTGGAGCGTTTTATCGGGATGCTCATCGAGAACTGCACGGGCGCCCTGCCTTTGTGGCTCTCGCCGGTGCAGATCGTGGTGCTGAATATCTCGGAAAAGCAGGCCGATTACGCTGCCCATGTTGCAAAAACACTACGTCAGGCTGGTCTGCGTGTCGAGTGTGATTTGCGCAACGAAAAAATTACCTATAAAATACGCGAACATAGCTTGAACAAGTTGCCCTATCAAATCGTCGTCGGCGACAAGGAAGTGGCAGCCAATCTGGTGGCCGTGCGGACACGCGGCGGTCAGGATCTCGGGCAGATGTCCATCGAGGCTCTGGCCAGGCAACTTCTTCACGAAGTTGCGGCGCGAAGTGGCACGGCTTAACTTTTGTCGAAACAAGGAGTGGACCCATCGCACTGCAAAAGGCGCAACGCGTTAACGAAGAGATCAACGCACCGGAAGTCCGTCTCGTCGGAGTAGGTGGCGAGCAGTTGGGAGTCATGAGCGTCAGGGCAGCATTGGCGCTCGCCGAGGAAGCGGGAGTGGACCTGGTCGAAATTGCCCCGATGGCTCAGCCGCCGGTATGTCGCATCGTCGATTTCGGCAAGTTCAAATACCAGGAACAAAAGCGTCAGCATGAGCAGAAACTCAAGCAGAAGCAGGTGCAGGTGAAGGAAGTCAAGTTTCGTCCCGGTACCGATGAAAACGACTACCAGATCAAACTGCGCAACATGATTCGCTTCCTTGATGAAGAAGACAAGGTCAAGGTGACCTTGCGCTTTCGTGGTCGGGAAATGGCGCACCAGGATATTGGCATGCGGCAGATCGAGCGGATCAAGACCGATCTGCAGGAACTTGCGCTGGTTGAGCAGATGCCGAAGATGGAAGGCCGCCAGATGGTCATGGTGCTTACTCCGAGCAAGAGAAAGTAGCCATCGATTCAAGCGCTTGTAGAGAAACGGTGAAACACAAGTGCTGCCGGGTCAAAAGTGCTTCCGCCGGGAGACACCCGCCAGCATGTCTATAAACAGGAGCATTCAATGCCCAAGATGAAGACCAAGAGTGGAGCGAAAAAGCGCTTCACGATCAGTGCCAGCGGGCGCATCAAGCGTTCGCATGCGTACAAGCGACACATCCTGACCAAGAAGGACACCAAGACCAAGCGCCAGTTACGCGGCGTGACCGAGGTGCACCACTCTGACAAGGCCATGGTTCGTGCCATGCTGCCTTACGCTTGAGGAGATAGAGGATGCCTCGCGTCAAACGTGGTGTAACGGCGCACGCGCGCCACAAGAAAATTCTCGATCTGGCCAAGGGTTACCGCGGTCGCCGCAAGAACGTCTATCGTGTCGCCAAACAGGCGGTGATGAAAGCCGGGCAATATGCTTACCGCGACCGCCGGCAAAGGAAGCGTCAGTTTCGCAGCCTTTGGATTGCCCGTATCAACGCGGCGGCCCGGGAACTCGGCATGAAGTACAGCACATTCATGAATGGTCTCAAGAAGGCGCAGATCGAGGTCGACCGCAAGGTGCTGGCCGATCTGGCGGTTTTCGACAAGCCGGCTTTTGCTGCTCTGGCCGTGCAGGCCAAAGCCCAGCTCGGACAATAGGCCGTACGAGCGTCAAGAAAGGAGGCGCGAGCCTCCTTTTTTTCGGTGAACCATGCACAACCTCGATCAAATAGTCCACGCAGCGTCGGCGGCCTTCGCGGCAACCGATGATCCTGATGCGCTTGAGCAAGTCAAGGCCAGTTACCTCGGCAAGAGCGGCGAGATCACTGGATTGCTCAAGGGATTGGCCAAACTTCCGCCGGACCAGCGAAAAACTGCCGGTGCGGCCATCAATCACGCCAAGGATGCGGTCGAAGCAGCGCTCGCTGCGCGTCGCGAAGCGCTTCGGCAAAGGGCGCTGCAGGCGCGCCTGGCCGAGGAAGCCCTGGACGTGACGCTACCGGGTCGTGGACAGGACCGTGGCGGCCTGCATCCGGTGACGCGTACGCTCGAACGTATTGAAGCTCTTTTTGCTTCGATCGGTTTCGAGGTCGCCGATGGTCCCGAAATCGAGGCCGACTTCCAGAATTTCACGGCACTGAATACCCCCGCGGATCATCCGGCCCGTTCGATGCACGATACCTTCTATCTGCAGGACGAGGAGGGCGGGATAGCCGAGGGCGTTCTGCTGCGCACGCATACCAGTCCGATCCAGGTTCGCTATATGCAGGCACATGTCGCCAGACATGCCGGTCGGGAAACCATGCCGGAAATTCGGGTCATTGCACCGGGGCGCGTGTACCGCGTGGATTCCGATGCCACGCATTCGCCGATGTTTCATCAGGTCGAAGGTCTGTGGATTGGCGAGAACGTCAGCTTTGCTGACTTGAAGGGTGTGATCAGCGATTTCCTGCGCCGTTTTTTCGAGAACGACGATCTGCAGGTGCGTTTTCGCCCATCGTTCTTTCCCTTCACCGAACCCTCGGCCGAGATCGACATGGCTTTCATGAGCGGCACCTTGAAAGGGCGCTGGCTGGAAATTGCCGGTTGCGGCATGGTCCATCCGAATGTCCTGCGGCACGTCAACATCGACCCCGAGAAATACCTCGGTTTTGCCTTCGGCATGGGTCCCGATCGGTTGACGATGCTGCGCTATGGGGTCAATGACCTGCGCCTGTTTTTCGATGGCGACCTGCGCTTTTTGCGACAGTTCGTATGACCTTCCTTCTGACATTGAGCGGTCATGAAATTCTCTGAATCCTGGCTTCGCAGTTTCGTCGATCCCGCCTGCGCGGGTCATGAATTCTCGCACCTGCTGACCATGGCCGGTCTCGAAGTGGAGGAGGAAGAGACGGTCGCACCGCTTTTCGACCAGGTCGTCGTGGGTCATCTGCTCGCCGTTGACAAGCATCCCGACGCCGACCGCCTCAACGTTTGCCGGGTCGATGCTGGTACCGGCGAGGTGCTGCAGATCGTCTGCGGAGCACCCAACGCGGCTGCCGGCATCAAGGTGCCGTGCGCACTGCCCGGTGCCCAATTGCCGGGTGGATTGAGGATCAAGGTCGCCAAGGTGCGCGGCGTCGAGTCGTCTGGCATGCTCTGCTCGGCCAGGGAACTGGGCATCGCGGAAGACGCCTCTGGCTTGCTGGTGCTGGGTGACGATGCACCGGTAGGCGAGGATATCCGCCGCCATCTTGATCTCGATGATCGTCTGCTGACCCTCAAGCTGACGCCGAACCGGGCAGACTGCCTGTCGCTCGAAGGGATTGCCCGCGAGGTTGCAGCACTGACCGGTACGCCGGCCCACTTGATCGAAGTCACGGCAGTTGAAGCCACCATCGCGAGCGCGCGCGCCCTCGCACTGGACGCCCCGGAGGCTTGCCCACGCTACTGCGGCCGGGTGATCGCCGGAGTCGACGCCAGGGTCGCGACACCCGCCTGGATGCGTCGTCGTCTTGAGCGAAGCGGGATTCGCCCGATTTCGGCCTTGGTCGACATCACCAACTACGTCATGCTCGAAGTGGGACAGCCGCTGCATGCTTTTGACAATACCCGTCTGAGTGGGGCCATTCACGTCAGGATGGCGCGCCCGGCAGAAACGATCCTGCTGCTCAACGAGCAGACGCTGCAGTTGCAGGCCGATGTCCTGTTGATTGCCGACGATCAGCGCCCGTTGGCGATGGGGGGCATCATGGGTGGCGAGGAAAGTGGCATTACGCTGGCGACCACCGAGGTGTTCCTCGAAGCCGCCTTCTTCGCACCCACCGCGATCGCCGGCCGTGCCCGTCGCTACGGCTTCGTTTCGGATGCCTCACATCGTTTTGAACGTGGCGTCGATTTCGGCGGTACCCGGCGTGCATTGGAACGCGCAACGCGGCTGATCCTCGATATTTGCGGTGGGCAGGCGGGTCCGGTCAGCGAAGCACTGGCCACCTTGCCCGCGCGCCAGCCGGTCCGCCTGCGACCGGTGCGGGTTGTCAAGGTACTTGGAGTGCCGTTTACAAACGAGCGGATAGCCGAACTGTTTGCCCGTCTCGACCTGTCGTTCACCCGGGATGGTGACGATTTCATCATCACGCCGCCGAGCCACCGCTTCGACCTCGAGATCGAGGAAGACCTGATCGAGGAGATCGCCCGCCTGAACGGCTATGAGAACATTCCGTCACCAGCACCGCGGGGTTTGCTGTCGATGTTGCCGCAGACCGAGCAGGCGAGATCTCTGGCGCGTGTTCGACAGATGCTGGCTGACGGTGGCTATCAGGAAGTGGTCAACTTCGCCTTCGTCGAAGAGGCCTGGGAAATCGATTTTGTCGGCAACGATCGGCTCATTCGACTGGCCAATCCGATCGCCAGCCAGCTGAGCGTGATGCGTTCGTCCTTGCTCGGGGGGCTGGTCGCCAATCTGGCAAGCAACCTCAAACGCCGGCAGAGCCGCGTTCGCCTGTTCGAGACCGGGCGCTGCTTCTTCCGCGATACACAGGGTGGTCCTGTCCCCGGTTTTCGCCAGCCCTGGAAGCTGACCGCGCTGGCCTATGGTACAGCCTTTCCTGAGCAGTGGGGTTGTGCAGCACGCAACGTCGATTTCTTTGACATCAAGGCTGACCTGGAACGGCTGTTCACCCCGATCGGCACCCGCTTCGAGAAAGCCCTGCACCCTGCGCTGCATCCTGGTCGGAGTGCGCGGGTGACGGTCGCTGGCAAAGCGGTTGGTTTTGTCGGCGAATTGCATCCGCAGTGGCAACAAAAATATGAATTGCCGCTGGCGCCGGTATTTTTTGAAGTTGACCTCGATGCCGTGACGATGGCCGGTGTTCCGCAATATGCCGAGCTTTCCCGCCAACCACCGGTCATACGGGATATGGCCGTGGTCGTTGATCAGGCGCTGGAACTTGAGCAACTGATCGCAGGACTGACTGCCAATCGGCCAGCCATTGTGCAGGATATCCGTCTGTTCGATGTCTACGTCGGGCGCGGGGTTGAAGTCGGCAAGAAAAGCCTTGCCTTCCGCATAATGATGCAAGATACTCAAAAAACGTTGCTCGAAGCTGAAGTTGAGGCTGCCATGCAGCAGTTGGTCGCCTATCTGCGAGTGGCATTTGCAGCACAGCTGCGCGTCTGAGAAGGAAGAGGAATGACGCTTACCAAGGCAGAACTCGCCGATCTGTTGTTCGAGAAGGTCGGCCTCAACAAGCGTGAGGCCAAGGACATGGTTGAGGCTTTTTTCGAAGAAATTCGGAATGCCCTGGAGCGTGGTGATGGTGTAAAGCTTTCGGGATTCGGAAACTTTCAGTTGCGCGACAAGCCCCAGCGACCAGGCCGCAACCCCAAGACCGGTGAAGAAATCCCGATCACCGCGCGCAGAGTGGTTACTTTTCATGCCAGTCAGAAACTGAAGGCCGAGGTAGAACACGCTTATGATGGAAGTCAGTCATAAAGAACCGGGGCAAGAGCCTTTGCCGGCCATTCCAGCCAAGCGATATTTCACGATCGGTGAGGTCAGCGAGCTATGCGGCGTCAAACCGCACGTCCTGCGTTATTGGGAGCAGGAGTTCTCGCAGCTCAGTCCGGTCAAGCGCCGAGGCAATCGCCGTTATTATCAGCACCATGAAGTTCTGCTGGTGCGTCGGATACGGGAGCTTCTTTACAGTCAGGGCTTCACGATCAGTGGCGCGCGCAACCGTCTCGACGATGCCGGGAATGAGTCAGACACCAGTTCATCTCTCTTGGCACCCGAAGTGCTGCGGGCGGAGCTGCTGAACATTGCAGAATTGCTGCGCCCATGCGAGTAGCGGCGCATTTTCGGTTATAATCCAGACCTTGTCGGGGCGTGGCGCAGCCTGGTAGCGCACTTGCATGGGGTGCAAGGGGTCCCGAGTTCGAATCCCGGCGCCCCGACCAATCGAATCAAGCACTTGGGCCGCTCTTCGGAGCGGCCTTTTTGTTTGGATTGGTTGGGTGTTGAGCAATTGGCGATCGACGACGATGGCCTGTGCTGCACCGGGGACGCACAAATCCGTTGTATAGGCCCGGCTTTCTTGTCATCATTCACTTCGCATCCAAACGGAGACCTGCAAGGGCTTCCTGCAGCGCAAGGAACAGGCGAAGCGCAACCCGGCGCATGGTTAACGGTCTTTGAGTAATCGATCATTCTAAAGGAGGGGTTTCAAATGAAAAAAATGCTGTTGTTGTCGGCGCTTCTGGCCCTCTCGGCGGCTGGTGTCTCGGCAAAGGACTGGACGGAAATTCGTATGGCGTCCGAGGGTGCCTACCCCCCGTTCAATGAAATAGGTGCCAACGGCGCGTTGAAGGGTTTCGATATCGATATCGGCAACGCGCTGTGCGCCGAGATGAAAGCGAAATGCACCTGGGTGAAACAGGAATGGGACGGCATGATTCCGGCCCTGATGGCACGCAAGTTCGACGCCATCGTCGCTTCGATGTCGATTACCGAAGAACGCAAGGCCAAGGTGGATTTCACCAACAAGTACTACGCCTCACCGGTCGTCCTGATTGCCAAGAACGGATCATCGTTGAGACCGGAACTGGCCAGCCTGAAAGGCAAGAAGGTTGCTGTTCAGCGTGGCACGGTTTCCGACAACTTCGCCACCAAATACTGGGACGGCAAGGGAGTGGAAGTCGTTCGCTACGGCAAGCAGGATGAGGCCTATCTGGATCTCAAGTCAGGCCGTGTCGATGCCACCTTTGCCGATTACTGGGAAGCTTACGGCGGCTTCCTGACCAAGCCTGAAGGCGCCGGCTACGGCGTTCTCGGCGAGCAGCTTTATGGCAAGAATGCCGAGGAGCGCGCCGTGATCGGTGAGGGAATCGGCATTGCCGTGCGCAAGAAGGATCAGGACCTCAAGGCGCAACTCAACAAGGCGCTTGCTACCGTGCGTGCCAATGGCAAGTACGAAGAGATCCGCAAGAAATACTTCACGATGGATATCTACGGCAACTGAGGTTCCGCAGCGGAACGCTGGCTGGCTGCCGACGTGGTCAGCGTTCCCTGTTTCTTCCCCGGTTGTTTTCAAGGTACAACGCGCGGAGCAATTCAGCCATGGACGCCCTGACCGAATACTCCCCCAGCTTGCTGGCCGGAGCATGGATCACTCTCCAGGTCGCCCTCCTGTCACTGGTTCTTGCCGTCAGCATGGGCTTGCTTGGCGCCGCCTGCAAATTGTCTCGCATCGCACCACTACGCTGGTCGGCCGCGTTGTATACCACCATCGTTCGTGGCGTGCCCGATCTGGTGATGATGCTCTTGTTTTTTTACGGCGGCCAGGTGATCCTCAATGCCATCAGCGACCATCTGGAATGGGAGATGATCGAACTCAACGCTTTTGCCGCTGGCGTTCTGACGATTGGATTCATTTTCGGCGCCTATTTCACCGAAACCTTTCGTGGTGCCTTTCAAGCGGTACCGGCCGGCCAGATGGAAGCCGGCCGAGCTTACGGCATGAGCGGCTGGCAGGTTTTCTGGCGCATCCTTTTTCCGCAAATGCTGCGTTACGCCCTGCCGGGCATTGGCAACAACTGGCTGGTCCTGCTGAAAAGCACCGCCATCGTGTCGATGATCGGACTGGCCGACATGACCTGGCTGGCCGATCAGGCCGGACGGTCGACCCATCAGCCTTTCACTTTCTATCTGGCCGTTTGCGTACTCTATCTAGCGATGACCGCCGTCTCGAACCAGGTTCTGGAACGCTTGCAGCACCACTACAACGTCGGTGTCCGCGAAGCCAACGTTTGAAGAGACGATCATGGAATGGTTTGACCCGAATGTGATCAGCGGCAGCTTGCCCGAGTTCTGGCGTGGCCTGTGGATGACCGTGCAACTGACCGTCATCTCGTTGGCGGTCGGCTTTGCCCTGGCCGTTCCGCTGTCGATTGCCCGCGTGTCAAGAAATCCCTGGGTCAGTCGGCCGATCAGCGCCTATACCTACTTTTTTCGCGGCACCCCGATGCTGGTGCAGCTATTGCTGATTTACTACGGAGTTGGCCAGAGCGAATGGATGCAGCAGCAGTGGGAAGCCGGCAACTCATTCTGGTTACTATTCCGCGACGCTTATTTCTGCACCATGCTGGCCTTCAGCCTGAACACCTGCGCGTATCAACTCGAAATGTTCGCCGGCGCAATCCGCAACGTACCCCATGGCGAGGTCGAAGCTGCCGAGGCGATGGGCATGACACGCTACATCGCGCTGCGCAGAATCGTGCTGCCATCAGCCTTGCGCCGGGCGATTCCACCGTTGAGCAACGAAGTGATTCTGATGCTGCAAGGCTCGGCGATTGCCAGTGCGGTGACACTGGTCGACCTGACCGGTGCGGCCCGCAATGTCTACTCGCGTCATTACGCGCCTTTCGAAGCCTTCATCTTCGCCGGACTGCTCTACCTCGCCATCACCTTTGTTCTGGTCGGTTTGTTCCGCCTCGCTGAAAACCGTTGGCTCGCTCATCTGCAACCGCGCAGCGCCAGCGCCCAGAAAGACTGATTGAAAAGGCTGCCATGACCTCCAGGGCCAACAACGAACTCCTCCGCGTCGAGGATCTGCACAAGCAATACGGCGACAACGAAGTCTTGAAAGGCGTTTCGCTGACCGCCAGCTCGGGCGATGTGATCAGCATCATCGGCTCGTCCGGCTCCGGCAAGAGTACTTGGTTGCGCTGCATCAACTTTCTCGAGCAACCGACTTCCGGAAAAATCATCGTTGCTGGTGAAGAGATCAAAATGCTTCCCGGCAGCAAGGATGCTCTCAAGGTGGCCGACCCCAGGCAATTGCAGAAGATCCGCACGCGTCTGTCGATGGTCTTCCAGCACTTCAACCTCTGGGGTCACATGACGGTGCTGCAGAACGTCATCGAAGCGCCAATCCACGTGCTTGGCCTGTCGAAGAAGGACGCCATTGAACGGGCCGAGCGCTATCTCGAGCGCGTCGGCGTCTGGAAGTTCCGCGACACTTACCCGGCGCACCTGTCAGGTGGCCAACAACAACGCGTCGCGATTGCGCGTGCACTGGCGATGGAACCGGAAGCACTGTTATTCGACGAACCCACCTCGGCACTTGATCCGGAACTGGTTGGCGAAGTCCTCAAGGTGATGCGCTCGATTGCCGAAGAGGGCCGCACCATGCTGGTCGTCACTCACGAAATGGGCTTTGCGCGCGAAGTTTCCAACCACGTCATTTTTGTCCATCAGGGGCGTGTTGAAGAAAGAGGAAACCCCAGGGAGGTACTGACCAGGCCAAACAGCGAACGTCTGCAGCAGTTCCTGTCGGGCAACCTCAAGTAGGCGAATGAAGTGCAGGCTGCGAAAGAAACCTCGTCATGACGCTGCACGGAAATCATTGATATCGCACGATCAGGCTTCTGAACCCCGGTTTGATCGACGGATCGGATTCCCGTCTGCCTCCGCCGGAAGCTCCGGCTGATCAGGAAGACCTCGTGGCATCACCCCGTCGTTCCAGCTCAGACGCTTGCCATGCGCTTGCGCAGGCGGTCGCTCAGCGCGTCGACGGCCAGCACCAGGACGAACATCGCGATCAGCACCGTCGCCGCCTGCGCCTGCTGGAAGATCGACAGGTGATAGTAGAGCATCTGGCCGAGGCCGCCGGCGCCGACGAAGCCGAGCACGGCCGCCATGCGGATGTTCATTTCCAGCCGGTAGAGCCCGTAGGCCACGCATTGCGGCCAGACCAGCGGTTGCGTTCCGTACAGGAAGGCCGGCACGCCGCCGCTGCCGGCTTCGCGCAGGCTTTGCTCGGGCTGCCGCGGCGCGTTCTCGATCGCTTCGGCGAACAGCCGGCCGAGCACGCCGGTGGTGTGCAGCGCCAGCGCCAACACGCCGGCGAAGGGGCCGAGGCCGGCGGCGAGCACCATCAGCGTCGCCCACACCAGTTCCGGCACGCTGCGCAGCAGATTGAGGAGAAAGCGCGACAGCCGGGCGGCGGCGGCCCCGTGCCGCCCGGCCGCCGGCAGGGCCAGCAACAGCCCCGCCAGCGCCGCCAGCAGCGTGCCGACCATCGCCACCGAGAAGGTCTGCAAGGCGCCCCAGGCGGTCTTGCGCACGAACTCGGGGTGGAGGTCGGGTGGCAGGAAGGAGGCGGCAAATTTCCCCATCGCGACTGCCGAATCGGCCGAAAACAGCGCGCTGAAATCGATCGCAAGATAGGCGAAGCTGGCCACCACGGCAGCGATCAGCAGGCCGCTGGTGAGCACGCAGGACAGGCAGAAGTCGGCGGCGCCGCGCGCCGCACAGGGTTTCTGAATGTCGTCCGCGTTCATGCCAGCGCCCGCCGCAAGGTTGCGCTCAGCGCGTCGGCGAGCAGCACCAGCAACAGGAAGACGAGGAGGATCACGGCGGCCTCGCCGCCGTTCAGCATCTTCATCGACTGATCCATCAACTGTCCGAGCCCGCCGGCGCCGACGAAGCCCATGATCACCGACGAGCGAACCGCGCACTCCCAGCGATAGACGGTGTAGGAGGTCAGTTCCTGCGCCGCGTTGGGGAGCAGCCCGTAGGTCAGTGCCGCGAAGCGGCCACCGCCCGCCTCGAGCAGCGAGCGGGCAGGGCGGGTATCGGTCGATTCGAGGATCTCGGTGTACACCTTGCCGAGCATGCCGCCGTAGGTGACCGCCAGGGCCAGCACGCCGGCGGCTGGTCCGAGACCGAAGACGCGCACCAGCATCAGCGCCCAGACAATCTCCGGGATCGCGCGCAGGAAGGTCAGCAGCGCGCGCCCGGCGAGGCGCAGCGCGTTGCCACCGCGGTGGCCGGGTCCCGGCCCGATCAGCGACACTGCCAGCGGGCGTGTGCACAGGATTGCCAGCGGCACGGCGATGAGCAGGGCCAGGGCGATGCCGGCGGTCGCCATCGCCAGCGTTTCCAGCGTCGCCTTGAGGAGAATGCCGAGAAAGTCGGTCGACGTCTCGGGCGGCAGAAAGCCGGCAAGGAAGGCGCCCATCACCTGCAGATGGTTGCCCTCGAACAGCGCCCAGGGCCGGAACTCGGCGAGCTGCAGAAGTGGCCACAACAACCCCAGGGCGAGCACCGTCCAGCCGAGGCGCGCGCGCGCGTCCGGGTCACGGGCCGGTGGCGGCAAAGTGCTGGCGAGCGTCTTCAAGTCAGCGTCCGCGGCAGGTGTCGAAGCGCACGACGGCGATTGCCACCTGGCCGGCGGTGGCGGCACCTGCCGCGTCAACGGTGGTGGCGTCGCGCAGTGTGACCGGCGTCTGGGCCTGCGTCGGCAGCAGGCCGCCTTCGGTGGCGTATAGCTCGCGCAACATCGTCTCGCTGACACGCGCCGTCGGCAGATCGAAGACGATTTCGCCGGCGCGCAGACCGACGATGCGCGGAAACCATTTGAGCGCCAGGTCGACCGCGTGCAGCGAAGCAAACAGGCTGGCGCCGCGACGCTCCGAGTCGGCGACCAGCTCGCCGAGTGCGGCATCGGCGAGCGTTGGGTCGAGGGCCGAGACCGGTTCGTCAGCCAGGATCAGGTCGGGCTGCTGGTAGAGGACGCGGGCGATCCCGACGCGCTGCAACTGGCCGCCCGAGAGCCGGTCGCAGCGATCGAACAGGCGGTCAGCGAGGTCGAAGCGTGCCAGTACCGCCTGCGCACCGGCGATGTCGACCGGATAGAGTAGCGAGCAAAGACCCTTCCACGCCGGCCAGTGGCCGAGCCGGCCGGCGAGGATCGCGGTAATCACGCGCTGGCGGGGCGGAATTGGCGGCACCTGGTGGATGGTGCCGATGCGCGCGCGCAGGTGGCGCAATTCGCCGGCCGACACCTGCCAGGGGTTGACGCCAAGGATCTCCAGCCGTCCGTCACTGGGCCGCAAGGCACTGCCGAGCAGCCGCGTGAGGCTGGTCTTGCCGGCGCCCGACGGGCCGATCACCGCCACCCGCTCGCCACGCGCAAGATGCAGCGAGATCCGCTGCAGTGCGCGAAAACCATTGCCATGCGTCAGTCCGACGCCGGTCAGTTCGCTTGCCATGTCCTTGCCTCCTTGCTCCCTGTCGCCGCGACGCCTGCTGACTCGTCACCTGCGGAAGCCGCACCCTTACTTGATCAGCCCGGCGCTGCGCGCCGCCCGTTCGATGCCATCGTAGTTGGCTGCCGTGGTCGGCACGAACTTCGACGCGCGCTGCAGTTCCATCAGCTCGCGCTGCGCCGGGTCGGCCCGGTCGAGCTTGAGGAAGGCCTGGGTGATCTTCTGGCGCAGCGCCGGCTCAAGACCGGGGCGCACCGTCCAGTTGTAGTCGAAGTAGGGCGGCGTCGTGGCGATGACCTTGACCCGCCTGGCGTTGGCATCGCCCTTCTCGACCAGCTTGTCCATCACCGAAGCATTGAGCACGCCGGCCTCGACCTTGCCGGAGGCGACGAAGGCGACGGTGGCGTCATGCGCGCCGGAGAAGGCGACGTTCTTGAAATCCTTGTCGGGATCGATGCCATCCTTGAGCAGGTAGAAGCGCGGCATCAGGTGTCCCGAGGTGGACGACGGCGATCCGAAGGCAAAGGTCTTGCCCTTCAGTTCGACGAGCGACGTGACCGGGCTGTTTGCCGGGACAATGAATTTGCTGGTGAACACCTCGTCCTCGGCGCGCTGGACGATCGGGATGGCCTCGCCGCCGGTTCGCAGCTTCGCCTGTACGAAGGTGAACCCGCCGAGCCAGGCGAGATCGATCTTCTTCGCCGCCAAGCCCTCGACCACCGCCGCATAGTCGCTGACCGGCGTGAACTGCACCTTGTAGCCGGTCTCCTTCTCGAGGTACTCGCCGAGCGGCTTGAACTTGCGCTGCAGTTCGGTGGGCGCCTCGTCGGGGATTGCCGAGACCCGTAACAGGTTTTCGGCGTAGCTTGCGGCGCTGCCGAGCATCAGGGCGAGCGCCAGGGCGCTGCGGGAAATCAGGCGGGGCAAAAGCATCATGGTCGGTTCTCCGTAGGTGGCAGGGGGTGCGGGGAAGGGCGGCTTGCCGCCAGGGCGTGCAAACTCCGCGCATCTCTTGGTCAGATGCGCAGTGTAATTGGTTCCACCGCCTCGCTGGCCGGCAGCACGCGCCCGATGCAGATCGCCTGCGCGTAGCCCAGGCTGTGCAGCGCGGCGATGCACTCCGCGGCCCTTTCTGCCGGTACGCTGGCGAGCAGTCCGCCGGCGGTCTGCGGGTCGAAGAGCAGCGGGTAGTTCGGGTGATGCAGCGCTTCGGGCTGGTTGCGCAGCGCGCGGCGCAGGCGCACGTTGGCCGGCTGCAGCGAGCTGAGGATTCCTGCTGCGGCGGTTTCCGCGGCGCCGTCGAGGAGCGGCAGCGCGGCGAGGTCGATCTCGGCGTCCACCCCCGACGGGCGGGTCATCTCGACCAGATGTCCGAGCAGCCCGAAACCGGTGAGGTCGGTGCACGCGCGGGCGCCGTGCGCGACCAGGCAGGATGCCGCTGCCCGGTTCGACCGTTGCATCGACTCCAGCGCCGCGTCGATCCAGCGACCGCGCGCCTGCAGCCGCGCGTGCGCCGCGAACAGGGTGCCGGTGCCGAGCGGTTTGCTGAGGATCAGCGCATCGCCGGGACGCATGCCGCCCTTGCGCAGGACGCCGGCCAGCGTTCCGTCGATCAGCCCGTTGATCGCGAAACCGAGTGCCAGTTCGCGGCCCTCGCCAGTATGACCGCCGACCAGCGCACAGCCGGCTTCGTTGAGCACCGCGACAGCGCCCGCCATCATCTGGAAGACGGTGTCCTCGACCTTGTTCTCCAGCCCTGGCGGGACGGTGGCGATCGCCGTTGCCGACTGCGGTGCGCCGCCCATGGCAAAGATGTCGCCGAGCGCATGATTGGCGGCGATCCTGCCGAAAAGCCAGGGGTCGTCGACGAAGGCCCGAAAGAAATCGACCGTATGCACCAGCGCACTGCCCGGCGGCACCCGCAGCACCGCGGCATCGTCAGGCGCGTGCAGGCCGATCAGAACGTCGTCGCGCTCGATCGGGTGAACCCTCGCCAGCGCCCGCGACAGCACCGTGGCGCCGACCTTGGCGCCACAGCCGCCGCAGCGCATGGCGATCGCCGAGATGGCCTGCGTTTGCTCGGCGGCGTCGAGCGGAATCGTTTCGGCCGGCGCGGGCGCGGCGTTGGCGTGCATCGGCGCGAATTCGCTGAAACGGCGCATGAAGCGTCGGTCGATCCAGTCCTTCCAGCGCCACACCCAGTCGCCGTGCGCAAACAGCCTGCCGCGCGAGGCCACCGCGTGCCGGTCGCCGGTGCTGATCAGAGCCAGCCAGCGTCTTTGCGGGCGATACGCGAGCAGTGGCTGGCGCAGGACGATTCGCCGCAGGTTCTCGGCCAGCGGCTTGCCCATGCGCACCGCGAAGACGCCGGCCTTCTCCAGCGGTCGGTCGATCAGCGACGCACAATCGCCGGCGGCGAAGATCAGCGGATCGGTCTCGCTTTGCAGGGTGTTGCGGACGCGGATGAAACCCTCGCCGTCGAGCCCAAGCCCGGTCTCGCGCAGCCACGGTGCGCCGCCGGCCTGCGTCACCCAGACGACCTCGTCGGTGGCGAGCGTTTCGCCGCTGCGCACCTGCAGATGGCCGGCGGCGACTTCGACGACTTCGCAATGACGATGGAGGGTCACGCCGCGCTCGGCCAGTACGCGTTCGAAGACGCCGCGCACCGCCGCGTTGTGTGTCGGCAGAATGCTCGCGCTGGCCGAGAAGAGGTGAAAGCGGAGTTCGTCGGGGTCGCGCCCGAGCGCTACCAGTTCGCCACGTAGCCGGTGCTGCATGGCCAGCGTCAGCTCGACGCCACCGGCGCCAGCACCGACCACGGCGATCGTCGTCGTTCCGGCGTGCGCGCGCACGCGCCCGAGCAGCGCCAGCCAGCGTTCGTTGAAACGGCGGATCGGTTTCACCGGCACCGCGTGCTCGGCGGCACCATCGACGCGTGCAAGCTGCGGCGTCGAGCCGATGTTGATCGACAGCACGTCGTAGGGTACCGGCGGCCGCTGGCGGCACCGTACCTGGCGTGCAACGCGGTCGACGCCGATCACCTCGTCGCGGAAATAGCGCGCGCTGGCAAACTCGGCCAGCCGCCGCAGATCGATATGCACGGCATCGAAATCGTAGTGTCCGGCGATGTAGCCAGGCAGCATTCCCGAGTACGGCGTGTCCGTATCGGTGCAGATCACGGTCAGGCGCAGACCCGGCAGCGGCCGCATGGCAAACCTGCGCAGCACGCCGACGTGGCTGTGCCCCCCGCCGATCAGGACGATGTCGCGGACGATCGGAGTGGTTGCCGCTCGCATTCGGTCAAACAGGCGCGAACCGAGCGCACCGTAAAGGGCTTTCGGGGCGATCGTCGCTGTCGGTGCTGCAAGGCCAGTGAGCCGTTCGGTGCCGATCGCCTGCCGATCTTCGCGAGCGATCCGGATCAGGCGCGGCGAGTTCATGTCGGGGCGCTGTCTTTCGCCTTGGCTTCGGTGATGGTCCTGCGAAGGTGCTGGCTGCCATGCCGACGAAGCCGACCCAAGTGAAGGTCCCGGTGCGCATCGCTGTCAGTCCCGCCACGAGGCTCGCCACCGTGAAGGGAACCGCTGGCAGCAGGCGCAGGCTGCAGCCAGCCCTGCCAGCACGGCCGAGCCCAGCCACCAGCGCATGGCGGCGATGGTGGCGCGAGTGTGAAGGTGGCGGGATCGTGGCGTTCATGGTGTCGGCAGTGCGGCCTGCGCCAGCGTGTGCTGTGGGCCGTTGGCGATGCGCAGATAGTATGACACGTGTGCCGGCGAAGGTGGCATCGATCCAGTGATCGCCCCTCCCCCTTGCGGTGGAGGGGCCGGGGGAGAGAAAAACGGTCATGACTTTATGATCGGGGGTGCCTGGAAAAGTCATGACCGTTAGAATTAGAATTGTCTCCGCCGAATAGCCGCCTGGCCTGGAGATTCCGGCGACATGCAAACTTCGCTTCAGCCAACTACCCCAGAGGAGAAAACCGAAATGACCGTCTCAGTCAAGGACTTGCAGGGAAGCACTCCCGATCTGATCGAAAAGCTCAAGGCAAATGGAATCATCAACAATGAACAGCTTCTCACCGCAGCCGCTGCGCCGGCACAGAGAAAAGTCCTCGCCAGCGCCTGCGGTTGTGATACCCGTGTCATTCTGGAGCTTGCCAACCGGGCCGATCTGGCGCGCATCAAGGGCGTCTCCGGAGTCTATTCCGACCTGCTCGAGAAGGCCGGCGTCGATACGGTCAAGGAACTGTCCACCCGCCGCGCCGACAATCTGCATGCGAAGATTGTCGAGACCAACGCCAGCCATCAGATCACCAAGCAAGCCCCTTCCCTGGCCATGGTCGAGTCCTGGGTGCAACAGGCGAAGGAACTGCCCAAGACCTTGAGCTATTGAGCTTTACCGAAAAACCAAGGGGTGTCAGGTTGGCCTGGGGGCGTCGTCCGCATTGCGGAACCCCAGGCGGGAAGCGGCGGCAGGCCGAAAGCCCTGCCTGAAGTGCGTGGGCCTATGGCCAATGGTTTGCGGACCAATCCGCTGGCCGGTTCCCACCGACTGCACAGGCTCTCCCCTTTTCGGCATGGCTCCCCTAGAATGGCGCAACCGGCTGGCCGAAGAGGGTTGGCCAGGCGCCTCGTCACTTGACCTCGATACCTCGATCGGAGAAGCCCATGAAAGGCGACCAGAGCATCATCGATATCCTCAACAGCCTGCTTGCCGGCGAACTGACGGCAGTCGATCAGTACCTGATCCACGGCGAGATGTACGCCGATTTCGGCCTGCGGCAGTTGGCCGAAAAGAGTCTCCATGAATCGGAGCACGAGCGCCAGCATGCACGTGCCCTGATCCAGCGCATCCTCTTTCTGGAAGGTAAACCCCAACTCGACAGGCGTGAGGTCCTCAACACCGGCAAGACCGTTCCGGAAATGCTCAAAGCCGACCTGGAGGTCGAATACAAGGTCGTCGGCGAACTGAAGAAGGCCATGGCTGCCTGCGAAAAAGCCCGTGACTATGTCACGCGTGACCTGCTCGGCGTACAGCTCGAAGATTCCGAGATGGATCATGCGTATTACCTGGAAAAGCAGCTACGCCTGATCGAACGGGTGGGGCTGGAAAATTATCAGCAGAGCCAGATGGGCTCGACGGCTTGAGGAGAGGGTCCATGCAAGGTGACAAGAAGGTGATCGAAGCCCTGAACAAGGTGCTGAAGAATCAACTGACCGCGATCAACCAGTATTTTCTGCACGCGCGCATGTTTCGCAATTGGGGTGTGGAGAAGCTGAACGACTACCACTACCAGCAGTCCCTCCGCGTCATGAAGGAAGCGGATGAAGTGATCGAGCGCGTTCTCTTCCTCGAAGGCCTCCCGAACCTGCAAAACCTCGGGAAGCTGCTGATCGGTGAAAACGTCGTCGAGTGCCTCGCCGGCGACCTTGAGTTCGAACGCGAAATCCATCGACCACTGCTGGTCCAGAGCATCACCCTCTGCGAGCAGTGGCACGACTATGTCAGCCGTGATCTGCTGGAAGAGCTGCTGGAGCACTGCGAACAGGCCATCGACTGGCTGGAAACTCAGCAGGGCCTGATTCGGGAGGTGTCGCTGCCAAACTATCTGCAGGCGCAAATGGAGGGTGGTTAGCGGATGTCGGTGACCTGGCCGTACTCCTCGGCGAGCCCGACAAGGAGCCTGGGTCCAGCTGGGAGGCGTACTCCTTGCCACAGGAATTTTCGAGGCCGAAGACAAAATTTCCGAAATCGATGAGGAGGGCGACGTGCCCGGATCCGTTGTCGTTCATGGTGGGGCTCGATGGTTGATGGGTGCAGGTTTCGATGAGCCATTGACACCGTCAAGTCGTAGAGTCCGAAAGTCGAAGACTTGCGCACTCTACGCCGTTCAGATGTTGCATCGCGCCAATGCCGGCGTCGCTACGCGCAGACCTAGCTCACTCCTGGCACCGGCCCGAAATATTCCAGTGGTACGGTATCGTAATGGCCGTCGGGGAAGCGTACCTGCCAGCCCAGGTAGCGCCAGAGTTCACCGTGTGCAAGCTGTAGCGTCTGGCCTCGCGCGTCGGTCACACACCAATGGCCTCGGCCAAAATCATGGATACGCGGGCCGATGGCGCCACCGGTATGTGCGTCCCACAGCCGCAGGGTGCCGTCAATGCCCGCCGAGAGCAGGCGCCGACCGTCGGGCGAAAAGGCGCAACTCGTCACCCCGCCTGCATGCCCCGTCAGGGTGAGCAGGCGGTCGCCGCTTTCGGCATCCCACAGCCGCAGGGTGCCGTCACTGCCCGCCGAGAGCAGGCGCCGACCGTCGGGCGAAAAGGCGCAACTCCACACCCAGCCTTCAAGCCCCGTCAGGGAGAGCAGGCGGTCGCCGCTCTCGGCATCCCACAGCCGCAGGGTGCCGTCACTGCCCGCCGAGAGCAGGCGCCGACCGTCGGGCGAAAAGGCGCAACTCGTCACCCTGCCTGCATGCCCCGTCAGGGAGAGCAGGCGGTCGCCGCTCTCGGCATCCCACAGCCGCAGGGTGCCGTCAATGCCCGCCGAGAGCAGGCGCTGACCGTCGGGCGAAAAGGCGCAACTCCGCACCCCGCCTTCATGCCCCGTCAGGGAGAGCAGGCGGTCGCCGCTCTCGGCATCCCACAGCCGCAGGGTGCCGTCAATGCCCGCCGAGAGCAGGCGCCGACCGTTGGGCGAAAAGGCGCAACTCGTCACCCCGCCTGCATGCCCCGTCAGGGAGAGCAGGCGGTCGCCGCTCTCGGCATCCCACAGCCGCAGGGTGTCGTCAATGCCCGCCGAGAGCAGGCGCCGACCGTCGGGCGAAAAGGCGCAACTCGTCACCCCGCCTGCATGCCCCGTCAGGGAGAGCAGGCGGTCGCCGCTCTCGGCATCCCACAGCCGCAGGGTGTCGTCACTGCCCGCCGAGAGCAGGCGCCGACCGTCGGGCGAAAAGGCGCAACTCCACACCCAGCCTTCAAGCCCCGTCAGGGTGAGCAGGCGGTCGCCGCTCCCGGCATCCCACAGCCGCAGGGTGCCGTCATCGCCCGCCGAGAGCAGGCGCCGACCGTCGGGCGAAAAGGCGCAACTCCACACCGTGCCTGCATGCCCCGTCAGGGAGAGCAGGCGGTCGCCGCTCTCGGCATCCCACAGCCGCAGGGTGCCGTCATCGCCCGCCGAGAGCAGGCGCTGACCGTCGGGCGAAAAGGCGCAACTCGTCACCCCGCCTGCATGCCCCGTCAGGGAGAGCAGGCGGTCGCCGCTCTCGGCATCCCACAGCCGCAGGGTGCCGTCCTGGCCCGCCAAGAGCAGGCGCTGACCGTCGGGCGAAAAGGCGCAACTCCACACCCAGCCTTCAAGCCCCATCAGGGAGAGCAGGCGGTCGCCGCTCTCGGCATCCCACAGCCGCAGGGTGCCGTCAATGCCCGCCAAGAGCAGGCGCTGACCGTCGGGCGAAAAGGCGCAACTCGTCACCCAGCCTTCAAGCCTCGTCAGGGTGAGCAGGCGGTCGCCGCTCTCGGCATCCCACAGCCGCAGGGTGCCGTCACTGCCCGACGAGAGCAGGCGCTGACCGTCGGGCGAAAAGGCGCAACTCGTCACCCTGCCTTCAAGCCTCGTCAGGGAGAGCAGGCGGTCGCCGCTCTCGGCATCCCACAGCCGCAGGGTGCCGTCACTGCCCGCCGAGAGCAGGCGCTGACCGTCAGGCGAAAAGGCGCAACTCGTCACCCTGCCTGCATGCCCCGTCAGGGTGAGCAGGCGGTCGCCGCTCCCGGCATCCCACAGCCGCAGGGTGCCGTCCCTGCCCGCCGAGAGCAGGCGCCGACCGTCGGGCGAAAAGGCGCAACTCGACACCACGTCTACATGCCCCGTCAGGGTGAGCAGGCGCTTCGGCATGGTGCCGGCCCCGGATGGGCCGATTGCCGAGCGCACAGCCCAGGCCCGCGGCCAGTCCGCATCCAGCCCGGTGGCGGCGCTTGCGGATGCGCCAGCGACGAGCGTGCGATGGAGTCTGGCGGTGGTCAGATCGGCCTTGCGTAGCGAGGCGCGGATCACCGTGCCGGCAAGGTCAGCGCCTTGCCAGTGCGAGCCATCGAGCTTGCAGGCGACAAACATCGCGCCATTGAGCCGGGCACCGGAAAAATCGCTCCCGTTCAGGCTCACATTGCGCCATTCGCACTGCTCCAGGCTGGCGTTGCGCAGATTCAGCCCGTCGAGCATCAGGGGTTGGGTCTGCGCCGACCAATCGAGGCACTCCCGGCGCAAGATCAGGCCGCCGAGTTGGAAGCCTCTGCCGGAGATGTTCGGCAGGTCTTTGCGACTGGCGAGCAGGAAGTAGCGGAAGCACAGCGTTGCCGCCGCCAGCCCGCCGGCGCCACCGCGCAAGCTGGCCAGTGTCTGCAGGGCAGTCGATTGGCTGGACGCCTCGTCGACAAGCCACTGGCCAACGAAATCGAGCGTTTCATCGCTGACGCCCTGCGCCAGCGCCCAATCATCGGGATGGTTCTCGACCAGGGCACGATGCAGGAAGGCAGCGACGAAGAATTCCTGCAGGGAGGTATGGGCAAACTCGAAGCGGCTGTTTTCCGGACGATCTCCGTCGATGCGCTTGAGGAAGGTGGCATTGCGCAAGTCCTGGTAGAGCAGATCGACCGGCTTTTTCAGAATGGAGGCGCTGGGCCTGAGCTTGCCGAGCCATTCGTCCAGCCAGTTCTCGAGTTCGCGTGCGCTGAAGCTGCGCAAGCCCTGGCGGACAAGGTGAGCGGCCAGATCGCTGGCAATGCGCTCTTTGTCTTCGGGCTGGAAGCTTTGCTTTTCCTCGTCGCGCAGCAGCCACTCGCGGACCACCTCCCGGTACAGCGTTACCCCAGAAATCGCCCGCCCCTGCCGCTGCCAGCTCTGGATGCGCGGGATGAACTCTGCGACCAGTTTCAGGGTGAATGGGCGGGAGGCGAGATCGCGCAAATTGTGGATCGACTCGACCATCGTCATTAGTTGGTCTACGTTCCGATCAGGCACGGAGGCCTCGAAGTACTTGCGGATCAGTTCGTCGGAAAAGGGCTGCAGGACGCATGCTTGATACTGCTTGGCAGTCTGGCTGCCACGCTGCTGTCCGGTCAGACGACTGTTTTGTTCGGCAAGATTGCGGAAAAACTGGGTTCGGCAGCTTATCAGTACCTTGGGGGGGCGCAGCGCGTCGTCCTGGCGACCCAGTTCACGCTGGCGCTCGCGTGCTTCCGGAATGACCTTGAGCAGGTTGGCCGTGAAGGTTTGGCCCTGCTTGTCGGTGATGCGAGAGAGCACCTCGTCGAGGCCGTCGAAAATGACCAGCGATCCGGCGTCGATGATCTCGTTGACCTGTTCGTAGCGCGGCATGTCGCCGTCGACGTGCAGGTAGCCATTCCGCAGGCAGTCCTCGATGGTCTCGCGTAGCGTGGCAACATGTCCAGGCAGGCCTGCTTCCGCGGCAGCCACGTTTTCCACCTTGCGCAGGTCGAAGTAAAGGGGCGCAAGCCCATTCCTGCCCTGGCGGCGCTCTTCCTGCAAGTGCCTGGTGAGTACCTGACAATGCGTGGTCTTGCCCATGCCGTATTCGCCGAGCAAAGCGTAAAGTGGTGGTGCGCCAGTGTCTTCGAGCCAGTGCAGGATGTGATCGAGGGCGACGACTTGCGGACCGCTCGGCGATTCCCGATCGGAAGAAACATTTTCAAGGGAAACCGGCGTACCTGATTGCCCAAGGATGCGATGCGGGTTGTCAGCTTCCTGCGCCTGGCAGCGCTGTAAGTTTGCTTCGCTACCTGGCTTCTCACGCTGTCCGCTCCCGGCGGTACGGGGTGGCGTCGGCGAAGGCTTGGCCAGACATTCGGATTCGAGCAAGGTGTGAACCACGCTCACCGCGTTATCTGCCGCGAGGCGCTGGTGTTTCTCTTTGTCGGGGTTGGATTTGTTGCCATCGCCAAAATCGCAGATCGCCTTGACGACAACCCATTTGATGCCGCTTCCCTCCAGGGCCGTGGCAAGGCCTGCAGCTTCCATCTCGCCACCAATCAGGTCGTCCTGTCCTGCCAACCTGACCAGCATGTCTCGGAAATCACGGTCGTCAACCAGTTTTTCACCCGTCAACACGCCACCGAAGCGCAGCAGGGGCCAGCCGGTTTCGTTTGCCTGCCGGCGAACGTCGAGCTGTTCGATCGCCGTCGTCAGCGCACGCGAAGCAGGTGGGCGTGGGCCGCGTAACTCGCTGCCTGCGGAGCCGACTCGCGCAAGCTCGTAAGGGACAATGAAGCGGCTGACCAGTACTTCGCCTATACGCTGCTTCCGGTCGTTCAGGCCGAAGGCGATGCCCACCGCGATGACAGCATAAGGGCTGTGTGCTTTTGCAAGGGTCGTCACGGAACGTTGGGAAGCCGGGTTGCCCTGGCGGCTGTGCGCATGCCATACCTGCCAGTCATTGACGACGCCCAAGTCATCGACGATTTCCTCGCCCGTGCCACGTGTTGGCGGATTGCCCATCTCCCTCGGCCAGAACTTGTCGCGAACGGCTTGGAATTCGTTGTCGTTGAAGGTGACGAGCAGGATCGGTGCGTTGAGCGGGACGGCCATCTGACCCGCAACGCGCTGCTCCGGCGGGATGGCGTCCAGTCCTTCCGTATCCGCAACCGGAACCTGGCGCATGCCCAAAAAATGGAGGCTGCGGTTGGCTACGCCCTTGTTCTTGGCACCGCTGTACGCCGCTTCGAAGGGCAACTTGCGTTGTGTGGCAGCCGCCTCCAGTGCTTTCAAGAGCGTGGAGAGCTGAGCGGCGGCGCTCTTGGTGTCAGCCAGTGGAAACAGGGTGTCGTGAACCCGTTTGATGGACACCGAGCCATCTTCTTCAAGCAGGCCAAACAGGTTTGACGCGGCTGCTCGTATTGCCGGGTTCAATGAGCCTTCGATTTTGTACAGGGCATTGTGCGCCTGCGTGCGATTGAGCTGTATTGGCGGAGACATGAATAACCCCTTGGATTTGCTGGTTTCAGCGTATGTCATCGAGGGGAAGGTGTCAAGTTGTTATGGTTGTATTCTATTGTATTGCTGGTCTATAGCTACGTCACGGGGATCTTCTCCAGTCGCAAGCTGGAGCGGGCGACCTACGATTCGGTCGCCTGCCGCTACATCGCCGCCGGCAGCCATCCCGATCACGACAGCCTGGCGACGTTCCGCCGGCGTTTTCTCGACGAACTGAGCGACCTGTTCCTGCAGGTCCTGGAGATGGCCAGGGAAATGAAACGGCTCAGGCTGGGCAATCTCTGGCTACCCCGTGGACAGTCTGATCGCCGACAGTGGCTACTGCTACTGCACCGAGAAGAACATCCAGGAGGGCGAGGCGGCCGGCATCGATCCGGTGATCGCGGGGTCTGCCTGGCGTGGAACTTGAAGCGCATGGCCAAGTTGCGCCCGCAGTAGGGAAAAACGACGGGAAAACCGTACAAAAAGCGGGAAAAAAACGAAATCCGGCCTGCTCATTCCGTATCGTGAAATTTGGCGGTTTTCCCTACTCAAAGTCCGACAGGCGGCTAGCCGGCCAGCGACGCGTGCAGTTTGCCGAGGGCCTCGCGCAGCGGTTCGATTCCGGGGCGGTGCCGCAGCGGGCGGAACTTGTCGGCGATCAGCTCTTGCGCGATGTGCTGCCCGAGCTTGCGATAGCTCTCGAACTGCGATTCGTCGAACCACTGATCGAGCGTCGACACATGCGGAAAATCCTGATGCTGGGATTTGTACTGCAGCAGGTCGGCCGACTCGTCGCCGGTCAGCGACGGCTTGATGTAAAACAGCAGGCCTTCGGCGGCCGGGCGCTCTTCGGTCTCCGGGTAATGGATCAGACCGATCGCAGAGTGGCCGGCGGACACACCGCTGGCATCGGGAATGATGCTGCGCGGATCGATGTCGATCTCGACGCCGAAGTCGGTCCGGCACTTGCGGACTGCGTTGCCGAGATCCTCGAAGGTATAGTCGCCGTCCTGCGAGGCGTCGGAGGCGATGATCACCCGACAGCGCCGCCGGACAAGCTCATAGAGTCCGAGGTTCTCGAAATGGCCGCCGTCGCTGAGGTAGACCAGATCCTTGCGGTCGGAGGACAGACCCAGCAGCTCGAGGAGCAGCATCCGGCTGCTGAAGCTTCGGGAGTCCTTGCGCCAGCAGGTCGGCTTGCGCGGGTTCGGCAGCCACCAGCCAAGCCGGGCGTTGAAGACGGTCATCAGGAAAGCCGTGGCGGCATTGGTGTGGTAGCCCCAGTTGGGGCTCGCCGCCGCGCCGGAAATCGTCATGGCCATCGCCAGCGGGAGAGGCTCTTTCCTGCCGACTGCCTTGACAGCAAAATCGGCCGTCTTCTGGAAAGCGTCGATGCCGCGTTCGCCGAAGGCCAGCCGGTAGCCGCAGTGAAGCGGGCTGAAAAGAAACGAGGCCGCCTTGCGTTCCTGCCAGCCCAGGCGGTCGGTGGCGCCGGCGACCGGATCGTGGGTGATGTTGAGTGCGCAGTTGATCAGCGGATAAGGCCGTACTCTGGCCAGGTCGCAGAGCGGTGGCGAATCCTGGTCGGTCATGCCGGTATACAGGTTGGGCCGGCGTTCGCTGTTGGATGCACCAAGGTAGCAGCGCGCGAGCCGATTGCGATAGAAGAAGTGCAGCGAGAAGATGTTGATGTCCAGCCGCCAGGCGAGCATGACGATTACCAGGAAAAGCAGCGCGAGTACGGTGCACCACTGCCCTGCGGTGATGGCGCGGACACGGTACAGGGAAAGGTTGGCGTAATCGGCGAAGGGCGTTACCAGCCAGCAGTCGATCGTTGCCGAAGGACTCTCGACCTGGGCGGCCGTTTCGCGGTCGACGATCCGATAGGCCAGGTTCCAGCCGCTGCTCTTTTCGGGGCAGGCTTCGCCAGTCTGCGGAACGGCGCCCGGCGTTGCCTGGTCGGCCACTGCCGTCGTGGTCTCCACCGGCGCCCCGAGCTTCTGGATGCCCCAATGAACGCCGAGAGCGACCAGCCCGAGCAGGCCGACGATGAATGCGTAAGGTGCCGCTCGCGCCAGCCATCCGCGCCAGTTCGGCCTGCGTTCGGTGCCGCTGCACTGGGCGCTGGTCGCCGACAGGGCACCCATCGCGGTGGTCGCCAGCCAGGCAATCCCCCCGGCCGTCATCAGGTAATTCCACGACAGGTGCCAAAGGAAGGGCGTGCCGAAAGCGATTCCGCTGGCCGCCAACCAGACGACCGTCGTATGCAGCAGACGGCCGTTGCAGCGTGCCCACCATTCGCGATACATCTCGCCGCCAAGCTGATGCAGGAGCGCGAGCAGCAAGGAGCCTGCCGAGAAGGCCGCCAGCAGCGTCAGCGGCGGCGCCAGCACGATGAACAGCAGCCGGTGCGCAGGCCCGGTCAGGCCAGGTGCTCCGCCGAACGCCGGCCAGACGAGCAGGAGCAGGAAGGGCAGGGTCACCCACAGCAGGCAGAAGAGCGAAGCCACGACGAGGCTGGCTTCCACCCTGCCGGATAGGCAGCGGTCGGCCGATCGGCTTTCGGAAGACGCGGCGAGAAAGGTTGCCAGCAGAATCACCGCCCACGGACCCAGACCCGACACTGGGGAGAGCACGGGCTGCGTCGATCCGGTGTCCGGCAGGGCAGCGATCAGGCCCCAGGCAATGAACAGGACCAGGGCCAGGGCGGTCACCAGCAGCAACTGGTTGACCAGGGTGTTGCGCAACCAGGTGGCCAGAGCGGTCAGCGTGTCGGCGCTGAACAGCCCCGCACGGGGGGTCAGGTAATTGCTGAAGCGCCTGAGCCAGGTGACCTCGCGCGGTTCTCCTGCGTCGTTGAACTGCTCGGCCCGTTGCCGTTCCGTGCCCCCCAGGCGCGCGGCGACGGCCTCGGCCGCCTCGGCCGCAGTCAGACCGGGGGTGTCGCCGGTGCTCTTGCCGGTGCGGTAGAGCCAGGCGGTCAGCCATGCTCCGATGTAGCCGCCGCCGGAGACTGTCGACAGATAATCGATGCGCGGCAGAACGCCGCCGCTGGCCAGTGCCTGCAGCACACCGAGGTTGAAGGTCGCGCTGCGGATGCCGCCACCGGACAAGGCCAGGCCGGCACATTGCGGCTCGGGAGAGATCTGTCGAGCGCTTTCTGCCGGCGCTGGCGGCTGCTCGGCCAGATCTTCCGGGGGCCCTGGCGGCGGTGCTGTGACGCCTTCGGCCGCCGTGTTCGACGCTGCCGGAGTGCCGCCGGGGAGCCGCTGGAGTGCCTGCCACTCGGCCCAGATCACCTGCCGCGACGACACGGCCTGCAGGTTCTCGGCGGTAAACGAGCGGTTGTTTTCGAGCAGTGCGATGTATGTGGCGATATCGTGATCGGCGATCAGCGAGAAGGGCTTGACGTCCTTGTTGTCCCCAAGCTGACTGAGGGCATCCTCGCATTTCTTGAGGGCTGCCTCGACCCTTGGGCCGATCAGGTCGGCGGCGCGGTCGCGCTCCTCGAGCACCCCCCGGTGATCGAAGTAGAAGCGGCGGCCGACGTGACGAAAACCCGTGCTCGCCAGCGGCACGCGCGGGACGACATCGTCGCGATTGACGAAACGGAAGGTCTTCAGACCCAGCGCGTCTTCGTAGGCGGCGGCGAATTGCCAGTCGCCGACCCGCGGCTGGCCGTAAGTGTAGACGCCACACACCCTCAGCCCGTTTTCGGGCCGCCCCTCGCCGGTGGACGAGTCGCCGAGCACGCAACGCGCCGCTGCCAGCACCGCCAGCGCACCACCAAGACTGTGGCCGCTGATCCAGAGATCACGAACCGCATGTGCTGCCAGCCGGTCGCGGATGCGCGTCCATACGGCTTCGAGTGCGTCCCGGAATCCCCGGTGTACGAAGCCGCCCGGACCATCGCTGCGGCGGGTGTTGAAGTTCACCAGCCAGTCGTTCAACTGTTGTTCGGAACCCCGGAAGACCAGCAACCCGGTGCCATTCGCTGCGGCGACGATGAAGGCTTGCGTGCCGATCCCGTCGTCGGCAACGAAGTCCGCCTGCGGGTCGAAAACCCACGCTTCGCCTGCCTGCGCGCCCAGGTCACTGGCAAACTCCTGTGCCGACCGGTAAGCCTGCTCACTCAGCCTGGCGAGGTCCAGCGCCACGTCGAACGAGTAGCCGTCGACACCGGCGGTGAAGTGTTCCGGATCGATCCTGTGGGTATTGCGAGCGCCGCTGCCGTTCATCGGGTTCTCCTGGGTCTGTCGCAAGACGGAACACCGCCTCTGCCGCCATCGTGCCGGCAGGACACTGCAGGCTCGCTAGCGGCCGCCCGGCCTGTTTGCCGAGGCGGCCCAATCGGACCTCATGCCGGCGCGTCCAGTCAGCCGCACTGCCCGGCAGTCCCCGTTCAGGCTGTTTCGATCGGGTTGCCGGGTGGTGGGTTGTTGTGCACCAGGCGGCCGGCATCGGGCCGCGCCGACACCGTGTGATGGATCAGGTCGGTTGCTTCTATCCGGCGCGCCGGATCAAGCTGCGGATCGAAATTCTTCGAGATCGGTGCCGTCGCATCGCACCGCGATGCATAACCGGCCAGCTTCTGGGCGTCGAAGGACAGCCCCGCGGCTTCCGCCTGCCGGATCATCCAGCACAGCGAGATATGTGACAGACCGACGCTCTGGCCGCCACCGACGTCGGAGTGTACTCCGCGAAACCAGACCTCCCTGAGCGTTTCGCGCGGCGGCACGCTGCCGTCAGCGCGCTTGATCCGCGTCGGCCGAAAGTTCTCCCGGCGTTCGTCGAGTGCCAGTGCGTGACAGCATTTCTCGACGTTATCCGGCAGGGTCAGGTGCCAGCCGAGGTTGATCGGATTGCCGGGAATGCCGAACGAGGCGACCAGATCCCAGATACCCAGAAAGCGGATGCGAACCTCCGGAAAGTTCTCCTTGACCTCGTTGGCGAAGTGCACCGCCAGCGCCGAACCCCGACTGAATCCGACGATGTCGATCGTCCGGTCGCCAGCGGCAAGGTTCCTTTCAAGCGCCTCGATCGCCTCGCGAATCCGCAGTTTGCCGCCAGCTCCGGCGACACCGCCCAACACCTTGCCAATGAATCCGAGGCGAGTGCCGACCCCCTCGAGGTAATAGAGGTTGCCTTGGTAGGCATCACGGAAGCGGACGACGTTGCTGTCCCTGGCTTCGTCCTCCTCGTCTTCGTTCCAGGTGCCATCAAATGCGTAGAGTGCCATTGCTCAATCTCCCATCGGCAAGTCTGACTTCGGACCCGGCCTTGCCGGCCGGCTGCTTACGGGCAAGTTTCGGTCATTAAATTAGGGTCGTCAACGTCGGTCGCCGAATTTCGCAGAAAATAAGCACTGCACACGTCAGGCGTCATCGCGATTTCCTCAACGAAGAGGGAGAAGACCCGGCTAACGGTCATGACTTTTCCAGACACCTCCGATCATGAAAGTCATGACCGTTTCCCTCCCTTGCAGGGCGCATTCCGGCTGGCACGCCGGAATCGTTCGATGGGCGCAGAGTATGCTCCGCGAATTTCCCATCCCACCCCCCGGCTACGGCGGCGCGGAGCAGTGCTTCGCGAAACCCCGCCTTCGTTCCCGCGCGGGGGAGGGGAGATTTGTGAGTTGCTGACGCGACTTTCACATTAAGTCTTGAGCCGGTAACCGGTCTTGAAGATCCAGGCCACCATCGCCAGTAATGTCGCCAGGAACAGCAGCGTCATGGCAAGACTGATGCCGACGCTCACGTCAGCAAGATCGTAAAAACTCCAGCGAAAACCGCTGACCAGATAGACCACGGGGTTGAACAGAGTGACCGTCTGCCAGATCGGTGGCAGGATATGGATCGAGTAGAAGCTGCCGCCCAGGAATGTCAAGGGGGTGATGATCAGCAGCGGCACCAGTTGCAGCTTCTCGAAATTATCGGCCCAGATGCCGATGATGAAACCGAAAAGACTGAAAGTGACCGCCGTGAGCACCAGGAAAAGGATCATCCAGAAGGGATGTGCGACCTGGATCGGGACGAACAGGCGGGCTGTCGCGAGGATCACCAGGCCAAGGACGATCGACTTGCTGGCGGCTGCGCCGACATAACTGGTCGCGATCTCGAGATAGGAAACCGGCGCCGACAGCAGCTCGTAGATCGTTCCCGTGAATTTTGGAAAATAGATCCCGAATGAAGCGTTGGAAACGCTCTGCGTCAATAGCGACAACATGATCAGCCCCGGCACGATGAAAGCACCATAGCTGATGCCGTCGATCTCGGGAATGCGCGAACCGATCGCCGCGCCGAAGACGACGAAATACAGGGAGGTCGAGATCACCGGCGAGACAATGCTCTGCAGCAGCGTGCGTCGGGTACGCGCCATCTCGAAGAGGTAAATCGCACGCATGGCCTGCAGGTTCATTTTGCCTCCTTCACCAGGCTGACGAAGATGTCTTCGAGCGAACTCTGGGTGGTGTGCAGATCCTTGAAGACGATGGCGGCGTCATTGAGATCCCTGAGCAGCGCAACGATGCCGGTTCGCTCGCCTTGTGTATCGTAGGTATAGGTCAGTTCGCTGCCATCGCTTGACAGTTCCAGCGGGTAGGCATCGAGTCCGGGCGGGATGCCAGCGAGTGGATTCTGCAGTTGCAGAGTCATCTGTTTTCTGCCCAGCTTGCGCATCAGTTCAACCTTGTCCTCCACCAGAATGATCTCGCCCTTGCTGATCACCCCGATCCGGTCAGCCATCTCTTCGGCCTCGTCGATGTAATGGGTGGTCAGGATGATGGTCACCCCGGTGGCCTTGAGCGAGCGCACCAGTTGCCACATGTCACGCCGCAGGTTGACATCGACCCCGGCGGTTGGCTCGTCGAGAAACAGAATCTGTGGCTCGTGCGACAGCGCCTTGGCGATCAGCAGGCGACGCTTCATGCCGCCCGAGAGGGTGATGATCTTGTTGTCCTTCTTGTCCCACAGGGAGAGTTCGCGGAGTATCTTTTCGATGTAGGCCGGATTCGCGCGCTTGCCGAAGAGGCCACGGCTAAAGGAAACCGTCGCCCAGACCGATTCGAAGGCATCGGTGGTCAGTTCCTGCGGCACCAGACCGATCTTTGCGCGCGCGGCCCGGTAGTCGGTGACAATGTCGTGCCCGTCTACCCGCACCGTCCCTGCGCTGGCATTGACAATCCCGCAGATAATGCTGATCAGGGTGGTTTTTCCTGCGCCATTGGGACCCAGCAAGGCGAAAATTTCACCACGGCGAATTTCCAGACTGATCTCCTTGAGCGCCTGGAAGCCGGTGGCGTAGGTCTTGCAGAGTCCGGCGATGGAGAGGATGGTCGGCATGGACGCGACCATAGCAGATCCCGGCAATGGATTGAACAGCAGCATCATCATCCTGGCGGCGGTCGGATGGCCCGACCAGCATGCCGATCCGACACTGGCGCCATATTGGCTATAATTTAGCCTGTTAAGTCTTTGTGATGACTACTGAAGTGAGGACCATGGCAGCAGCAGGATGCTGCGGGATATCCTGGCCGGACTGTCGGCGAAGGATCCCTGTAGCGCACGGGTGAAAGGACAAGCACACCATGAGCGACCCGATGCCACGGATTTTGGTCATCGATAACCGGCCGGCCAATCTGCTGACGCTGCGGACCACACTGGCTCCGGAATTCGAGTTGCAGTTTGCGGGTTCCGGCGCACAGGGGCTGGCGATGGCCGCCGAATCCCCCCCCGACCTGATCCTGATCGATATCATGATGTCGGAAATGGACGGTTACGAGACCTGCCGGCGGCTCAAGGCCGACCCCCGACTGCAGGACATTCCGATGATCTTCGTGACCGCCCTCGGCGAGGCCGGGACAGCGCGTACCGGGCCGGTCCCGGGTCCTGCCGACACCGTCTTCACCCCGCCGATCATCGCAGAGATTACCCGCCGGCGTATCCGCAATCTGCTGCATCGGGAACAGTTACGCAGGGCGGCCGAGAACTACCGCAAGCAACTTGCAACGCGAGAACAAGCGCTGCTGGAAAGTGAGGCCTTCACTCGCACCATTCTCAATTCGCTGACCGAGAATCTCGCCGTTCTGGATAGTCAGGGCGTCATCGTTTCGGTTAACCGGGCGTGGCAACGCTTCGCCGAGGAAAACGGAGCGCCAGGTCTGGCGACAGACTCCGTGGGTATCAGTTATCGAAGCGTCTGCATGGCTGCTGCCGGACAGCCGGGTGGAGACGAGGCCTTGCTGGCCTGGGCGGGAATCGAGGCGGTGCTGACCAGGACTCAGCCGCATTTCAGCCACGAATATTCCTGCAACGCTCCGGATCAGGCACGCTGGTTTCGCATGCGCGTTGATCCGATGCTTGCGCCCTGCGAGGGCGTCGTGGTGGTCCACGAAGACATCACCCGGAGCAAGGAAGCGGAAAATGCCTTGCGCGAGCAGGAGGCGTTCTTCCGCCTGATCACCGAGAACCTCGAAGGCTTCGTGGCGGTTCTCGACATCGAAGGGCGACGGGTATACAACAGTCCGTCCTATGCGCGCCTGCTCGGCAACCGGAATCTTTGCGGCACCTCCTCATTCGAAGACATCCATCCGGCCGACCGTGAACGAGTCGTCGGGGCTTTTCATGCGACCGTTGCCACGGGGATCGGGCACCATCTCGAATTTCGCTTTGTGACGGCCGACGGCGGCACTCGCCTGATCGAATCTCGTGGTGGGGCCATCAGGGACAATGCAGGCCGCATCAAACGCGTGGTCGTCGTTTCCCATGACGTCACCGAGCGCAGGGCCGCCGAAGAAAAAATCCACCATCTGGCTTTCTATGACGCACTCACCCAACTGCCCAATCGCCTGCTGCTCAACGACCGTCTGCAGCAGACCATGGCAGCCAGCAAGCGCAGTGCCTGTTATGGCGCGTTGATGTTCATCGATCTCGACAACTTCAAGCCGTTGAATGACCGGCATGGCCATGCAGTGGGCGATTTACTGCTGATCGAAGCGGCGCATCGACTGAAAACCTGCGTTCGCGCGGCAGACACCGTGGCGCGTTTCGGCGGCGATGAGTTTGTCGTAATACTGAGTGATCTGCATACGGATAGGATTGAATCGAGTACGCAGGCCGCGATCGTTGCAGAAAAAATCCGTATCAGGTTATCGGAACCCTACCTGCTGACCATCCGGTGCGAAGGAACAACGGACACGAGAATCGAACATCATTGCACGGCGAGCATCGGCGTGACGCTGTTTCTCGATCATGTCGTCAACCTGGACGACCTTCTCAAGCGGGCCGATACCGGAATGTATCAGGCCAAACAGGCGGGACGCAATCTGATCCGGTTTCATGACGAGAAGGACGGGGTAGACTGACTCGCCTCAGCGTGGCGAAGCGCCGGACTTCCGGCGCCCTTCCGTAGGGAAAGACTGCTACTGGACTTTTGCCTTGGCACGCAGATCATTCACATATCTCTGGATCTGCTCCTGTTGCAGGCGCTGCGCCAGTTGCGGCTTGATCTGGTCAAACGGGGGGGCAGTCAGCGGACGGCTGTCCTCAAGCAGGATCACGTGATAACCGAAATCGGTCTTGACCGGGGTTTCGGTGTACTTGCCCTTGCTCAGACTGCCAACCGCATCGCCAAACGGCTTCACGTAACTGGCCGTGCTGTTCCAGCCAAGGTCGCCGCCTTTGTCCTTGGAGCCAGGATCCTTGGACTGCTTGGCCAACTCGTCGAACTTGGCACCCTTCTTCAGATTGGCGATGATGGTTTTGGCTTCGTCTTCCTGTTCAACCAGGATGTGACGGACCTTGTACTCGGTATTGCCCATCTGGGTCTTCATCTTGTCGTATGCGGCCTTGAGATCCTGGTCGCTAATCGGGTGCTTCTTGACAAAATCCTGAACGAAAGCGCGGATGAAGATCGCCTGCCTGGCCAGATCGGCTTGCGCCGATACATCGGGTTGCTTGTCAAGGTTCAGCTTCTTCGCTTCCTGGACCAGCAGCTCGCGACGGATCAGTTCTTCACGAACCGCGTTCTTCAACTCGGGAGTATCGGGGGCGCCCTGAGCTTTCTGTTCAGCGACAAAGGCGTTGGCGACGGTCTGAGGAATGGCGACGCCGTTGACGGTGGCCACCGCGCCGCTGGCAGCCTTCTGGGCTGCCGCCGGGAACGAGATAAGCGCACCGAGCAGCAACGCGCTGGCGAGTCGGGAAAGCTTGTGCATGTCTGATTTTCCTTCGGTTGGGTTGAGTTGGTTGGGGTTGAAGTAAAACGGGTGTGCTCAGGAAGTCGTCGAGGTCATCGCCGAATATTCTGCAGGGGTCAGCGCCTGGATGCTCAAGGCATGAATCCGGATCGGCACCAGGTCATCAAGCGCGGCATGCACCAAGCGATGACGTGCCAGACGGGCGAGCTCTGCGAAAGCATCCGAGACGATCAACAGGCGATAGTGGCCTCCCCCACCCTGCGCACCGGCATGCCCGGCATGCCGGGCCGAGTCGTCGATCACCTCCAGGCGAATCGGCGACAGCGCTGTGAGTCGTTGCTGAATGATCGTGACAACGCTGGCAGCAGCACCGGCGGCGGGCGCGTCGGTCACGCCGGCAGGGCTTTCTTGAATGGCTTGACGGTTACGGTCGTGTAGACCCCGCTGGCGACGTAGGGGTCGGCGTCAGCCCAGGCTTGGGCCGCTTCAAGCGAAGCGAACTCGGCAACGATCAGGCTGCCGGAGAAACCGGCCGGCCCAGGATCGGGAGAATCGATGGCAGGAAAGGGACCCGCCAGCAGCAAGCGACCGTCATCCTGCAGCGCCCTGAGACGCTCGAGATGAGCCGGCCGGGCAGCGAGACGGTCGGCCAGTGAGTCCGGACGGTCTTCGCCAACGATGGCGTAGAACATCATTTAGTCTCCTCGATGTACTTCGACAGCATCAACCCCTGAATGACCACAAAAACCAGCATCAGCCCGGTCGCACCAAACAGTTTGAAGTTGACCCAGTCGTCTGTCGAAAAGTTGAAAGCCACGAAAAGGTTGGCGATCCCCATGAAAATGAAGAAACCGACCCATGACCAGTTGAGTTTGCTCCAGGCCGCCTCCGGCAGTTCCATCTGTTCGCTGAGCAACGCCCGCATCAGGTTCTTCCTGAAGAACAGCGTGCCTCCGAGCAGCGTCGCTGCAAAGGTCCAATAGAGCACCGTCGGCTTCCACTTGATGAAGGTCTCGTCCTGCAGGATCAGGGTCATGCCGCCAAAAACCATGATCACCACCAGGCTCACCCAAAGCATGGTGTCAATCTTGCGACCCTTGAACCATAGCCAGCCAATCTGCGCGAAGCTCGCAACCATGGCTACCCCGGTTGCGACGTAGATGTCGAAAACCTTGTAGGCGATAAAGAAAAGGATGACCGGGAAAAGATCGAAAAGGAACTTCATGGCGGATACAGTAAATGGATCGAGCGATTATGGCCGATATAACAGACTGCTGTCCATCACTACGGGCCATCTGGCCATCGCGAGTGACGCAGCGCTTTACAGCAGGGTGCCGAATCCCTATAATCCCGCCTTCTTTCGGGCGGGGGTATAGCTCAGCTGGGAGAGCGCTTGCATGGCATGCAAGAGGTCCGCGGTTCGATCCCGCGTACCTCCACCACAAGCCGAAAGAGTTCCGGGTCCCCATCGTCTAGAGGCCCAGGACACTACCCTTTCACGGTAGGTACCGGGGTTCGAATCCCCGTGGGGACGCCAACGATACCCGTATCCGATTAGCTGGTGCCTGGCCGAAAGAACTAAAACACATCCTCAAAGCGAGCCGAGTGCAATTCAGCGATGCGCTGGACGATGGCCAATCCAAGCCCACTGCAAGCCCACTGCCTTCGGTACTGACCTCGCGACCGCGATAAAAGCGTTCGACAAGCCGTGGCAAACCCTCCGGCGAAACACCCGGCCCGTCATCGGCGACAGCGAGCAGGATGTCGTCGCTGTGTCCGTTGTGTCCGTTGTGTCAATTCCTCGGCTTCATGGCGGGCCTGATCATGGCTGAAGATGGCGACCAGTCTCCAGACCAGGAGGGCGGTGGCAAAGACGGCGCGCAGCAGGTGCCAGCGCAGTGACTGGCCTGGCGCACCGGGGGGAGCCGCGGCATCAGTTGGTGTCGCCCAGACAGTAGCCGAGACCGCGAACGGTGCGGATGAAGCGGGTGCCAAGTTTCTTGCGCAGGTGATGAATGTAAACTTCGACGGTGTTGCTGCCGGTTTCTTCACCCCAGGCGTACAGACTTTCTTCGAGCTGACTGCGCGTGCGGATGTGCTGCTTGTGGCTGAGCAGGTCATGCAGCAGGGTATATTCGCGAGCCGACAGGACCACCGGCTGGCCATCGCGGGTCACACGCTTGCTGGCCGGGTCGAGCACCACTCCAGCGTGCTCGAGCATTGGCGCTGAAGCGCCGCCGGCACGGCGTATCAACGCTCGCAAGCGCGCCTGCAGCTCGAAGAGGTCAAAGGGCTTGGTGAGGTAGTCATCAGCCCCGGCGTCGAGCCCGGCGATCTTGTCGGCACTGCTGTCGCGAGCGGTGAGGATCAACACCGGCAACGGGTTGCCACTTTGCCGCAAGTCCTTGAGGACCGACAACCCGTCGCGCTTCGGCAAGCCGAGATCGAGAACGCAGGCCTGATACGCATGGTCGAGCAGTGCCAGACGTGCCGCGTCCGGATCACGCACCCAGTCGACCGCGTAATCGGCCAGCTTGAGACCGGCACGAATGCCGTCTCCAAGCAAGATATCGTCTTCAACCAGCAGAATGCGCACCGAGCTGTTTCCCTTCCCCAATCAGGACAGGTTCCACATTCCCAGCCGATCGATCGCCTGGGGATACGACAGAATGTGGCTGGCGGGAAGTGTGCGGAACAAGCAAGCAACTCCTCACAGCCAGCGCGCGAGGACCGAATACAGTTCGGCCTGCTTGAACGGTTTGGCGATGAAATCGTTCATGCCGGTACTGAAGCAGCGTTCGCGGTCATCTTCAAAGGCGTTGGCCGTCAGGGCGATGATCGGGATGCCACTCTGCTCGCGGGTGCCCAGCGCTCGTTCGTGAGCCCGGATCCGGCGGGTTGCTTCGAAACCGTCGAGTTCCGGCATCTGGCAGTCCATCAGGATCAGATCAAAGCGCTGCGCGGTGGCTCTCTCAACCGCCTGCAGTCCGTTTTCAGCCAGACTGACTTGCAATCCGAGAGCTTCGAGAAACGCCTGCACGACTAACCGGTTGACGGCGTTGTCTTCAACCAGCAGCACCTGCCCGGACAAACGCCGTTCGACGGTTGCAGCGGGCATCCGTGCTGCCGTGTTGGCCGGGTTTTGCTGGGCAGCCTGGAACGGCACCTCGAACCAGAAGGTCGATCCCTTGCCCGGTGTACTGTCGACACCCATCGTGCCGGCCATCAAGGTGACGATCTGCCGGGAGATTGCCAGGCCTAGCCCGGTACCACCGTAGCGACGCGTGTGCGAAAGATCAGCCTGGGCAAAGGCGTCGAAAATATGCCTCTGCTCTTCTTCGGCCAAACCGATGCCGCTATCCCGTACGGAAAAGCGCAAGCGTTGCTCACCAAGGCGTTCGACCGACACCGAAACCCCTCCCGATTCAGTAAACTTGATCGCGTTTCCGACCAGATTGGTCAGCACCTGACGCAGGCGCAGCGCATCGCCATGCACGCTGCTGGGGACATCGTTGGCAACCTGCGCGGAGAGGGCCAGACCCTTGCTGCCGGCAGTGGCGCCGAATCCATCGACCAGATCAGCGAGCAGGGCGCGCAGGTTGAAGTCTTCGGCCCGAAGTTCCAGTTTGCCCGCCTCGATCTTGGAAAAGTCGAGGATGTCGTTGATCACCCCCAGCAAGCCCTGGCCAGAGCGGTAGAGGGTATCGAGAAGACTGCGCTGCTGCTCCGACAGCGGTGTGGCGAGCAGCAGTTCGGCGGTGCCGAGCACGCCATTCATCGGCGTGCGGATTTCATGGCTCATGGTGGCCAGAAACTGCGACTTGGCCTGGCTCGCGGCCTCGGCAGCCTCCTTGGCTCGATGCAGATCGAGACGCAGGCGGATGGCATCGATGGTCATTTTTTCGAAACGGCGGGCGTTCGAGAAAGTGATGTACACGAATAGAAAAGTAACTGCTCCGGTAATCTGCAGGCCGGTATTGCCGGAAAACATCAGCCACAAGCCCATGGACACGAGGGTCAACCCGGCCAGTGGCACGAATGACCGGAAATAGGCAGCCAGGGAGAACATGCCGGTGGCCGCAACGCCAACCAGATACATGCCGATGAAAAACTGCATCGGATGGCCGTCTGTCGGAAACAGGACGCTGCCGACGGTTGCCCAGATCAGTCCTGCGGCGCAGGTGCCGATGACGAACCGCCTGGCCCAGAGCGGCGCTGCGGCCACCGTCGGTCGGGTTTGCCGATACGCCCGGATCAGCAGATAGCGGAACAGGGCCACGAGATGATGCAGTGCGTACCAGCCCAGCAACAGCGCGTGCGGCGCCGACGGCCAGAGCACGAGCAGGATCAGCGTCGAACCGATCATCGACATCGCCAGCGTATGTGGCGTCAGCCGGTAGATCATGGCGATCTGCTCGGCGAACACCTGCGCACCGATGTCGTCATATTCGCTGCCGCTGCTGCCCATGGGCGGTATTCCCGATCTTCGAAAAGCGTTGCTTACAGTCTGAAACCGAAGCGTTTCAGCAACTGTGCCGTTTCGCACAGCGGCAGACCCATCACGCCGCTGTAGCTGCCGGCCAGATACTCGATGAACATGCCGGCACGCCCCTGGATGCCGTAAGCGCCGGCCTTGTCCATCGGTTCACCGCTGGCGACATAGTGACCAATCTCGTCATCATCGAGAAGGCGAAAGCGCACCTCGCTGATCGACAGGGCCAGTTCGATGCCCTCCCCGAAGGCGATGGCTACTGCCGTCAGGACTCGATGCGTATGGCCGGAAAGGCGCTTCAGGATACGCCTGGCATCCTCGGCGTCACGCGGTTTGCCGATCAGTTCGCCGGCCAGTTCGACCGTGGTGTCCGCGGCCAGAACCGGTTGCGGAGAGAGTTTTCGCCAACGGACAACACGACCGCCGTGTTCCGCCTTGCTGCGAGCGATACGCTCGACGTAGCTCGTCGGGTTCTCGCCGGGCAGCGGCGTTTCGTCCAGGGCAGGGTCGTCACGGGGTGCATTGCGTGGCACGATGAGATCGAAAGCAACGCCGATTTGCGTCAGCAGTTCGCACCGACGTGGGCTGCGCGAAGCCAGATGCAGGCGCAGATACGGCATCTCGACGGACATCAACCCTCCCTGTGGTAAGGATGATTGCGGACGATGCTGATCGCGCGATAAAGCTGTTCGCAAAGAATCAGCCGCGCCAGGGCATGCGGCAGGGTCAGGCTCGACAAACGGATCGCTTCGTCGGCCTGTCGTTTCAAGGCTTCGTCGATGCCATCGGCACCACCGATGACGAAGGCTGTCGCACCCCCGGAATGCATCCAGCGAGCCAGGCGATCGGCGAGCTGCAGCGTTGGCAGATCAACGCCACGCTCGTCAAGGATGACCATTCGCTGATAACCCTGCAGGGCGGTCAGCAGGCGGACCTTCTCGGCGGCGAGCAATTGTTCGCGACTTTTCGATCCCCGCGGTTCCGGTTTGACTTCGACGATCGACAGAGGCAATTCGCGCGGCATGCGCTTGACGTACTCGGCGCACCCCTGGGCCACCCATGCGGGCGGTTTGTGGCCGACCGCGAGGATGGCGAGTTTCATTCCTCACCGGTAAGCGCAGTCTCGACGGCGATCCGTTGCACGCGCAAAGGTCCCTTGCCACCCCACAATTCTTCCAGCTTGTAATAGCTGCGAACCGCCGGTTGCATGACATGCACGATGATGTCGCCGAGATCGATCAGCACCCACTCGCCAACGGCCTCGCCTTCGCAGGAGAGGACCTGCCCGCCGGCAGTGCGGACCTTGTCCTGAACGTTCTGGGCCAGCGATTTCACCTGACGGTTCGAGTCGCCACAGGCAATGACCATGCGGTCGAAGAGTGCGGTCAGGCGACGGGTATCGATGACCTCGATATCACGGCCCTTGATGTCTTCGAGCGCATCGACGACGAGTTTTTCCAGTTGGGGCAATGGTATGGGCAAATCAGCACTCCGGGTAAAGGTGTTCGGTTTGAATATAAGCGATGACTTCGTCGGGCAGCAAGTAGCGGGAACTGTGGCCTTTGGTCAGCAGGCCGCGAATCTGTGTCGCCGAGATTGCCAACTGGCTCATCGTGAAGGTGACGATACGTCCGGCAGGCGATTCGGCCAGTGCTGCCGGGCTGGCCGAGAAGCGGTCGTGATAGCAGCTCGCCAGATCGGCCGGCAGGCAGGCATCCTCGATCGGAAACCCAGGACGCTGTGCAACCGCGAGGTGCGCCAGATCGAACAACGACCGCCAGCGATGCCAACCGGGCAGGCCGGCAAAGGCGTCGGCACCTACCAGCAGCACCAGTGGCCGTTGCCTCCCGCACTGATCGACCTGGCGCAAGCGTTCCAGGGTTGGCACGGTGTAACTTGGCCGATCCGCTTCGACCTCGGCGGCATCGACCGAGAAGCGCGGGTTGTCGGCAGTCGCCAGGCGCACCATCGCCAGGCGCTGTCGCGCGTTCACGTGCGGCCGGCTGCGCAGCGCCGGCTGACCGGCGGGAATCCAGCGCACGCCGGCAAGGTCGAGACCCTCGGCGGCCTCTTCGGCAAGACGCAGGTGACCGTAATGAACCGGGTCAAAAGTGCCACCAAAAATTCCCAGGGGCCGGTCGCCGGGGCGATCAGGCATGGTCTTCAATGGTGACGAAAACATCGCGGTAACTGATATAAAAGCTGGCAAACAGCGTTGGTGCAAGAACGAGGATCAGCAATACCGTCATCACCACCGCCAGCAGCGCGGCGCTGCCGGGCAGCAGGGTCGCCAGAATGCCGATGAAAAGCCCGGGTAGCAATGTCGCGACCACCGCGATGGCCAATGAATAAACCAGAAAGGCGCGCCAGTTGCGCAGGCAGGCGACGAAACTGAAGAAGAGCGCCTTGGCCGGCGGCAAGCCATGCCAGCCGGCGAGTACCGGCGCATACCAATAGGCCATCATCAGCGGACACAGGAAGAGTAGCGCGATCTGGGTGGCCAGCAGCAGGCTGCCATCGTTGACCACTCCCTCAGCAGGTTTCTGACCGGCCAGCATCATGGCCATCAGCGCACCGCCGTCGGCGAGCGCCGAAATGGCGAGGATTCCGACCGTTGCCGCCAGATAGAGGGCGCCCAGGACCAGCAGGCCGCGCAGGTTGCTGGCAAAACCCGAGAACAGGAGCTGCAGGGAGAGGGGCGCACCTTGCTCGATGCGGCGGCAGGCATTCATCAGACTGACCGAAAAGGCCGGGATGCACAGCGTCGTCGCCACTGTGCCGAGCACCGGGATGATATTCACCAGAGCCATCAACACCCAATAACTGACGACCAGAAAAGTGAGCATCAGGTGATTCTTGCGAAAGATCCGAAAACCATCGGCCAGCCAGCGCCAGCCTTGGGCAGCAGGAAGAGTCAGTGCTTGCATGTCATCAGGTCGCTCAGACGGCAATGAAAATATCACGATAGGAGGCATACACCGAACCGGCAAGCACCGGCCCGAGGACCAGGAAGCCGAGCCCGATGGGCAACGCAGCGAAGAAGCAGAGTATCAGACTGATCAGACCGTAGACCAGAAAAACCAGGAAGTTCCTGAGGCAGGCATGGCAGCTCGCCTTGAGCGCGTCGACCGGCGGCAGTCTGTTGAAGACCAGTAGCGCCGATGCGAACCCAATCGACAGGGTGATCGGCACGCCGAGCAGCAGCGACGACGGCGCACCCAGCAGCCCTCCACCGAGCATGGCCAGCATGTAAAACACGCCGAGCACCGCCAGGCCACCGGAGTGGCTCTGGAAAGCGGCGAAAAGATCACGGATTTCGAGTGTCTCATTGCGCTCGACCTTCCTGCAGGCAAGCAAGAGGCCGGCAGCCAGCAGGGGGGTCAGCAGACAAGCCGCGAGCCCGGCAAACCAGGGAACGATCGCCAGGCCAGACAGGATGACGATCAGGATGACCGTCATCGCCATCCAGACCCCCGGATTGGCGAGGAAGATCACCCAACCCTGTCTGAACCAGTCGAAGACATTGCCGACATCGACGCGGCGGCTGGCACCGTTGAACATCGGCGCGGGGATCGGGAAGGTTTCCTTGACCATGTCGGTGCGGACCTGAAGGGCGCTGATGCTAGCCGCCCTGTGCGGCCGCAGCAAGCTGGCCGTCGTGACGGTCCAGTGTGCGCCGCGCCAGCAGGATGCTACGGTAGGCACCCGGATCGCGTTTGATGACCAGTTCGCCGGATCGTGGCAGGTGGTGATCGTACAGGCGCGAGGTCCAGAAACGCAGTGCAGCTGCGCGCAACAGGGTTGGCCAGGCGGCCTGTTCATTGGCCAGCAATGGACGCCGCCGGCCATAAGCGGCAAGCAGTGCGGCGCAACGTTCGCTGTCGAGCCCGCCAGTCGCAGTGGCACACCAGTCGTTAACGGTCACCGCCAGATCGAACAGCAGGTCGTCGACACCCGCAAAATAAAAGTCGAGCAGGCCGCTCACCTGGTCGCCGACAAAGAGAACGTTGTCGCGAAACAGATCGGCATGGATGATGCCGCGCGGCAGGTTCATCGGCCGCGCGCGCTGCTGATAGCGCACTTCGTCACCTAACAGTTCGGCATCGTCCCGATCCAGCCAGGGCTCGATCTGTACGGCAACGCGCGCGCACCAGGCGCCATCGCGTTGATGCGCCGACTGGTCCGGGCAGGTCTGCGCGGCGATATGCAGCTCGGCAAGCATGCCACCGATCGCCGCGCATTGTGCCAGGTTCGGGTCGCTCTCGGCGCGCCCCGGCAACCGGCTGACGAGGACTGCCGGCTTGCCCTGGAGTGGGCCGACGTACTCGTGACGGCGGTTGGCAACAGGCGCCGGACAGGGAATGCCCCGCCCAGCCAGGTGCGCCAGCAATTGCATGTGGAAAGAGAGTTGCTCACCCGGCGCCTGCTCGAAAATGGTCAGTACGTAACGGCCCAGCGTCGTGTCGAGAAAGAAGTTGGTGTTCTGGACGCCCTCGGCAATGCCGGCGAGTGTCTTCAGGGTGCCCACTGCGTAGTCCTCAAGCCAGACTGCCGCTTGCTCGGCACTCAGCGGGGTGAACACCGACACGGCGTTCAAGCGCAGGTTGGCGACCGCAGGAACGGGCGAACCGTCAGAAAGTCCCGATCACCCAGGTCGGGACACTGACATCGGGAACTCCCATGGTCTCCCTGCTGAAGTTTCCGTCACCTTCCCGGTCAACCAGGTAGTAGGGAACGCCGTGCGCCGGTGTCACCTTGATCTTGTAGAGTTTGCCCTTGATCCGGTGTTCCTCGACGGTATCACCTTCGCGTTTGATGATCGTCACCTCGGGTTCCAATGCCGCATCCAGAGGAGCCATCTCCGGCGGTGGCGGCGGGACTGCCGGCAGGGGCTGCAAATCCGTCCGGTTCTGGGCAGACGCTGGCGCGGCAGCGACCATCAGCAGGGCGAAGAGGGCAAGAAAGCAACGCATGAGGAGTATCCCTGGGTGATTGACCGATCAGTGAGCAGTTCCACCAATCAAAGTGAATTGCCGGGTCTTCAGTAAGCTTGTGCCGTAGTTCCCACGGCCCGCCGCCGAACCACCTGGAGACATCGCTGGTTGCTGCCCTTCTGGTAACTAAACGAAAAGGGGAGTTCGCCGCTGGCCTTGCTGACACGATAGGCGGCCGCCAAGGATTGCTGGGACTTCGGATTGAACAAGGGATGAGGCCGCTCGAAATGGCCATACAGCGCCACGTCGCCGATCTTGCCCAGCTCGCGATAGTCAACGCCGGTTTCATCCTGCACGAGTAGTGGGGTATTAGTCACCAGCGCATCCCGTATGATCGAGAAAGCGGCATTCTGGGGCAAATGGGAGGCGGCCTTGAGAAGAACCGGATGGCGCGCCATGCGCGTTATCCAGACCCGCGACAATTCGTGGGATTCCAGGTAGGAATTGGAAAGATCCATGCGCACATAATCGACCCGCACGGTTTTCCCGGCCCGCGAGAGGGTCAGCCGGACTGCGTTCCAGGCCTCCGTGCGCGCGTTCACGAGAGGCTCGAATTCGCCGGTTTCCGGGCTCAGGGCAATGGGAGACACCTCGATCACTGCATATCCCAAGCGGGCAGCAAAGGCCATCAAGATAGGCGTCAGACCTATTCTGACCTGCTTGTCGCGGGCATCGGCATCCAGATCATTGGTGCGAAAGAAACCAAGGCGGCCGAACTTCCGCCACTCGCCACTGAACTTCCGGTAGAAATTCTGGCGAGCGGTTTCCGATAACTGCAACGGGTCCACCGGCGGCTGGGCAGGCTGCATGGCCACCAGCACATAGCGCTCAGCCGCAGGGAATAACTGGGCAACCGTCACCAGGTCCGGGCCCCCGAAGGGATAGAAAACCGTGCCGCCCGCCGGTGCAGCGACATGCTTGGCCGCCCAGTTTGCCGCTGGTTGGCCAATGCTATTGCGGTATGCCATCCACGACTGGTCCACCGTCTTGCGATAGGCCGCACCGGCCTCCGAAACATCGTTCGAGGTGGGTTGCTGCGGGTCCGGCAGGCCAGCGTAGGCACGGGCCAGCGAATCGGCAGTACGGGCACCGGCAGATCCTGCGCCCGACAACGCCAGGAACAGCCCGATCAGAACCAGATAGCGATGGCAGCGTAGCGAGCGAGGCATGGGCAGGAATCTCCAGAAACCGGTCAGTAAATCAGGCGAATCGGTACTTGCCGAAGCGCAGGAGAGAAAAAGCGAAGACCAGGAGCAGTGCAATGCTCACTTCCGCGGGACGTTGCACCGCACCCAGGATCAGGATGATGCTCATGACGCCAACAAACAAGGGAGCAAACAGATAGCGGGCGATAGCGGGCGTTTGTTCCTTGATCCGATACATGCCCAGCACACAGAGGACCGGGAAAACGCCGAGAAGGAACCCCATGATCGTGAGGATCTGCTCAAAAGTGCCGGTAATCACCATCAAGATGGAGAGCCCTGCTTGTAGCCAAAAAAACTGGGGAGCAACCTCGGCAGGAAGCGAAGAGGCGGGTTTCTGGGGAGTCAACCAGGAGAGCACCGTTGCCAGCACCCGCGGCCCAATGAAAGCGGAAGCGCCGAGCGAGGAGAGCAGGGCGAAGGCAACGATTCCGGAGAACCAGGCTGAGGCCTGGGTGCCGAAGAGCGATTTCACCAGGATCGCGATGACCGGGATGACGCCATCAATTTCGGTCGTCGGCAGGCTGTTGAGCAGCGCCAGGTTGAGGGTGACATAAAGAAGAAGGGTAATGATCGCCCCGATGACCATCGCATTACGTACGGTACGCCCCGGATTAGGGGCTTCCTCGGCCACATAAATGGCAGCGTTCCAACCGCTGTAGGCAAACATGACCAGCATCATGGCGACGCCCCAGTCGGGGCCGAAACCCGCCATCCTGGACACCGATTCGACATGGGCCGGCGCGGAGGGGGAGGCCAACATCAGGCCATAAAGACCGAGCCCGGCCAGGAGAGAAAACTTGATGATGGCCAGCAGGGTCTGGATTCGTATGCCTGACGGTCCCACGACACTGTGCAACGCGGTTACCAGGACAAGGGTGCTGCAGGCTACCAGTTCATGCGACAGCGCAAGGTGGGGCATTGCGGCATCCAGATAAGCAGCGAGGGCCAGCGAGGTGGCCGCGTTGGAGGCGGCAAAACCGACGACAAAGGACGTCCAGCCGGCAACCTCCCCAAGGACTGGGGAAAAGAATTCCCGCAGGATGGTCGCCTCACCACCGTTCCTGGGCAAAGCCTTGACGATGACCCCGTAGCAGAAGGCGCCGAAACAGGCCAGAATCCCCCCCATCACCCAGACAAGGATCACCGCCTCCGGCGCCTTGAGCAGAGAAAGTATGATTCCTGTCGTGGTCAGGATTCCCGTACCCAACATGCTGGCCACGACGAGGAAAGTAGCGGAAAGGGTGCTGAGAGGGTGTTTGATCGGAAGCATGCCTGCGAAAAGAATCCTGCGATTGTATCTTGGGATGGAACGGGATGGATAGCGATTTGATGATGACGGTGTCCGTTGCCCCTTTCAGACCGAATCAGCGTACGCGCTGTTTAGGGTCAAAACGGACGATTGCCCGCCCGTCGGCGGTCTTCCTCGGCGGTACCTTCCAGGCGTGTCCATAAACCACTTCGACGGTCGCCGGCAGCCGTCCGGCATTCGCCAGTCGCTGATAGGCGGCGCGTACCTCGGCCCAGGCTGATCGTCCCATCAGGCCATGCCGCCGAGCACGCATCGCACAGCCTGACCCGCTGCGGCGCAAATCGTTGAGCAGGTCGTCGAAGCTCGCGTAGGTCATCGTCAGCACCTCGGCATCCATCACCGGATCTGCAAAACCACACTCGACGAGCATGTCGCCGTAGTCGTGCATGTCGGTAAAGCGCTGGGTATGGACATAACCATCGCGAAAGCTGGTACGCAATTCCTTCAGAGTATCCGGCCCGAAAGTCGAAAACATCAGGAGTCCCTCGACTGCAAGCAGCCGATGCGCCTCACGAAACACGGCCAGGGGATCGTCAAGCCAGGGCAGCATCAGGTTCGACCACATGAAACCGATCGACTGCTCTGACAAAGGCAGGCTGGCGGCATCAGCGACCAGCAGCGGTGGCGGCCTGCCGCGCAGGAAAGGGAGCAACCAGCGCAGCCGCGAGCGCTGCGCCTGTCCGACCTGCAGCATCGCTTCGCAAAGATCGACACCCAACAGCAATGCTTTGGGATAACGTTCGCGCAGTGCGCTGAGACTGGCGCCGGTGCCGCAACCGAGATCCAGGACCCGCTGCGGTTCGATGCGCACATAGTCGAGGCGTTCGAGCATGCGCCTGCCAACTTCGCGCTGCAGTACCGCCACTTCGTCGTAGGTCGACGCCGCCCGCGCAAAATTTCGTTGTACCTGGCGCTGCTCGACGAACTGCGCCTGCGCTTTCATCGACGACCGGGGCGACTAGATCGGCCGTAGCCCAAGCTTCTCGAACAACACTTGATCACGGTCGGTCTCGGGGTTGCCGGTAGTCAGCAGCTTGTCGCCGTAGAAGATCGAATTGGCGCCGGCCAGAAAACACAGGGCCTGCAGTTCCTCGGCCATCGCCTGGCGGCCGGCCGACAGGCGAACGAAACTGGACGGCATGGTGATGCGCGCGGCAGCAATGGTACGCACGAACTCGAAACCATCGATCGGCGCCACGTCGGCCAGTGGCGTACCGGGAATCGGGACGAGATGGTTGATCGGCACCGATTCCGGCGGCGGATTGAGATTGGCAAGCTGGACGATCAGTGCCGCACGGTTGCGACGCGACTCGCCCATGCCGATGATTCCGCCGGAGCAGACCTTGATCCCGGCTTCGCGCACCTGGCCCAGGGTATCGATACGGTCGGCGTGTCTGTGGGTGGTGATCACCTGTCCATAGAAAGAGGCATCGGTATCGAGGTTGTGGTTGTAGTAATCGAGGCCGGCTTCCTTGAGTTCGCTGGCCTGTCCGTCCTTGAGCATGCCCAGGGTAACGCAGGTTTCCAGACCGAGGCTCTTGACCGCACGGATCATCTCGCCGACTTTCGCGAGATCCTTGTCTTTCGGACCCCGCCAGGCTGCGCCCATGCAGAAGCGCGAGGCGCCCTGGTCCTTGGCGGCCTGCGCTGCGGCGACGACTTCGTCGAGAGGCAGCAAGGCTTCGCGCCCGGTTTCGGTCTGGTAGCGTGCGGACTGGGAGCAATAGCCGCAATCCTCGGAACAGCCACCGGTCTTGACGGAAAGCAGCGTCGAGAGTTGAATTTCGTTGGCGTCAAAGTGTTCACGGTGCACCTGTTGTGCGCGAAAGATCAGATCCATCAGGGGGAGCTGGTATAGCGCCTCGACGTCGGCGACAGTCCAGCGCGCTGTGCGTGCCGTGGCAGCGGCGTGTTCGGGAGTAAGCGCGGCGGCTTGAGGAATGGCGTTCATGGTCTGTAAACCTAAGGGTTGGGGTAAATTAAGGCCCGGCAATACAAATTCCTTGCGAGCACTTGGAAGGTGTCAATCTTAACTCAAAGCGCCGGATTGGTTCGCAGATCGTGGGGGCGCCTGCTGTCGCAGGATTGCCTGCTTTGTGGCGCCGGCAGCGGCCAAACCCTCCTCTGCCGAGCCTGTGAGGCGGATTTGCCGCAACCGCCGTTGCCCGCCTGTGCACGCTGTGCGCTGCCGACCTTGCATGGCGAAGTCTGCGGTCGCTGCCTCGCCAGGCCACCGTACTACGATGCCACGTCTGCCGCTTTTCGCTATGCCTTCCCGATTGACAAGCTGGTGCAGTCGTTCAAGTATGGCCATCGTCTGGCACTCGCAGGCTACTTCGGCCGCCAGTTGGCCTGTCTGAGCGAAATCGGCGCTGCGGACCTGATCATTCCCTTACCGTTACACCCTTTGCGCCTTCGCGAACGCGGCTTCAACCAGGCGCTCGAACTCGCTCGCCCGGTCAGCCAGGCCTGCCGGATTCCAATCGACGCACGCAGTTGCAGCCGCATCCGTCACACGGCCATCCAGGCTGACCTGCCTTGGCGAGAAAGGGCAAGGAATGTGCGCGGGGCCTTTCACTGCACGTCTGATTTCACCGGCAAGCGACTCCTTCTGGTCGACGATGTGATGACTACCGGGGCGTCCCTGAACGAATTGGCACGTACGCTGAAGTTGCACGGGGCCGCGCAGGTCGCCCTGCTGGTCGTCGCCCGCACCATGCCTGTGTAATCGCCCGTCGCGCTCGAGCCGATTGCCGGTGCGGCCTGTCGCCTGTCCGGATGACACGCGGAAGCTTATACGCAGAAGCACGCACAACAACAGCGTTCAGATCGGCTCAAAGATGCTCGAACTCGGCAATGTCTGCACCCGGACTGCCCATTGGGGCGGCAAAAGCGATGACACCACTGCCGCGCAAGACCAACTCCTCGTGTTTCAGTAACAGCTCCGGCTCACCGTTGATGGTCACGAAAGTGCCATTGGTACTGGTATCCTTGATCACGAAATGCTCGCCTCGCCGTTCGATCAACGCGTGGTTGCGCGAAGCACGACGATCGTGAATCGCGATCTCGCAACTCACATCACGGCCCATCAGCAGGCGGGGCTGGTGCTTGTCGAGCACTTTCACAGAGCGACGATAACGGATGCAGAGCCGCAATTCCTGCTCCTTGACGGGGACGTACGGATCGACGACCACTTTGGCAGCATCGCTCGATGGCTCGGGCCAAAGCACTTCGAAGACCTGCCGTTGCGCAGGTTGTCCGGCGATCGACCGGTCTTTCAGGAGGCGTGTCGATGACTGCAGATGCGGCGACAACAGCGCCCAGGTTGCGCTGTTGGTCAACACCTGCCCGGCGCTGGCCAGCCCCGCCAGTGATTCGGCAGTGTGCACGCACTCGCCGAGGATCTCACCCCGTTCCTCGATCACGACACCGTGATGAAAACCGACCTTGATCGCCAACTGGACGCCGGAAACGGGTGGCAGGTCGGCAACCCGCCGCTGCATGGCGATGGCCGCCTGGCAGGCATCATTGGCGTTGGCAAAGACGGCAGTGAGGTCGTCCCGACCGGCCTTCATGATCTGGCCGTGAAAGCCATCGATGCCCCGGCGCATGCGTTTCATGTAACGGTCAACGGCGTGCAGGGCCTCGGTACCCCCGAGTTTCTCGAAGAGTCTTTGGCTTCCGGCAACTGCAACACACACGACCGATAGCGTTCTTTCCTTGCTGCTCATGCATCACACTCCCTGTCCCGTTAGCTGCGGCGATGAGCAGTCATCGCCAAGGGGCTGCGGGTCGAATACCGAATCGCCTCCCGCCATGCTGGTCAGCTCTGCTCCGGGACGCAGATCTTTGAAATCGAACAAGGCCTGGTCGGCCAGATGGGAGGGAACGACCTTCTGGAGCGCAGAAAATACCGATTCGGTGCGTCCGGGGTAGCGCCGGTCCCAATCAGCCATCATTTCGCGAACCTTCTGGCGTTGCAGATTGTCCTGCGAGCCACAGAGATTACAGGGGATGATCGGGTAGTCCATGCCGCGCGCAAAACGTGCGATGTCCGTTTCGCTGCAGTAGGCCAGCGGTCGGATCACCACATGCGCGCCGTCGTCGGTGACCAACTTGGGCGGCATGGCCTTGAGCTGCCCGGCAAAGAAAAGATTGAGAAAAAGCGTGTGCACAATGTCATCGCGATGGTGGCCCAGGGCAATCTTGTTGGCGCCGATTTCCTTGGCTGTACGATAAATGATGCCACGACGCAGTCGGGAACACAGCGAACAGGTCGTCTTGCCCTCCGGAATCTTGCTCTTCACCACCGAATAGGTATCCCGTTCGACGATCCGGTACTCGACACCAATTTTCGCCAGATAGCGCGGCAGCACGTCCACCGGGAACCCCGGCTGTTTCTGGTCGAGATTCATGGCAATCAGGCGAAAACTGACCGGCGCACGCTCACGCAAGGCCATCAGGAGCGACAGCAGCGTGTACGAGTCCTTGCCGCCGGAAATGCAAACCAGAACCGTATCGCCGTCCTCGATCATCTGGTAATCGGCAATCGCCTTGCCGGCCTGGCTCTCCAGGCGCTTTTTCAGGCGCAGCAGGGTATTCGACGGTTCCAAAGGGGTCCTTTCCAATCGCATGATGAATTACAGATGTGCGCTGCGACCGCCATCCACATTGATCACCTGACCGGTGACGTAGGTTGCATCTTCAAGCAGATAGTGTACCGCTCGCGCGATGTCCTGCGGACAGCCGGCACGCTCCAGCAAGGTATGTGCCACGATTGCTGCACGCGTGGTGCTGTCAAAAAAATCCTCATCAGGCCACAGGATCGGCCCTGGCGCAACGGCATTCACTCGTACCCGCGGCCCCAGTTCAATGGCCAGGGCACGCGTCAGCCCCAGCAGACCCGCTTTCGCTGCGCAGTACAGCGGATAACCGGCGAGTGGTCTTTCGGCATGGATGTCGGTGATGTTGACGACGGCACCGCGCGCAGCCAGCAAATGTGGCGCGGCAGCCTGGGTCAGAAACAGCGGGGCCTTGAGATTGCTGCCCACCAGGTCATCCCAGGCCGCTTGGTCAATGCTGCCGAAAGGTGTCGGAAAGAAGCTCGAGGCATTGTTTACCAGGGCATCGAGACGACCGAAACGGTCCACGGTGCCGGCCACCAGCGATGGCAAGGTCGCGAGATCCCGCAGATCGGCCTGCAGACACGCGGCTGAAAAGGGTCTGCGCGCATTCAGTTCGGCAACCAGCGCTTCGGCTGCTGCCGAAGCCTGACGGTAATGCACCATGATATTGGCCCCGGTCGCGTGCATTTCGCGCGCGATGGCGCAGCCTACCCGCCTGGCGGCGCCGGTTACCAGGATCGTTTTTCCGCTCATCCCCCACCCATTCCCATGCTATCCCAACGATCAGGAAAGCAACCAAGCCTTGATTTTAGCGGATTCTTGCCACCGCCTTCCGAAAAACGCGCCTTTCCCTCGACGCCGCGGTAAACTGTAAAAAAACTGACATTGGGAGATCATTGATGAGTCATCTGGACACCCCCCTCGACGCCGACGATCTGATGATGATTAGCGAGCGTATCGCCAAACTTCCGGCTGCCGAAGCCGAATGGGTCAGCGTCCTGCTGCAGGAGTTGCTGCGCACGCGCGCACGCGAGGCTGAATTGCTGGCCGGGGAAGCAACACTCCGGCGTGAAACCGAGGCGCATAGCGCCGAGCTGGACGATCACCTGGCGCAGCTTGCCCTCGACACCGCCGAATGGTTGAAAACGCTGTGGAATGTCGGCTACATGGGGGCCGGCAACTTTCGTGCCGACCCACGCTCGACCTTTCCGTCGATTGATCTCGAAGACATTCGGAAATCCTCGCTCTTTGCCCGTATTCGCCAGGGCAAGCACGCCCTTCCGTTTGCACCGCCGACCCGGCAGGGCTTGCCCTGGCACGAACTGCTCGAAGGCCGGGCGGAACAAACCCACTCGGTTAACGCCGAGGTCATTCGCGATGAAGCGAATCTGCCGATCGGGGCGATCATCGAAGGTTGTGCCGAGTGGCAGATCCTCGACGAAGACGCAGAGCAACAGGAATTCATCGTGCAGCACCAGGGCCAGGGACCGCGGTACCGGCTGCGGCTGACAGGCGCGACCGCCCGACTGCATCGCGAACCGCCGGGTATGACGCGCAGAATCCACCTGCAAGGGCACGGTAGTTTCCACAGCTACACGCTCGAATGGCCTGAAGCCGGCGACCGCAAGCTGTTCGTGCCCTTGCGCGCAGCCACCTGGGCGCGTGCCGAATCGGAGGCGGAGCATTGGCTGGCGACGACGCATCCCGAGATGTACGGCCAGGTGCGCTTCGAAGTTTGCGAACAGTGAAGCATTGACTACCCGGATCACCGCCTCGCTGCCCGTCCCGACGGCCGAGGCGCTGGCCTGCAGCGCGGCGCTCAGCCATGATATTAGGGCGCGAATTGAAGCCGCAGGGGGCTGGATCGGCTTTGATCACTTCATGGACCTCGCGCTTTACTCGCCGGGCCAAGGCTATTATGCCGGCGGCGCGTACAAGTTTGGCGCTGGCGGAGATTTCCTGACTGCCCCCGAAATCAGCGCGACCTTCGCTCAGACCCTGGCCGCGCAGGTCGCGCAACTGCTCGCACTGACTGCTCCGCAAATCGTCGAGGTCGGCGCTGGCAGTGGGCAGCTCGCCGCCGATCTGCTGCTCGAACTCGCCCGGCGCGGCCAGATCCCCGAGCGTTACGAGATCCTCGAAGTGTCTGGTGAATTGCGCGCCCGCCAGCACGAAACCATTGCTCAGCGTGCGCCGCATCACCTGCCTCGCGTACGCTGGCTTGACGATCTGCCCGAGCATTTCGACGGACTGGTGCTGGCCAACGAAGTGCTCGATGCGATGCCGGTCCATCTCGTGACCTGGACCGCAGAGGGCATTGCCGAGCGCGGTGTCGCGGTCAACGATGGACAGTTCATCTGGCGCGATCGCCGGGCCGGTGGCCGGCTGCTCGAACATGCACAGACGCTGGCCGAGGAATGCGCGATGGCACCCGGCTATCTGAGTGAAATCGCACTGCTAGCGCCAGCCTGGGTGGCGCAATGGGCTGCGATTCTGGGACACGGTGCGCTGCTCCTGATCGACTACGGCTTCCCGCGGCGCGAGTATTACCATCCACAGCGCGATGCCGGCACGCTGATGTGTCACTACCGCCACCACGCGCATGGCGAGCCCTTCTACCTGCCGGGCTTGCAGGACATCACCGCACATGTCGACTTTACCGCCATCGTCGAAGCCGGCTGCCAGGCCGGACTGGATTTGCTGGGCTACACCACGCAATCGAACTTTCTCTTCAACTGCGGCCTGACCGAAATCCTGGCCAGAACGCCGGTGAGCGACCCCCTGCGTTACCTGCCGCTCGCCAACGCGGCGCAGAAACTGGTCTCCCCTGCGGAAATGGGAGAGCTTTTCAAGGTGCTTGCGCTTGGCAAGGGCATCAACGAACCCCTGCTGGGCTTCGTCAACGGCGACCGCAGCGCGGCCCTCTAGGCTCGCTGGTGATGGCCGGGCGAGTCAAGCACAGCGTTCGGCAAGGGTGTGAATGAAAGTGTGGGGAGGGACCAATATACCCCTCACACTCACAGGGGAAGGGTTGGGGAGAGGGGCCTCTATTCGCCCCGTTTGGAAACCAACCGGGCCTCCGGCATCGGTCATGTCAGCCGCCGGCCTTGCCGTGGGCGAGTTCCCAGACCGGGATGGTGACCCGGACAAGCTGCTCGACCTCGCTTTGCCAGTTGATCACCTGACGCCTGAGCTGCTCGAGCTGAGGTTCGAGGAGATCGAAGTGCTGGGCCGAGAGCGTCAGCAAGTGGCCGCGACGCGACAGCGCTTCGGCTTCGATGTCGCGTAGCGCGAGCACCTGCGGCGCGATCTTGAACAGCAGCAGCGAGGCAACCAGGTCATCGCGGCAGGGCACAAAGCGGCCGGCCAGGACGTCGAGAGCGTCGAGCGTCGGCGCCGCCTGCGCGAGAATCAGCTCGAGCGCGGGTTTCAACGATCCCGGCGAGTTGCGTTGGAAGATTTTCCATAGACCGGCAGCGCCCATCGCCCGGTTGCACCGCTCGATCAGCTCGCCGGCGTTCCAGCTCACGACCACGGCGGTTAGTCGTTGCAGTTCAATGGTCATCGCTTCGACGCGTCGCAGCAGGGGATTCCCCCAGGCGGCGAGGTTCGCAACCTCGACCGGCAACAACTCCCGAATCGCCTGGTCGAGCGCATCGAGCTGCCTGGCGGATATCGCCGGCAGGGCTTCAATGGCCTGGCGTTTCAGCCGTTCCAGGTCGGAGCCTCGACCCTCGTCGAAGAGCAGCGATGCGGGCGCATACGCCGGCACGGCGGCCGCAGGCGGTGCTCGTTCCGGCAGCAGCATCGCCCGCACCGGTGCTGGCGTGGACACGGGGAGCGGGGAGGAGAAGGCTGCGCGCTCGGGCAGTCTCAACGGGGCAATACGCGCCATGGCCTGCGGCTGAGCCGGTGGCAGCTCGAGCGGTCGCACCTGGCGCGCGGGCGGCGACCCCTCTGGCTTGGCCGGTCGAGGCGCCGCTTCGGCCGGCTCCGACGCCAGCGGTGGACAAACAGGCGCTACGGATGCCGCAGCGGCATCCTGGAACAGCGGCCGAACCGGTGACTCAGGCTTCGAGGCCATAACCCCGAACGAAGTCGAGCAGGTCACGCTGATAGCCTGCGCCGACCGCTTGGAACTGCCACTCATTGTCGGCCCTGAACAACGAGCCGATCTGGACGGCGGTCTGTCCGGCGAACTCCTCGTCGAGATCGTATTCGGCGAGAACCTCGCCAGTCTCGTCGTTGTAGACCTTCAGGTAGGCGTTCTGGATCATCCCGAAGTGCTGCCGGCGGGCAAGCGCCTCGTGCATCGTGACGATGAAAGAGACCTCCACCGCGTCGGCAGGAGCGACGGCAAGGTCGATCTTCAGCGTCTCGTCATCACCTTCACCGGCACCGGTACGGTTGTCGCCGGTATGCGTGACGAATCCCTCGGGGCTTTGCAGATTGTTGAAGAAAATGAAGTGCTCATCGGACAGGCAAACCGGTGCGTCACCGACCGTCTTGAGAACAAAGGCGCAGACATCGAGGTCACACTGCCCGAGAACCCGCGTGATGTCCCAGCCGATTCCGACCCGGATGATGCGCAGCCTCGGCGCGGTTTTGGTCAGATTGATCCCCTGCCCCTTCTTCAGATTGATGGCCATGTAGAACTCCTTTACTCGGAATGAAACGGATAGGCGAATCGCTGCTGCATGCCATGCCCAGCGTTCGCCGCGGCCTGCGGATCAGAGCTTGCGCAGCCAGTCGCACAGTTCGATGGTCAGCAGCGCTTCGTAGATCGCCTCGTCGCTGATCTTGAGATTCGGGAAGTGGCAAAAGCCGGCATTGGGCAGATCGTCGGCCATTTTCTTGATGAAATGGAAATCGGTATCGGTGCCGATGCCGACCAGTTGCCAGTAAACCGGGTACTGACGTGCCTCGCGCAGAATCCTCTCGGCCTCGGCCTCATCGCTGTTGTCGCCATCGGTGATGAACAAACATAGCGCCGGGATATGCGTATCTCTGGCTGGACGCTGCTCGGTTTTCTTGAACATGCCAAGAAAGCCGCTCGATGTGACGACGCGTTCGCCGCGAAAGTAAGTGTCGAGAACCGCATTCATTACCGGCGCGTAGTTGGTCCCTCCCCATTTGTTCACGTTCGGGTTGTCGAGGATCGCTTTCTTGACGTAGTTGCCGAAATCGGCGGCTTTCGCAACCGGCGGCGTCGAGTATTTCTGGTTGAAGGTCCACACCTCCATTTCGCCGTTGTCGTCGAAGGTGCCGGCGATGGCGAGCAGGCGGTCAACCGTCTCCTGGACGAGACCGTCTTGGTATTCGTTGTGCATCGAACCGGAAATATCGATGCAAAGCCCCACCCGGCAGCGTGGCGGCTGTGGCAGCGCACGCTTCTCAAGGACGATCCGGGTCTTTTTCTTGAGGTCGATCAGCGACATGACGAATCCTTTCTAGCGGGTTTTCTGGAAGCGGGTAATCAGTTCTTCGCGCAAGGCCCCGAGCTTGGCATCGGTCTGTGCCCTTGCCGTCGCGGCCTCCTCGTTGATCTTCTGCACATCCTCGAAAGCGCCGAGCAACTGCTTCTGCACATGTTCGAGGGTCTCCATCTCGACCAGTGCCCGCTGATTGGCGCGCGCGATCTCGGTGGTATTCTGGCGCAGCAGGTCGGCGTTGCGGCGCAAGGCCGCGTTGGTCGCGTCGTCGACCGCTGTCACCAGTTCGGCCGACTTCGCCTGCTCCTGCAGCAGAATGTGCAGCGAGAACTGCTTCTTCCAGGCGGGAATCGTCACCGCGACGATATCCTGGAACTTCGCGATCAGCATCCGCGAATTGTTCTGCAACAGCCTGATCTCCGGAGCAGTCTGCATGGCGATCATCTGCGCGCGCTTGAGATCGTCGATCCGCTTTTCGAGCCGCACGGCAAGCTGACGGCGATCGGCGATGGCCTGCGCCTGCATCGGGTCGCTCGTCTCGGGCGTGCCCGTCAGTTCCTCGTGCAGCGCGGCCAGCAGCTCCTGGCCCTGGATGACGGACTCGCCGAGCGCCTTGTACTCTTCGCCGTTGGCAACATACATTTCGTCCAGCTCGCGAATCCGCTGCTCGTAGGTGCGTGCCGAGCGTTCGAGTTCGCCGACGAGTGCGTCAAGCTGGCCGGATACCGACTGGAACTGCGACCTGACCTGTTCCTTGGCCGAAATGAAGAACCCCTTGAGCTTGCCGAGCAGCGACTTGTCGAAGAGAAGCTTGGGATCGAGTTGCTGAGCCGTCGCGACGAGCTGGCTCAGAGAGATGCCGAACTGGTCGGCGCCGGTCCCGCGCACCATGCCGAGCAGTTGCTCGGAAATCGCCGCCACTCGCCGGGTGGATTTGTCGCCGAGAGCCGTCAGGTCGGATTCGCTGACGGTCACCCTGGCTGAGGGCGCGCTCAGGTTTGTCGCCAGCGGCATCACCGCGCGCGCTGGTACTGGCACCGGAGGATTGACCGGCAAAGGTTCCGTAGCCGGCAGAAATTCGGCCGTCGGACTGGCAAGGGGGGAGGGCTTGTTGGCGGGGGCAGCATCGGCAAACAGTGGTTTCATGGCAACTCCCGGAAAAGAGGGGTTGATCGGTAGCGTACGGCGGTGATCTGCGACAACTTCGCACATCTGCTGTGCTGCAGTATAAGGTGCAGGCCGTGCAGGGGAAAGAGGGAAGTGGGAGACACGCTCAGCGACAGGATCAGGCATCGGCGCCGCATCATGGTCTTCCCCGGCGACCCACAAGCAGGCTAAGCTATTGGATCCCCAAAAAAGTACAGCGCGCAGGAACGGCGACCCTGGCGTGTGACGAGCTCACCAACGCAGCGACAACGAGGAGAAACAATGACCAAACAGATAGTTGTTTGCATGGATGGCACCTGGAACGACCCTATCGAACAAACCAATGTGTATCGCCTGTTCGAGACGCTGCCCGGCAAGGAACAGTTTGTCGAGGAACAAGGACCGATCCGTTCCCATCTCAGCAAGCGCACGGAGGAACTCGCCGCCTTTTATCTGAAAAGTGTCGGCAATGGCGGACGCACGCAGGGCCTCCTGAGCGGCACGCAGGGAATCGGTCTGCACGATTGCATGATCGATGCCTATGTCCTGGTCTCGCAGGTGTACCAGAGCGGCGACAAGATCTGGCTGTTTGGTTTCTCGCGCGGCGCCTGGGCAGCCCGCAGCCTGGGCGCCTTCATCGCCCGCACCGGCCTGATCTGGGCCGCCGATGCCTTCGACGACAACGCCGCCGACATGGCCGAAAACATCTGGCTAGCCTACAAGGAAGGTCGTGGCATGAAACGCGGTGGGCGTTTCTGGAAACACCACGACAAGATGCCGATCCGGATGATCGGTGTCTGGGACACCGTTGGCGAATTCGGCGTACCACAGTTCAACGGCCTGCGCATGGTCGACCGCGACGAACTGCGTTTCATGAAGTTCGCCGACCGCGAACTGAGCAGGCATGTCGAGTACGGTCGCCAGGCCCTGGCGGTGGACGAAGAACGAGCTGACTTCCCGCCAACGTTGTGGAACGAGCGCGAGGGAATCAAGCAAGTCTGGTTCGCCGGTGTGCATGCGGACATCGGTGGCGGCTATGAACACCGCGGCCTTTCGGACATCGCGCTCGAATGGATGATCAACGAGGTCAACGACCTCGACGCCGGCCTGCGGCTGTTGCCTGCACGACTCAGCGAGCCGCTGGCGCCGAACGCCCTGGAGGACCGGCACGACGAGACGCACAACCTGGTCTGGCGGTCACGCCCACATGACGAGCGCAAGATTCCTGACGATGCCGAACTGCACTCCAGCGTGCTGTTGCGCTTGCAGGAGCGCGCCGACTATCGCCCCAAAGCCCTTGAGGACGTTTCTGCCAGCACCATGTTCTACCGGACGGACGAGGCGCCTCCCGAGGAACCGTTGCAGCCGGAACGCGAACTACTGCCCTTCCGCAAACTGCCGCTCGACGGCTCGACACGCTTTCCGGCCTATGCGCATAAATGGTGGAACGCCTCGGGGGTCGAAGTCGATGTCGGCGAGAAATACCGCATTGAAGCCAGCGGTGCGTGGATCGACAAAGGCACGCCCGCAGGTGCCGACGGCTACGAATCCACCACCTGGTTCATGGATCTTGCGAAGGGCAGCCGCCGCCTGGAAGAACGCCCATGGTTCTCGCTGGTGGCGGCCATCCATCCGCGACCCGATCTGGAAGCCAACAACCCTGACTCGGAGAACATGCTCACCGGACTGGTCGAAAGCGCCATCAATGGCGTCGCGCGCATCGACGACGAGAGCAACCTGATGGCCACCCCGAATGGTTGCGAAATCGAGATCGGCGAAGCGGGTTTCCTGTACTTCTTCGCCAACGACTCCCCGTTTTCGTATGGCAACAACAGCGGCTTCCTCACCGTCGAAGTCACCCGCATCCCTTGGTCGCCTGAAGAAGACCAGAAACCCCCGGCGACGCCACAGTCGCTCCCCGGCAGCCTGGACGTCAAGCTGTACTACGCTCCCGGCACCTGCTCGCTGGCCGCGCACATCGCTCTGCGTGAATGCGGCCTCGACTTCGAACTGGTGCGCGTCGATATTCGCCAGCACCAGTTGGTCGACGGCAGTGACTTCAACGCCATCAACCCCAAGGGCTACGTGCCGGTGCTCGAAATCGGCGATGGCGTCCGTCTCACCGAAGTTCCGGCCATCGTTCAGTACATTGCCGACCGCATTCCGGAGAGCGGGCTGGCGCCACGTCCCTACACGCTCGAACGTTACCAGTTGCAGGAATGGCTGGCCTTCATCAGTGCCGAGCTGCACAAGACCTGCACGCTACTGTTCAAGCCGGATACCCCGGAGGATTACAGGCTCCGCCTCCAGGAAAACATCGCCACCCGCCTGGGCTACGTCGACGCCTGCCTTGTAGGCAGGAATTACCTCCTGGGCAACCAATTCACCGTCGCCGACGCCTACCTGTTCACCATCCTCACCTGGTGCAATCGAATCGGCATGGACATCGCGCGCTGGCCAGCCCTGCTGACTTTCCAGGAACGCGTCCGGCACCGACCAAACGTCCGCGAAGCCCTGGAGGCCGAAGACTGATGAACAGCAAGCCAGTCGCGATGGAAGCTCGTCACGATTATTCTGTTGGCCGACCGCTGTGGGTGCGGCGATATGCCGCATTTTCCGGCGCAACCTGATCTCCTAGAATCCCGGCTATCAAAACACGGGGGGAGAGTTCGCCATGCAGTTCGCCAGGAAAGCGATCGCGATCGCGGTCGCAGTGGCCCTGGCCTTGCCCGGTCTGTGGCAAGGCGCCTTTGCGCAGGAAAGTTCGGCGGCACCGGCAAGTTCAGCGATACCCGTGATGAGCGAAGTCGTCGTCAAGGCGTCCAGAATCGGCGAACGGCAGCCTTTCGAGGGCAGCCGTCTCGACGCGGCGAGTGTCGTTCCTTACCGGGCGGCCACCCGTGATTCAGCCAGCCTTTTCGACGGTCTGCCCGGCGTCAGCCGCTATTCAGATTAAGGAAGGAGCCGGATATCTTGCTCGATGCACAAAAATCTTCTCGCTGCGCCGCTGCGCGGCCGAATCAAGGGCAGCGTTGGCGACTCCGTTTCGACCGCGGTCAGCGTATCCATGCCCGCGATGGCGCGGGTACTGCCTGGCGCATCGTGAGCGGTTCAGTTCGTCTGGACCGCGAGGAACCCAACGGTGAACAGAGCTTTGCCAACCTCGCCATCAAAGGTGACGTGATCGGAGCCGAAACACTGCTGTTCGGAAAATACAGCTTTACGGCAACGGCGCTCACCGCCTGCGTTCTCGAATCCTGGCCAGAAGACCGTGCCTCTCCTGTCGGTGATTCGCTACTGCGCACGCTGGCCAAAGCCGAGCGACGCGCCGCCGAGGTGATCACTCTGCGCTGTGGTCAGGCTACCGAGCGCGTCCGTCGTCTGGTCATGATGCTCGCACATTCGGCCGTGGAGCAACCGACCCGCGCAGCGGCCGCCGAATTGCAAGTGACCCTGCCGTCACGGCAGGATATGGCCGACATCACCGCGCTGACCCTGGAAACGGTATCGCGCATGGTCAGCCAGTTGCGCCATGCCGGGGTTCTTGCTCCGCTGGACCATGGCCAGCGGCCCTCACCGAGTCACTTCGCTGTACGGCAAGAGGCGGCAAGTGATCGATGTTGAGGTCCGGAGGCCAACAAAGGTCACGCGCTGCCGCTGCGCAGCGCTTCCAGCGGTGCGCTCTGCAGCAACCTGGTGGCGGCAAACCAGCCGGCTGCGCTGACCAGCAAGGCGCCAGCGCAGACCGCGGACGGCAACAGCCACAGATCGATCGCCACCTCGAAGCGAAACACCTGGCGCGCCAGAAACTGGCCGACAGCGATGGCTCCGAGCGCGGCAATCAGCCCGGAAAGTCCGCCAATCGCCGCAAACTCGGCCAGCAAGGCCCGCCTGATCTGTTCCCGGCGCGCCCCGAGGGCGCGCATCACCGCCAGCTCGTAGCGTCGCTCCTCGGCCGCCGAAGCCAGCGCCGCGTAGAGAACGATGACCCCGGCTGCCAGCGTGAACAGAAACACGAACTGCACCGCCTGCGCCACCTGATCCATGATCGATTGCAACTGGCGCAGGATCGCGGCCACGTCGATGACCGTGAGGTTGGGAAATTCGCGAATCAGTCGATTGATGAATTCCGCCTTCTCCGGGGGAAGATATAAACTGGTGATCCAGCTTGCCGGGTAGCCCTGCAGGACCGGCGGCGGCGTCAGGACGAAGAAATTGACGCGCATGGTATCCCAGTTGACCTTGCGCAATCCAACCACCGTCATGCCGACCTTCTCGCCGGCAACGATGAAATCGATGCGATCACCGACGGACAGTCCGAGTGTTTTCGCCAGCCCATCCTCCACCGATGCGGCCGCCCCGGCCACTCCCTCCCCCCGGCTGGCGACTTCGGCGGGAGAAAACCAGCGCCCGCCGCTGAGTTGGTTGCCTTCCGGCAGATCGGAGCGCATCGACAGATTGAACTCACGGTCGACCAGGCGCTGCGCGCGATCGTCCGTGTAACTGGCGGCACTGACTTCGACGCCGTTGATGTGCGTCAATCGCCCGCGCACCATCGGCGCCAGTTCGGCCGCCAGACCCTGTGCCAGCAGTCGCGCGCGGACCGGTCTGACCTGGTCGGGCTGGATATTGACGACAAAGCGGTTCGGTGCATCGGGGGGAACGCTTTGCCGCCAGGCGTCGAGCAACTCGCTGCGCGTCACGGTCAGCAGCAACAGCGCCATCAGGCCGAGCGCCAGGGCGACGATCTGGACGACGCTGGTGCCCGCTCGCCGCTCCAGACTCGCCAGTCCGTAACGCCAGCCGATTCCGCCCGCACCGGCGGATCGCCCGCCGCCACGCAGCGCCGCGGCCAGCCGGACGGCCAGGCGGGCAATCAGCGCAAAGACGATCAGCGCGGCGCTGAAGCCGCCGACCACATAGGCACCCAGCTCAGCTTCGCCGGCTACCCAGAACATCAGGCCGGCCAGCGCCAGGAAGCCGAGCAGATAGCCGCCGAGCAGACCGCTGCGCGGATTGCCCAGTTCGCGGCGCAGAACACGCAGCGTCGACACCTTCTTGAGCTGCAGCAGAGGCGGCACGGCAAAACCGAAAAGCAGCAGCAGGCCGACCGCCACCCCCTGCACGGCCGGCAGCAGGCCCGGCGGCGGCAGTGGCGTCGCCAGCAACTGCGCGAGCCAGGCGTGCAGGACGAAATGGGCGAGGTAGCCGAGCGCGCAGCCAACGCTCGCCGCGAGTACGCCGAGCACCGCAAACTGGCCCAGGTACAGGCGCAACAGCAAGGATTGTGTCGCGCCGAGACAGCGCATCACGGCGCAGGGGTCGAGATGACGTTGCCCGTAGCGTCGCGCCGCCAGCGCCACCGCCACCGCCGCCAGCACCACCGTCAGCAGCGCCGACAGGCCGAGGAATTTCTGCGCCCGTTCGAGCGCGGTACGGATCTCCGGGCGGCCGTTCTGTGGGTCTTCGATGCGCTGCCCACGCGTCAGGCGTGGCTTGAGGTCGCGCTGGAAACGCTTCACCAGTGACAGGTCTCCGGCTAGCAACAGGCGGTAGCCGACGCGGCTGCCGACCTGCAGCAGGGCGGTGGCCGGCAGATCGTCGAGGTTCATCAACAGGCGCGGCGCGACGCTGAAGAAGTTGATGCCGCGATCCGGCTCCAGCGTCAGGATGGCATCGAGGCGCAAAGCACTTTGTCCGACGACGATCCGGTCGCCGACACGCGCGCCCAGCGCCGAGGCCAGACGCTCGTCGATCCAGATCGTTCCGGCAGGCGGCACGCCGCGCGCCGGCGCATCCGGGACATTCAGCGCCGGCGCAATGCGCAGGGTGCCGCGCAGCGGATAAGCGGCGCCGACCGCCTTGATCTCGGCGAGCTGCGCACGCAGCCCGTCACTCTCGCCGTGCGTCACCATGCTCGGGAAGGTGCGCGTCTCGACGACCTGCAGGCCACGCGCGCGCGCCTCGTCGACCAGGGCCCGTGGCCACGGATGATCGGCGGTCAGCAACAGATCGGCGCCGAGCAGTTGGTGAGACTCGCGGTCGAGCGCCTGACGCACGCGGTCGGCAAAGAAACCCACGGCCGTCAGGGCGGCCACGGCCACCGCCAGCGCCGCCGCCAGCAGGCGCAACTCCCCGCCGCGCGCGTCGCGCCGGAGCATTCGCCAGGAGAAGGAGCACAGCGGCAGGATGCGCATGAATGGCCTGTTCGAGAATACTTTAATGTGAAAGTCGCGCCAGCGACTGACGAATCTTCCCTCCCCACTTGCGGGGGGCAGGGGAGAGGGAAACGGTCATGACCCTTGGCTGACTTGACCACGGCAGGATGTTCGGAGTACAACCCTTCCCCTGTCGCTCACGCTCCGAGTCCTGTTTCCGACGGTTATGGTAACGCCAAATGACAAGATCCAAGATGCTGTTGCTGGCCGTGCTCGCGGCCAGCGTTGCCGGTGCAGGATACTGGTATCAGAACACTCGTCAGAGCAACGCCGGCACGGCCGCCAAAACGCCGCCGCCGGTACCGGTCACGGTCGCCAGGGCGACGCTCGGCGATATTCCCATTCTGCTGGAGGTGGTGGGACGCGCTGAAGCGTACGAAAGTGTGGCCTTGAAGGCACGGCTGGACGGACAGGTCCTGGCGGTGGACTACCGCGCAGGGCAGGCTGTCCGACAGGGCGAGGTTCTGGTCCGGATCGACCCCGGCGACTTCGACGCGCGGCGGCTGCAGGCGCAGGCCAATCTGGCCAGGAGCGAAGCCCAGCTCGCCAAGGCCAGGGCCGACGTGCAGCGCTATCTGGCCCTGCAGGGACGCGGCTTCGTATCCGAGGAAAAGGTCAACGAACTGCGCACCGGCGAAGCCGCCGCCGCCGCGACGGTCAAGGCCGACCAGGCCACTCTTGAACTGGCCAGGCGCCAACTCGCCTACACCCACATCCGCGCTCCATTTGCCGGCGTGGTCGGTGCGCGCCTGGTGTTTCCCGGCTCGGCGGTCAAGATGAATGAAACGGTGCTGGCCGTGGTCAATCGCGTGCAGCCGCTCTACGTGACTTTTTCGATCCCCGAAAAGCATCTGCCGCGCGTGCGCGAGGCCATGGCCAGCGGCGACCTGCCCGCCAGGGTGACGATTCCCGGCGAACGGGAGGCGCGTTTCACAGGCACGGTGCGGTTTATCGACAACACCGTCGATGCCGGCACCGGCACCATCCAGATGAAGGCCTTGCTGGAGAATCGTGATCAAGCACTGACCCCCGGACAATTTCTTCAGGTCAGTCTCTCTCTGGCCACCCTGAGCAACGCCGTGGTCGTTCCCGCAGAAGCCGTGCAGCAGGGGCCGGACGGCAACTTCCTGTTTGTCGTGCGGCCGGACAACACCGTGGAACCCAGGAAGATCGAAGTGTCGGCCAGCTACCGTGGCCTTTCGGCGATTGGCAAGGGCGTTGCCAGCGACGAAACGGTCGTCACCGACGGCCAGCTCAGGCTGGCCCCCGGATCGCGGGTGCAGGTGAAACCCGCGCCGCCGGCCGTTCCCGCCACCGCCCAGACTGCCGCCACACCAGTGCCGGCCGCCCAGCCGGGTGGCAGCGCCCGATGAATCTGCCTGAACTCTGCATTCGCCGCCCGGTCATGACCACGCTGCTGATGGCGGCGTTCCTCATTTTCGGCCTGATCGGCTATCGTGCCCTGCCGGTCGCCGAATTGCCGACGGTCGATTTCCCGACCATTGCAGTGACCGCCAACCTGCCCGGCGCCTCCCCGGAAACCATGGCGGCGGCGGTCGCCACGCCCCTGGAAGGGCAATTCTCGACGATCGCCGGCCTCGATTCGATGACCTCGACGAGCGCCCAGGGATCGACCACGATCACCCTGCAGTTCTCGCTCGAACGCAACATCGACGCCGCCGCGCAGGATGTGCAATCGGCGATCTCCGCCGCCTTGCGCAAGTTGCCGCCGAACCTGCCGGCGCCCCCGTCGTTCCGCAAGGTCAACCCGGCCGACTCGCCGGTTTTCTACATCACCCTGCTGTCACCGACGCTGCCGCTGTCGCTGGTCAACGAATACGCGGAAACCCAGCTCGCACAGCGTCTGTCGACGATCCCCGGCGTCGCCCAGGTGCTGATTTTCGGATCGCAGAAATTCGCCGTACGCGTGCAGGCCAACCCCGACCAGCTCGCCAGCCGGGGAATCGGCCTCGACGAACTGCAACAGGCGCTGGTCCAGAACAACGTCAACCAGCCGATCGGCCAGCTCGATGGCAGCCGCCAGACCTTTGCCATCAAGGATGGCGGACAGCTTGCCAGCGCCGCGGCCTATCGCCCACTGATCGTTGCCTGGCGAAATGGCGCGCCGGTGCGGCTCGACGAAGTCGCCACCCCGATCGACAGCGTCGAGAACAACAGGATCGCCAGCTGGAACGTCGACCGGCGTGCCATCGTCCTGGCAATCCAGCGTCAGCCCGGCGCCAATACCATCGAGACGGTCGACGCCATCAAGCGCATCCTGCCGTCGTTCCAGTCCAAGCTGCCGGCAGCGATCGAGATGAGGGTGCTGTTCGACCGCAGCATTTCGATCCGCGACGCGATCGACGACGTCCAGTTCACGCTGATCCTGGCCGGCTTCCTGGTGATTCTGGTGATCCTGCTGTTCCTGAGAAACCTCTCGGCGACGCTCATTCCGGCGCTGGCGCTGCCGATTTCGGTGGTCGGGACCTTCGGAGCGATGGCGGTCCTCGGTTACAGTCTCGACAATCTTTCGCTGCTGGCGCTGACCCTGAGTGTCGGCTTCGTCGTCGATGATGCGATCGTGATGCTGGAAAATATCGTCCGCCACGTCGAGCAGGGCAAAACACCGTTCGCGGCGGCGATCGAGGGTGCCCGCGAGATCGGTTTCACGATCCTTTCGATGACCGTCTCGCTGATTGCCGTTTTCATTCCGGTGCTCTTCATGAGCGGCATCGTCGGCCGCCTGCTGCACGAATTCGCGGTCACCATCTGCGTCGCCATCCTGGTCTCCGGCTTCGTATCGCTGACCCTGACCCCGATGCTCTGCAGCCGCTACCTCCGGCACGCCGCGCCCACTGCGCATGGCCGTCTGTTCCTGATCTTCGAACGCTTCTTCACCGCCCTGCTCGCGGGCTACGAGCGAACGCTCAAGCTGGCGATGGCGCACCCGCGCAGCGTCCTGGCGGTTTTCGTCGCCACCCTGCTGCTCACCGGCCATCTGTTCACCGTCGTGCCCAGGGATTTCCTGCCGAGCGGGGACTCGGGTCAGATCGTCGCCTTCACCGAAGGTGCGCAGGACGTGTCCTTCGCCTCGATGGTCAAACATCAACGCGCGCTCGCCGAAATCGTCGCGCAGGAACCCGACATCCGCTCGTTCATGTCGGCCGTGGGGGCCGGCGGCATCCGCCCGACGGCCAATACCGGCACCATTTTCATGATCCTCAAACCCCGCTCGGAACGCCGCTCGTCTCCCGATCAAATCATTCAGCGGTTGCGCCCCAAACTGGCGGAAGTGCCGGGAATCAAGGCGTACATGCAGAATCCGCCGGTCATCCGCATCGGCGGCCAGCTCACCGCCGCGCAGTATCAATACACCCTGCAGGACACCGACCTCGGCGAGCTGTACCAATGGACCGCCACCCTGACCGAAGGTCTCCGCCAGTTGCCCGGATTCGTCGATGTCACCAACAATCTCAACCACCTCAGCCCGGTGCTGGCGCTGGACATCGACCGCGACAAGCTGGCGACGCTCGGCCTCAGTTATGGACAGGTCGAAGATGCCCTGCAGAGCGCATTCAGCGCGCGACAGGTGTCAACGATCTACGGTGCGACCAATCAGTACCAGGTGATTCTCGAAGTCGCGCCGGAATACCAGGCCAACCCGGAAGCGCTGTCACGCCTCTACGTGCGCAGCAGCAACGGCAAACTGATCCCGCTCGATACCGTGGCGCGCTTCAGTCGCAAGACGCAGGCGCTGACGGTGAACCATCAGGGGCAGTTGCCGTCGGTCACTTTGTCGTTCAACCTGTTGCCGGGGGTATCGCTGGGTGAAGCGGTGGACCGGATCAAGGGGCTCGAACAGCAACTGCGCATCCCGGTCTCGCTGAACACCAGCCTGCAAGGCACCGCACAGGCCTTCCAGTCGTCGCAGCAGGGCCTCGGCGTGCTGCTGCTGGTGGCGATTCTGGTGGTGTACCTGGTGCTCGGCATTCTCTACGAGAGTTTCATTCACCCCCTGACGATTCTTTCGGGGCTGCCGTCGGCGGGCCTCGGCGCGCTGTTGACGCTGCTGTTCTTTGGCGTCGATCTCAGTCTCTACGCCTTCGTCGGCGTCATCATGCTGATCGGCATCGTCAAGAAGAACGCGATCATGATGATCGACTTTGCGCTGGCGCAGCAGCGGCAGGCGGGCATGGCCGCGCGCGACGCGATCTTCGAGGCCTGCCTGATCCGCTTCCGGCCGATCATGATGACCACCATGGCGGCGCTGGTCGGAACCCTGCCGATCGCCCTCGGCCTCGGCGCCGGCGCCGAAGTCCGGCGACCGCTCGGTCTGGCGGTGGTCGGCGGCCTGCTGCTCTCGCAGTTTCTGACGCTCTACCTGACGCCGGTGATCTACCTCTATCTCGATCGATTTTCGCGAGAGGAAGTGCATGCGCAAGCCTCCGCCTGATACCGGGTGCTGCGCGCGAGATGACTGGGTGCGAATGAAAGTGTTGGTCGAGGTGCCTTGTTCGATCAAGATGCGTTGGCATCGGTGATCACCCCTCCCCCGCGAGGGGGAGGGGCATATCGGGACCTCCCAACACTTTCATTCACACCCGAGATGACTGCCGCGCTTGACAACTGAAAGCCCGTTTCCGGCACTTGAGGTCAATTCCTGATTCCGGGGAAAGCGGAAAGCCGACGCCCGTTTGCGGAAGAAGAGAGATTCGTGAGTTGCTGACGCCAATCTCCCATGCAGGCAGCTTACTCTTCGAGCAGGCTGCGGAGCATCCAGGCGGTCTTCTCGTGTACTTCCAGACGCTGGGTGAGCAGGTCGGCGGTGGGCTGGTCGTTCGCGGCATTGACCACCGGGAACAGATCGCGCGCGGTGCGTGCCGTGGCTTCCTGGGCGTCAACCAGGTACCGGATCATCTCGGTTGCCTTGGGCGTCCCTTCCACCTCGCTGATCGAGCTCATCCGGCTGAACTCCTTGTAGGTGCCGGGAGCGGGATGCCCAAGTGCGCGAATCCGCTCGGCGATGACATCGAGCGCGTTCCACTGTTCCGTGTACTGGCCCATGAACATCAGGTGCAAGGTGTTGAACATCGGTCCGGTAACGTTCCAGTGGAAGTTGTGCGTCATTAGGTAGAGCGTGTAACTGTCGGCCAGCAGGGCGGACAGGCCATGGGCAATCTTTTCGCGCTCGCTGGCGCTGATGCCGATATTGATCGAAGGGGTTTGGGTTTTCCTGGCGTTCATCGTCGTTTCTCCTGGGTTGAAGGCATTGGGGGGAAGAAGTTCGACCTCTTTCCGTGCGGATGGTCTTCCTTCTCGATGCCCGCGAGCCGCATCGTCCTGTGGTTTTCAGGAAGCCGAGGCGGGTTGCTCGGGCACCTGACGAACACATTCTATGCAGAATTTATCGATCAATCAAATTGATTATAAACATAAATTTGATAGTTTATCATTATGATGCGAGCTGGTCACAGCCTGCGCGGCAGCTTCGCTGTCGGACCCTGATCGTGCGCCCGGCAAGAAAGGGAAAAGATCACGACCCTCATGATTGACAATGATTCTCATTTTCTTACAATGAGGATCATCGTCGATCTCATCCTTTCTTCTGGTGGAGGCCGTGGATGTACGTTTGCGTATGCCGGGCAGTGACTGAGCAGCACATCCGTGAAGCAGTACAGGACGGTGCACGCACGCTGAAAGACCTTTGCCTGAATCTTGGCATTATCCGGGATTGTGGCCGCTGTGCCAGGTGTGCCTACGAGTGCCTGCAGGATGCACGTGGCGGCACCAGGCCGGGACACGGCAAACGGTGAGCGTTACATCGCTTGGCCGAGCAATGAGATCCGGAGCCACGCTTCCTTTGCTCGGGTCTGACAGGGGTCAATTCTGCAGCCTGGGCTGCCCAAGGGTTTTCATCGCTCCCTCGACGATATCGTCATCCAGGGGGGCTGGCGCTGATCCTGCCTGATGGACTGGGGCCACGCAGGCAGGCAACTTGGTTTCCTGGTCGTCTTCGCGCTTCTCGGCTACGCCTTCCGGGCGCTGATGCGGCGGCTGGCGGAACGCGACCGCTGGCGTGTGGCACTGATTGTCGGTCGTGGCGCCGAAACTGCAGCGGCTGCGGGAGACCGTCTTGCCGAGTAACCGAGCGCTGGGGCTTGGGTGGTGCGTGCACAAATCCAACCTTCGGCCTCACCGGCCATTGAGGATGGCGAGGGTAGAGAGCCGGTATCGCCCGGATTGCTGTCGTTGGCGGTTACTGTGAAAGTCGCGTCAGCGACTCACGAATCTCCCCTCCCCCCCTCGCGGGGGAGGGGCCGGGAGAGAGGGGAACGTTCATGACTTTCATGATCGGGGGTGCCTGGAAAAGTCATGACCGCTTGGGTCGGATGAACATCAGCTGACTACCTGGGGGAACGCGAACGCTCGACCCTAAGCGGCGGTTGAGAGCACGAAAAGCAGATCAGGCTGCCATGCGATACGGCATGCTATCAGTCCAATGATGGTGAATGTAGCCATTGTTGAGCAACAGGCTTGTGATCGTCTGCTCGCTGACGTCGAACTCGGCGGCGGCTTCTTCCCTGGCGTATGAAGAGAAATCACTGCCCAAAAAGGATGTCAATGAATCGATGGGGCAAAGAAACTCTGCGGCGAAAGCGCGCTGATACTTCTGACGGAAAGTCGATAGGTCGGTTGATGCAAGCCAACGCGCTTCGCGGGTCGAGGGACGGAGGTACTCGCCCAGGAAACGCGCCAGCTCGAAGCGCCGCCCTGCAAGGTTGCGCCTGCGAGGAACGAACTTCAATTGGTGATCGTTCAGCGGTATCGCCACCGCGACTGGCGACCGTCCAACCGGCGCCGACCAATTGGTTGCGGCTTCACTGCTGATGCCAAGCAAGTCATGCAGAGTGCGGTCGGGAACTGGGCCGCTGACATTGCCCATCTTGTTACGAAGCGCACGAGCGTCATGAATCGCGCGCTCCCAGGGTGCCCCGTGGTCCAGGTGATCGATGCTGTCAGGCGAGATATCGGGGATGCCAACAATTCCGCTGGCGCTAGCCAGCTGCCCAATCAGCGCCAAATCCGGGGTGGCTCCCGACGCTGCAATCGCCGGTGCCAGCTCTGACAGTGCCGCCTCTCCGACCTGGCTCTCCCACAGCAATGCCGCGCTCAGCGCTCGTTCCGGGCACTCCTTGGGATCGAATCCCAGTTCGGCCTCCAGCTTCCTCCGGCGGATAGCCTCGGGATCTGCTGAATTTTCCTGCACGAGGGCCCACAGGTGCGCCAAGTTCGACCCCGCGTACCCCTTGGCATCCAAGCGGGCCAGCACGCTGCATATGAAGCGCTCGACGCTCTGCTGAAAGCCAGCCAACGTGATCGTTCTCGGCACCTCCAGCGCTTGCAGGTATTGCACCGACTGGTCCGGCGCCATCGACGTCCCGGCCCACACGTGAATCGCCTCACCATCCGGGATCAAGATGACGCGTGGCCATACGAAACCGTGATTGGCTGCACCGAGTTCATGGACCATACGCCAGTCATGGCCAGGCTGCTGCGTTGGCAGGGGCTCATGGTTGAGGCGCCACCACGAACTCGCAAACCACATAGCCAGCGGGTAGGCAGAGACGAAGACGTTGTCACGTACGGTCTCCGCCCAGATGTCCTGGTTCCGAGTCAGGCTGATGTTGTCGACATACATGTCGACCCAGGCTGCTGTAGCCATGACTTCCGGTTCCCCGGATGCTGATGCCATCCACTTGGCGTTGATGCGCAGCTCAGCCATTGAGGCACCCCCAACGACGAATGACTTCCAGCGACAGCGGATCAGTCTCAGGGATGGGGTATCCGTGATAGGTCCCTGAATCGGGGTTTTCAAGCTGCGCTTCCATGGCAAAACCGTCGTCAGTGACTGCCCATACGTTCTTCGGCCAATCGCCGACCATCCGGTCGCTCACAAGGCCCTTGCGCAGTCCCGCGCGAAGTAACTCTTCAGCTTCGTTACGCTTAAAAATCTTGGCGAAATCGCACAGTGATTTCCCTTGTCTTGGATCGGAGGGTGGAACGAGCCCAAAATCGCCGGGGTTCTTCTTATGCTCTGGGTTGCCGCCATAGCGAGCGCGACTGGCCAACGCCTGGAGTTCGGCCACGCGAACTTCCGCCTCAGCGGGCGAGAGTAGTTTGCGCTTGGGATTGAACTGGGCATAGCGACGCTTCATCGTGTTTAGGGCAGACCATTACCGCTCTTGAGTTTACCAGCTAATTCAATGGTACTGGCCAAAGTGAGGGTAGTTCGGTAGTTCGCGTTCGTCATCCGGGAAAGCTAACGGTCAAGCCATTCAAGCTGACAGCGACAGCAATCGGTGCGACTCCAGCCATCCATCCTCGCCACCCCCAACGACTGCTCTGGCCGACCCCCCCGCCCGTTGTCATCACCTGCCGTTCAGCCGGCTTGAGAGTGTCTACTAAAGCCGGGGCGATTCACAATCCGAGCGGCCTTCCTTGAGTTGCCGGAGGAACCACCCGCGAGATTTCGTGGCTAGCCGCCGACTTTGGCGCCGCTTTTGGCGAGGACCCAGTTGGCGCGTGGGTAGTGGCAGGTGTAACCGCCGGGATAGCGCTGCAGATAGTCCTGATGCTCCGGCTCGGCTACCCAGAATTCGCCGACCGGCTTGAGTTCGGTCACCACCTTGCCCGGCCACAGGCCGGAAGCATCGACATCGTCAATGGTGTCGAGCGCGACCTGCCGCTGCGCCTCGTCGACGTAGTAGATGGCCGAGCGGTATGACGATCCCCTGTCGTTGCCCTGGCGATTGCGCGTCGTCGGATCATGGATCTGGAAGAAAAACTCGAGCAGGCGCCGGTAGCTGGTACGCTCGGGATCGAACACGATCTCGATGCCCTCGGCGTGGGTACCGTGATTGTGGTAGGTAGCATAGGGCAAGTCGCCGCCGGTGTAGCCGACGCGCGTCGACAGCACGCCCGGCAGGCGGCGAATCAGTTCCTGCATGCCCCAGAAGCAGCCGCCGGCGAGCACTGCACGTTCAGAATGTGCCATCACTGCACCTCCACCTGGTCGATGTATTCGCCATAGCCTTCTGCTTCCATTTGCTCAAGCGGAATGAAGCGCAGCGATGCCGAATTGATGCAATAGCGCAGACCGCCGCGGTCGCGAGGGCCGTCGGGGAAGACGTGACCAAGGTGACTGTCGCCATGCGTCGAACGCACTTCGGTACGAATCATCCCGTGACTGGCATCACGCGATTCGTTCACGTACTCTGGCACGATCGGCTTGGTAAAGCTCGGCCAGCCGCAGCCCGATTCGAACTTGTCACTCGACGCGAACAGCGGTTCACCCGAAACGATGTCGACGTAGATGCCGGGCGCGTCGTTGTGCAGGTACTCGCCGGTTCCCGGGTATTCAGTCCCGCTGCGCTGGGTGACCCGGTACTGTTCGGCATTGAGGGCCGCAATCGCGGCTTCATTCTTCGTATAGCGTTTCATCGAAAGGGCTCTCCGGTTACGTTGGGGGACAGCGTCAATCCGCCTGTGTTCCCGCGAAATGTTCCGAGATCTGCCGCATGGGCCTGCTCTCTGCGTTGATTCACTGCGCGCCACGCTTCGCTGTCCAGGACCTTGTCGCAATTAGGAAGGCAAAACTTACAGCCGCCTTTAGCAGCCGGCACGCCGCCACGGCTGGCACCAGAGCAAGACAGCCGAAACCTGCCTGACCAATTGCTGGATCAGAGTGTCTGGCAAACGCACTGCGGACTGCAAATTCCACCCGCTCCCGCCTTACTTGCGCCCTTCGTCTTCGTATTGCCGCCGCAATCGGTTTAGACCCTGCCAATCAGCTTCAGCATCGCCGTACTCGAAGAACCTGGGATAGCGATCGTGAGCCGCGACTTCGCACGCATACACCACAACGCCATTGCCGTACGAGCAGTAGAAGCAAGCGAATTTCTCGATCAGGTTTGAGGTATGGCAGATCTTCCCGATCGAACACCAGAAAGTCGGGAACGTCGACGGACGGCCGCTGAGGGAGACAAAGCGGACGCATCGACAGTTCAACGCTTACGTCGGCTTCGGCCGAGTTGTTCGCATAGCCTGTGCGGCAGGTTTCAAAGTGAGGCAGCCGCTCGAATGACCAGCAGTTCGTAGAGATGTACGGCTGCACCTGGCCGACGTCCACTACTCACCAAACCTCGACACTACTCACTGCCTGCCATACCAGACAGCGGTTATTTGACGGCATGGCCCGATCCTCAAGCAGTTCCATTCCGGCTCCCAGCGCGAGGGCATGTACCTTTTCGAAATCCCGTATTCCCTGGTGTGGCGCTTTTTCCTTGAGCCAGCGGTCGAAACTGGCATTGCTGTCGCTGGTGAATTGGCCGCCGTAGTTAAAGGGGCCGTAGATTGCCAGTTTGGCGTCGCGAGCCATGATGCCGGTCAGGCCGGCGAACAGGGACTCGACCGCGGCCCAGGGCATGATGTGCAGGGTGTTGGCCGAGAAAATCGCATCGTAGAGTCGGACCGGCCAGGTTTTCTGCACATCGAGTTGCAGGGGTGGCGGGGTGTTAGGCAGGGAGCTTGCGTCCAGCCATGCAGAGATGCCGGGCAGATTTTCTGCGCGATCAGAAGTTTGCCAGGTCAGGTGCGGCAAGTGTTCGGCAAAGAAGATGGCGTGCTGGCCGGTGCCGCTGCCGATTTCCAGCACATGGTGGCGATCGGCGAAGTGCTGGCGCAGCACGTCAAGAATCGGTTCCCGGTTCTTTTCGCAGGAAGGCGCGTTGGGTTTTTCCATGGTGGCCTCGAAGCTGTCGCTTGCCATGATCGGCGAAGCCGGCGCAGCCTGCAAATCTGGCCCGCCAAAATGGCGCCCACTACTGGGCACCCGGTAATTCATCTCAATGGGAGTCCGTTCCCCGCTGTATCGCTGACCCCTAATCCGAAAATTCAGCGATGGCGGTTTACCGGTGCGAGGCCCAGACCAATCGATCCAGATTTTGGGGGATTCGTCACCCAAGTGTGGGCCGGATTTTCCCTACGGGTTCCTTTGAAATCGGGATCCTATTCTTTCGCTCCGGCTTCAATCAGTATCCGCTCGATGTCCTGATGTCCCCTCGTTCGAGCGTACTGCAGTGCATTTGAGGTCGGTTTGGCACCTTTGGACAGCAGGAATTTGACCATGTCGAGCCGCCCTCTGCCGGCGGCCAGTCCGAGTGCCGCTCCACCTCCCTCATTGACATCCATTCCTGCGTCCAGAAAGAGTTTCACACCTGTCATGTCGCCATTGCCAGCGGCTTTTGCAAACTCCTGCCCGTTGTATTCCAGTCCCATGGTCTTCAAATCCTTGCGAGCCTGAACGGGATCAGGAGTAGCGGAAATGGCTTGGCTGGCGTAGATCCCGCCCATCACCGTCATGGCGGCGGTAAGCAAACAAAATAGCTGATTCCCCATTTTTCTAGGCATTCTTGGTCTCCAATTCCTTACTGGAATGCACCGGCGAGAGCCGGAAGGTCATTGTGGTAGCCGCATTCTGCTGCGAACCTGATGGAATAACAAGGGCGCGCCTGTCAGCTATTCGGCTAAGTGAATAGGCGGCCGGTTGTGGCCGACAGTACGCATTGAGCATCATGGCCACCGTTGCATGCTGAAGTGAAGAATCAGGCTCCGACCAACTGAGGTTCCCCCGAAATTTCGTCTGCCCAGGGCGACCTAAAATTGAGTCACTTTTGGAAGGCCAGACATGAAGATAACGAAGCCGGCCGATACGACCGAATTCAAGGAACGGGCGGTCAAGCGGGTCAAGGAGGGTCAGCGCATCAGTGCCGTTGGTCGGCGACAATTAGGGTGACCGGTTAGCGACAACTATGTTGGCCGGTTGGACCTGAAGTCGGGAGGGTCCGGCAGCGAGGGATATCGTGGTCTTTTGACGCGAAGTTGAAAGGCTCTGGATGCCCGGCAAGAAGATAACGGACCAGCAAGTGAGAAAGTACAAAGAAGCAAGGAGGAGGGCGACGCAAGAGATAGCGGCGGCCCGGAGGGGGATCAGCGTGCGTTCGGCACGACGGATCGAGAAAGCGGAGGAGCTGCCATCGCAGCGGGATCCGCGGCATTGGCGCACGCGGCCGGAACCGCTGGCAGGGGTGTGGGAAACGGAACTGGTGCCATGGCTGCAAGGGGCGCCGGGGCTGGAAGCCACGACCCTGTTTGAGGAATGACGACGCCGGCACAACGGGCAATACGGCGACGGCGTATTGCGGACCCGGCAACGGCGGGTGCGCGCCTGGCGGGCGCAGCACGGAGATGAACGGGAAATTTACTTTGCGCAGGCCAACCCGCCGGGACGGCTGGGGCTGTCAGACTTCACCGTTTGCGACGAATTGGGTGTGGTGATCGCGGGGGAAGCATTCGCGCATCGGCTCTATCCGTTTGCCCTGGCTTGGTCAGGTTGGCGGCATGCGGAAATCGTACGCGGCGGCGAAAGCTTCGCGGCCTTGGCGCAAGGACTGCAAAATGCCCTGTGGGGGTTTGGCGGTATGCCGGAAGAACATCGCACCGACAGTCTCTCGGCGGCGTTCCACAACCTGGCCGAGGAAGAAGAACTGACGCGGCGCTACGACGACCTGTGCCGCCACTACGGCATGCGAGCGAGCCGCAACAACCGCGGGCAATCGCACGAGAATGGGCGCCATCGAGTCGCGGCAAGGCACCCTGAAGAACGCCGTCGAACAAGCGCTGCTGCTGCGCGGACAGCGTCACTTCCAGGACCTTGCGGAGTACCAATGTCTGGTTGCCGACGTGGTGACCCGCCTGAACCGGCGTGTACAGGCCAAGGCGGCAGAAGAGCGCGCCAGCCTGCGGCCATTGCCACCGCGGCGCACCAGCGAGTACGAAGAACTGGAGGTGCGAGTCACGAAGTTCGGCACCGCCAGCGTCAAGCGGATTCTCTACAGCGTGCCGTCGCGGCTGATCGGCCACCCGCTCAAGTTCCGTATCTATGCGGAGCACGTCGAAGGCTGGCTGGGCGGCGTGTGCGTATTCCAGAGCGAACGCAGCGTCGTTCCGGTCGCCAAGCAGCGCGGCAAGAAACTCGATGACCGCCACCTGATTCCGGCACTTCGGAAGAAACCGGGTGCCTTCGCCCGTTGGGCGCTGCGCGACGACCTGTTCCCGCGCAGCGAGTACCGGCAGAGGTGGGATTGTCTCGTCGAGAACCTGCCCGAACGGGAAGCCTGCAAGCGGATGGTCGGCCTGCTCGACATCGCGGCACGGGGTGCCTGCGAGGCGCAACGGGCCCTCGTGCTAGCCGACCTGCTCCAGGCCGGCACGCTGCCGGAGCTGGACGGACTGGAAGAGCGCTTCGCACCCCGGCAGAGTGATCTGCCGCTGGTCGTCGTCTTGCCGGAACTGAAGAGCTACGACCGCATGCTGGAGGGGGCCGCATGAGTGCGATCGAATCCGCCACCTTGCCGATGCTGCTCACGGAATGGCGGCTGCCGACGATCAAGCACCTGTGGGAAGCGCTGGCCGAGCAGTCGAACCGCGAGGGCTGGCCGGCCGAGCGTTTCCCGAGCGCCTTGTGCGAGCACGAAGTCAATGAACGGCAGATGCGCCGCATCGACCGTCATCGCCTGGAGTCCTGTTTGCCACCGGACAAGCGGTTGTCGGACTTCGACTTTGCGGCCGTGCCGACGGTATCGAAGGCCCATGTCACGGCACTGGCCGAGGGGGACAGCTGGCTGGAGCCAGGGGCGAATCTCCTCGTCTTCGGCCCGCCTGGAGTCGGCAAGACGCACCTGGTGGCCGGCATTGGCCACGAGTTGATCGCCAAGGGCTATCGGGTTCTGTTCACGCGTACCAGCGATCTGGTGCAGCGCCTTCAGGCGGCGCGGCGGGACTTGCGCCTGCCGGCAGAGCTGACAAAGCTCGACCGCTTTGACCTGCTGATCTGCAACGACTTCAGCTATGTGCGGCGCGACCAGGCGGAAACCTCTGTGCTGTTCGAACTGATCGCGGAGCGGTACGAGCGCAAGTGTCTCGCCATCACCGCCAACCAGCCGTTCTCCGGCTGGGATCATGTGTTCGCCGAACCGGCCATGACGCTCGCCGCCGTCGATCGTCTCGTTCATCACGCCAGCATCTTCGAGATGAACGTGGAGAGTTTCCGCCGCCGCTCTGCTCAGAAGGGGCTAGCCCCCTTCTGAGCAGAGCAAAAACCCACAAGCAAGACCGAAGGGGTAGCTACCCATTGCGCCTCGCTTCCACCGGCCAGGATAATTGACGCTGGGCAGACCGACTGGCTGAGGCAAGGAAGGTGGGCAGATAACCCCCCAGAAGTTTAGACACGCGCTGTCCCCGCTCGCCGGGATTTCCTCGGAAGCGAGCGATCGCTGGCACGACGATCGCAACCAGTAGCGGCGTCATCTCCTGTCGTGATAGCGTTGCGGTTCCAAGTCCAACAAGGAGATTCCTCAATGAATGAACAACCCATCAGCCAGCGGCTCAAGTGTGCCTCGATCGGGCTGAGCGTGCTTTCCCTGGTCCTGCTCGGTGCATGCGGCAAGCAGGTGGAGCCCCAGGTCGACCGTGTTGCTGCGGAAACCAAAGCAAAGCTTGAGGCGGAAGCGAAGGCGGTCGAAGCGGCGGCGCAGGAAGCCGAAGCACGGGTGATTGCCATCGAGAGCTACGTCTACGCTTATCCGCTGGTTACGATGGAAATGACGCGCCGCATCATGACGAACGTGGAGGCACCGCAAGGCTCGCGGGCTCCGATGGGGCACTTCGTCCGGATGCGCAGCTATCCCGACGCGTCGTACCGCGATGTCACGGCGCCGAACGCTGACACGCTCTACACGACCACCTGGATCGACGTATCCAAGGAACCCTGGATACTGAGCCTCCCGGACATGAAGGACCGCTACTTCCTTTTCCCGATGCTCGACGGCTGGACCAACGTGTTCCAGGTGCCGGGCAAGCGGACGACGGGCACGAAGGCGCAGACCTACGCCATCACCGGTCCGGGCTGGTCGGGCGAATTGCCCGCTGGCGTGACCGAGTACAAGGCACCGACGGGTCTGGTCTGGATTCTCGGGCGCATCTACAGCACCGGTACCCCCGAGGACTACAAGGCGGTTCACACATTGCAGGACAAGATCTCGGTCGTGCCTTTGTCTGCCTACGGGAAGCCCTACTCGCTGCCTCCTGGCACGGTCGATCCGGCCATCGACATGAAGACCGCCGTGCGCGAGCAGGTCAATGCGCTCGATCCCACCGCGTACTTCAAGCTCTTCGCAGAACTGCTCAAGACCAATCCGGCGGTCGCTGACGATGCCCCGATGCTGGCCAAGCTGGCCAAGATCGGCATCGTTCCGGGGCAGGATTTCGACGTCGCCAAGCTGGATCCCGCCGTAGCCAAGGGCCTTGCCGGGGCGCCCAAGCCAGCTCAGGACCTGATCATGGACTGGATGAAGGCCGGTATCGTGGCGGGCGACATGAAGCTCGAAAACGGCTGGCTGTTCACGACGAAGACGGGCCTGTACGGCACGAATTACCTGCAGCGTGCGCTCGTCACCGCGATCGGCCTCGGCGCCAACCGGCCGGAAGATGCCGTGTATCCGACTTCCACGGGACCGGACGTTGCCGCCAAGTACGACGGCGAGAAAAAGTATGTCCTGCACTTCGAAAAGGGCCAACTGCCGCCCGTGAACGGCTTCTGGTCACTGACGATGTACGACGCGGACTACTTCTTTGTCGACAACAAGCTGAATCGCTACACCCTGAGCCAGCGTAACAAGCTCAAGGCGAATGCGGACGGATCGGTCGATCTTTACATCCAGAACGAATCGCCGGGCAAGAGCCAGGAATCGAACTGGCTACCGGCACCCAAGGGTGGCTTTGTCCTGATGATGCGTCTGTACTGGCCGAAGGAACAGGCGCCGTCGATCCTCGATGGCAGCTGGAAGGTTCCCGAGGTCAAGGAAGCGTCCTAGCCGGGTGCCCGGGCCGGTCGGCTGCCGCGTCTGCCGCTGAAGGACTCTGAAGACAAAAAGCCCGCCATCCGGCGGGCTTTTTCTTGCCGCGTGGGCGCATTTGAAATCAGGTGCTGCCCCGTGCAATCGTGATCCAGAGGAAGACCCAGCGACCTGTGCAGTTCGAACTGACCGAGCCGACGAGAGCAGCCGTCACCGCGTGGCTGGAAAAGTCTCAGCGACGCGGTGACCAGTTTCTTTTCCCAAGTCGGGTGGCAAAGTCGCTGCATGTCTCGACTCGGCAGTACGCAGGGATCATGTCGGACGCGTGCTGACGGCCATCAAGAGACGTAGCGACTGCGAAAAATCGTCAGGTTCGAACGACGGGTAACTGATCCCTAAGCCGCCATCAATTGCTCGAGTCGTCAGTCTCTTGGTCGGCCTTTGCTGCCGTTGGCCTGTCGCGTTCAATCGGGCGGCAATGTTCGCTTACCTGTCGTTCAGACGTGAGAGGGTTCGAACGGCAGCTTACCCTATAGCGAATGCAAACAAGCGACCAAGCGAGGCCGCTGGCCTTTCGCCTAGGCAGCGCGTACCTTAGAACGCACCCCTACAGTACTGTATCTCGATCTCACGAATGAATGCCAATGCCTGCTGGGCTTTGCCCTACTTGTCCGACCGGTCCCGCTTTCGCGCCATCGCCTTGAGCACCGGCGCGTCTGTGATCCCGTCCGGAATGACTGGGATTTCGTCTACGTCTAATGCCACCATGTCGGAATCATGCTCACCGATTTTCCAGGCAGGCCGGACATAGATATGCCCCTTGAGCAAATATTGCTTCGACTCCAAATCAGGCACCTCGCTAGGCTTATCAGGCAGTTTGACTGGCATGAGGTAGAACGCGCCGTATTTATCGAACTCCTTCAGGAAGCCATCGAGATTTTTGGTGGTTTCCGGGGTCATCCAGTTAACGCGCGACACTAGGGTGAAAGTTTTGCTGGTTCCAGGCATCCGCTCAATTCGGTCGATATTGGGTCCAACGATAACAGCATAGTGAGTCGGATTTGCCTTCGAGACTCCAGTGATGATCGCGATACGCAGATAATCGTCCATGTCTGCCTGCCCAAACCGGGCGCTCCACTCCGCAAAGATTCGTGAAGCCGCCTCCATATTTCGGAACATTAGCCCCATGACGGGCGGCGCTGATCCCGACCAACCATAGAGGGTGCCGCCCCAACCGGCCTGATCCCAGATCGGCACGTTGATGGGGGACAGCACCTGTCGCTCGGTGTGCTTTTGCTGAGACGTATCCATCAGTTCCTTCGGTGGCGGCCCTTCACCTCGCTTGGCAGGCCCCTGGGGTGAAGAACTCACCGCAGCCGGCGTAGAGGGCCGCCAGTATTGATCCCGCAGGCAGTCGTACCACTTGTCGTCGGCATCGATCCAGTCAGTCAGGCGCACCTTGGCGTCGCCTCCAAACAGGTTTCTGCCGATCGCGAGGACATTGCCAAGCATGGTGGCGCGAGCAAGGCCGCGCTCGTCCCCGGCGATCCGCGTCATCCATTCCTCGGGCGAGCGGATAATGAAGCAGCGGGCGGCGACCATCGCCGTGGTTTCGCACAGAAAGTCAGTAAACTTCGTCAGAGCTTCGGCGTTATCAAAGGTGACGCTCTCGCCAGTGAGCACCTCGGCGTGGACGCCAGCGGTGCCTTCGACCCAGTCAAAGGTCGGCCCGGTGGTTTGTTCCTTGACCTTACGCAGACAAATCACAGTCCGTTCAGCATGGGGAAGCAGGTCTTCCTCATCGCTGGTCGACAGGAATGCTTCCATGGCCCCCAACAGCGACTCCGAGACGCCGACCGATGTGGGATCGTTCGGGCAATCGATGACGAACTCGGCACCCAATATAATCGACCGAAGCGTTGTTCGGGGGCCCTCGTTCAAGGTCGGCTCGGCTGGCATGTCCTGGCGAGCCGGGTGGTCCTGCCATTTCTCGAAGAAATCGTAGAGTTCGGCCGAGGTCTGTAGTTCATTAGGAAAGGCCTCTTCATTTGCGCGCTTTTCGTGTCCCAAGGCGTACAGGACGGCCGTTCGGGGAAGGTCGAGCCCAAGCCTCTGCAGTGCGTCGGGCAGTTGTTCCAGCGTCGACAAGCGCTTGAAAGGAACATTCAGGAAATGCATGCCGAACACGGCGTGCATGGACATTGTCTCCTCGAGGCTTCTGTCGTCGCCTTCGTCATCCTCTTCGAATTTCACCAAGTTGGCGCAATACCGTGTCCAGACTAGCGATTGAAGAATCTGTGGAACTCGGCCTAGCTGCAGTTCGATCCAGGTCAGGCGCCGGAGCAAACGGTATGCGATCAGCGGCAACTCACCTTCCGTAATCAGCATGCGAAAGGCTCGCTCGATCGCGACCAGGAGTTTGTTGCGCGCTGCCCAGAGCAAGCCCGCCTCTTTGTACGCGTAGCTCCCCGCGGCAAGGGTTAGGATCAGCTCGCGCTGATACTCCTCCTTGATGAACAGTTCCTCGGCGCGACCAATCCAACGGATGGCCTCATAGGGTTTGCCGTTTTTGAGCTTTTGAAGTCCACGGGCTTTAAACGAATCCCCGGCTTCGCCATCACTGATTCGCTGGCGCTCAATATCGACGACCACCTCATAAAGGCTGTCAAACCCGGGGCTGTCGAACATCTCGCTCATTTCATGAACCATCGAAGACAAGGATTCGAATGGGAACTGCCCGAGTTGCTTCGATTCCCGTGCGATCGTCTCGAGGTCGGTCCAGATGCCACCGACGGCACTTAAATCGCGGGCCCTCATGAGGTCAGTCAGACGCGCAAAAGTCCTGAGCATGCGCGCGAACAGCGCGTTGTTCGGACGCGCAACATCCGCTTCAAGCAACTCCAAGTGCTTGACCAGCGCGGCCTGCCTATCATCGACCCTCGTTTTGTCCTTGGGCAGGACGCCCCGCTCGTCGATGCCCAGCAGCAAGTGGTTCAGGTTTAACAGGCGCTCCTGGTCCTGTGCCTCTTGCGACCGCAGGACAAAGCGCTCGACTTCTTCGTAGAGCCGCAGGAACTCCGCGTAGTCCTCGAACCACCAGTGAGCCGTCCATGCGCGGTGATAGGCAATGCGCAACTGCTGCTGCGGGAAGGTGAGTTCCTGCGCCAGCCGATCAGCCATGGCAAATCGGCTCTCAACTTCGTGACGGGGTTTGTCGAGCGAACGCGCGAGCTTCGCGGCGCGAACACAATCTTCGATCAGTTGGTACTGTGCGCCCGCGTAGCGCGAAGGGTCTGATATCTGCGCATCCAGCTCGTCTAAGTCCGTGAGGCGCTCCGTGTCTTTCGGTCCAAGCCGAGCCTTCCGATCGGTGGAGGCGTTGTCGATCTGGAGGGCTGAGATGGCGAGCGGCAGGTGCCCATGGCTGTAGACGCGATCGACAAGCCAACTTTTGTCGACAATGTGGACGGGGATACCGATCTTCTTAGTCAGCGCATCCTCTGCACTAGCCCGCGATTTATCGCTGACAAACTGGTTCGTGAAGAAATAGATTCGCTTGTAGTCGCGCTGGGTCGAAAGAATATTTTTAACGTCAGATTCAAGTTTCGGTTTCCATGCCTTTTTTGCGCTGAAGGCGAATGCCCACCGCTCTGATCCGCCCGAGGGCTCACCGAGCCACCAGTGGTTGGAAATCTCCTGTGCGACAGGATACGTTTCTGAATCGACCTTACTATCACCGCCGCCCGTGGGCCCCGTTTGCACTCGCAAGTTGGGGCAAATCTCTTTCTCGGCGATCAGCCTGCAGAAATGCTCGAACTGATACTCCTCCTTCCGAGCGGTCAAGGTTTCTAGGTGATATTCAAAAACAGGCCGTGCGAGAATGGGACGCTCTTCAACGACACTGTCCGAGAAAAGGTCGGGATGCCTGGAGCGCATCAGCTCTCGTGGGCTCGGGAAATTGTTAGCCATTGTCTGGCCGACTCGGAAGCCCTCCGTGATTTTGTTTGCAGCGCCCATCTTGTCACACTCTCCTTGCACAAATTTGATGTATTAGGGCGCCGTGAGGCACAAACCGCTAATAGCCTCGTGATAAGCTTCTGATGAATTCATACCGTCAGTCACGACATGGCGTCGAAGGGCTTTTCATGGCCGCCCGTACTCATTGAACATCTTACCCCATGGTACACTGGCGCCGGCTTGGCTACGATTATTGAGGTTCCCTCGCAGGCTGCAATCGAGCACATTGCTGACGTCCCTTGGGACGTCTCCCAAGGGCAGTTCTGGCCGAGGTGCCGACAGGGTCAGTTTTCAGCGAACGGTAGCTTGAAGATCAGTAAGCTGCCAGAGGACTTGAAAAGGTCATCAGTCTCTTCTGGGTCGGGAGTGCGCATTCGCCAGAAAGGCAAGCTGCCGTTCGCGACCTATCAAGGTTGAACGGCAGGTAAGCGGTAGATTGCTGCCTGATTGAGCTACACAGGCCAACGGCCGTTATGGCTGATAGGCGGTCGTTCGCAGTGGTTCCTTGATCGCCTCTCAGTGATTGTTGGCATCCTCTCGCCTTGCCACGGGAATTGAGCGTCAACTCCTCACGTCTGCAGGGCACCTCGCGCCGCAATTCACGACGAGTGGCTGGAAGGATTGGGCTGGCTCGTTGAGCGTTACGGTGCTTGCCGATGACCGGATGACCTGCCTGCTGAAGCTTCGTCAGCTACCCGGCGCATACACCAGCTCGGGAACCACCATCTCCCACGATTCGCCTTGCGCGTTGATCCGGGACCGGTATGCCCCGCCACGTCCCGCGGTCGGCGCACATGAATGGCGGCGACGCGGGCTTCGATACCGTGCATGTGGGTTTCCGGTTCGAAGTGCTGCGACAGCGCGCCGACGTCGATCCCTTGCGCATCGCACAATCGCCAGCCCCCGGTCGATGTTTGGCGAAGCGCGATCCGGTTGCCTGCGGTGAGTGCGGCCAGTGCCCGGTGAATGGCGTGGCCGGGGGGATGGCGTGCGGCAAAGTCGAGGTCGATCTGTCGCCAGCCAAGGCGCCGATGGCGACGTGCCAGTTCGGGCGGCGGCGTTGGCAGCGGCGTCGCGTGGCGACGCAGGAAGGCCGGCGAGTCGGACGGCCCTCCTGGCAAAGCATCGAGCCAGGCCTGACCGCGATCGAAGCGCGCCAGCGCCAGCGTCTTGCGGGTGCGTGTCATGGCCACGTAGTACAGGCGGCGCGTGGCGTCCGCATCCTCGTTGGCGCCGCTTCGTAGCCAGTCGCCATCGAGGACCGCGACGTGATCGAATTCGAGACCCTTGGCCCGGTGCGCGGTCAGCAGCAGCAAGCCGGTCTGCCGACGGCGCGCTTCCCGGCTCCACTCGGCCAACCAGTCGAGAAAATGGTCGAGCGGCAATTCGGCGTCACCGACATCGAGTGCATACTCGGCCACCGCTTCGCGCAGATAGCTCCACCAATGGGCGTCAGGCCGACCCTCGGGCTGCAGTGCCAGCCACTGCCGGATCGTTGGCAGGTCGATCAGCGCACTGTCGCGCGTTCGCAACCAGCCGATCATCGCCTGCGTTTCGCGCAGAGTCCAGAAGCCGCTGCGGTCTTCATCGGCCTGCTGCACCGGCATACCCTGCAGTTCGCAATAGCTGCGCAGCGGGTCGAGTGAGCGCCAGTTGCCCGGCGCCTTCCTGGCGGGAGCGATCATGGACACCGAGTGGTTCGATCAGGAGCGCATGGACCTGTTGCGCCACCATGTGCTGCTGGTCGTCATGCCGGTCTTTTTCCTGAGCACCGGCCTGCGCACCAACTGGACGCTCGGCGGTGAGGCCGTATTCGTCGCCGCCGGCATCCTGCTCGGCGTGTCGGTCAGCGGCAAGCTGCTCGGCGCGCACCTTCCTGGCCGCCTGCCCAACTGGGCACCGGGCGAGGCCAGCATCATCGGCTGGCTGCTGCAGACCAAGGCGCTGAGCATGATCATCGTTGCCAACTGCGTCAGATCTGCCCCGACGACCTGCCCCATGGCGCAAAGTTACGTTCTGCGCGCTTCTTGGGCCTGTGTTGAAATGGGTGTAATTGGATGTAACATTGTCGGCATGATCGCCTCGCATGCCGTCCAGATAACCCCGGAAACCCTCAGTCTCGTCGCCGAAATCGATGAGTTCAAGGGAGCGTGGCGCGCGCTCGGTACGCTGGCGCCGGATCGGCTGGCCGCACTGCGGCGGGTCGCCACCATCGAGAGCATCGGTTCATCCACCCGCATCGAGGGCAGTAGGCTGTCCGATCGCGAAGTCCAGCGCCTGCTGTCCAATCTGCAGATCAAGTCTTTCGCCACACGGGACGAACAAGAGGTAGCCGGCTACGCCGAGGTCATGGAACTGGTGTTTTCGTCCTGGCAGGACATCGCGCTGACCGAGAACCACATCAAGCAATTGCACCGTGATCTCCTGACCTACAGCGAGAAGGATGCATGGCATCGAGGCAACTACAAGACGACTGCCAACAGCGTAGTGGCCTTTGCTGAGGACGGGAAACAACTGGGCGTCGTCTTCGCCACCGCGACGCCATTCGACACGCCATCCCTGATGGCTGAACTGATCACCTGGTTCAACGCAGAACGTCAGGCGGGACAGCTTCACCCCTTGCTGCTCATCGGTATCTGGATCGTGGTCTTCCTCGAGATCCATCCATTCCAGGACGGCAACGGCCGGCTCAGCCGGGTTCTCACAACCCTGTTGCTCTTGCAGGCCGGGTATGCCTACGTGCCTTACAGCTCGTTGGAAAGCGTAGTCGAGCAAAGCAAGGAGGCCTACTACCTGGCCTTGCGGCAAACGCAAGGCACGATCCGTACGACTTCGCCGAATTGGCAACCGTGGCTGACGTTCTTCCTGCGCACGCTCGCCGAACAGGTCCGTCGTCTCAATCGCAAGGTCGAGCGTGAGAAGCTGGTACTGGCCTCGCTACCTGAACTGTCGCTCCAGATCGTCGAGTTCGCACGTGAGCATGGCCGCATCACGATGGGCGATGCGATTCGACTGACCGGCGGCAATCGCAACACGCTCAAGCAGCATTTCCGGGCGCTGGTGGAGCAAGGCCGCCTGGGTCAGCACGGCGCCGGCAGGGGCGTCTGGTACGAGTTGCGATAGGGGTAGATTCAATCCCTGGCGTTCGCCACCAAAAGCAATTTTTCGCAACTCAGGGTCTACGACGAGCCTCTCCGCGTGGTGGGCGTGTCAAGCACCCGGCGCGTACACCAGCTCGGGAACCACCATCTCCCACGATTCGCATTGCGCGTTGATCCGGGATTTGTAAGGCTCCGCCACGTCCCTCGGTCGGCGCACGTGGATGGCGGCGACGCGGGCTTCGATGCAGTGCATGTTGTTTTCCGGTTCGAAGTGCTGCGACAGCGCGCCGACGTCGACCCCTTGCGCATCGCACAGTCGCCAGGCACCGGCCGATGTTTGGCGAAGCGCGATCCGGTTGCCTACGGTGAGTGCGGCCAGTGCCCGGTGAATGGCGTGGCCGGGGGGATGGCGTGCGGCAAAGTCGAGGTCGATCTGTCGCCAGCCGAGTCGCCGATGGCGACGCGCCAGTTCGGGCGGCGGCGTTGGCAGCGGCGTCGCGTGGCGACGCAGGAAGGCCGGCGGGTCGGACAACGAGTGGGACGACGAGTCCGCCGGCCCTCCCGCCAGCGTGTCGAGCCAGGCCTGGCCGCGATCGAAGCGCGCCAGCGCAAGCGTCTTGCGCGCACGCGTCATGGCCACGTAGTAGAGGCGGCGCGTGGCGTCCGCATCCTCGTTGGCGCCGCTCCGTAGCCAGTCGCCATCGAGGACCGCGACGTGATCGAATTCGAGACCCTTGGCCCGGTGCGCGGTAAGCAGCAGCAGGCCGGTCTGCCGCCGGCGCGCTTCCCGGCCCCACTCGGCCAACCAGTCGAGAAAATGGTCGACCGGCAATTCGGCGTCACCGACATCGAGTGCATACTCACTCACCGCCTCGCGCAGATAGCTCCACCAATGGGCGTCAGGTCGACCCTCAGGCTGCAATGCCAGCCACTGCTGGATCGTTGATACGTCGATCAGCGCACTCGCGCGCGTTCGCAACCAGCCGATCATCGCCTGCGTTTCGCGCAGAGTCCAGAAGCCGCTGCGGTCTTCATCGGCCTGCTGCACCGGAATACCCCGCAGTTCGCAATAGCTGCGCACCGGGTCGAGTGAACGCCAGTTGCGGGCCATGATGGCGCAGCGCGCCCAGTCCCACGCCGGCGCCAGATTTGCCATGCGCTCGAATTCGGTGATCACGGCAAGGGCCTGGGTCCGGTCGTCGTTGCCGGCCGGCAGGATCTGCACGCGCCCCTGGCCGACCGGGTCGATGCCGGCCCATTCGCCGCCGGCGGCCTGGCCCTTGCGTGCCGCATCGATGTGGATCGGGTGCGCCTGCTTGATGCGGTTCGCCGCCGGGGCGATCAGCCGGTTGGCGGCTTCGATGATGTTCGCCGTCGAGCGATAGTTGTCGGTCAGGAAGGCCGGCCTGGCGGCATAGTCGGCCTCGAAGCGACGGATGAACGCAACCGAGGCGCCATTGAAGGCGTAGATGTTCTGGTCGTCGTCACCGACGGCGAAGAGGTTGATGCGGCCGTCCTCATCGGGCCGGGTGCGACCGGCCAGCGCCGAAATCAGTTCGTATTGTTCGGGCGCGATATCCTGGTACTCGTCAACCAGAATCCAGCGGAAGCCGGCCAGCAGGCGTTCGCGCTGCTGGTCCGCTTCCTCGGGCGGCAGGTCCTGGCCCTTGAGCAGCCTGACCGCCTGTTCGATGATCTCCTTGAACGGGTCGCCGTTCACCCTTCCGCTCTGCGTGGCCAGACTGGCGCCGACCAGGCGCATGGCCAGTGCGTGCAGGGTGAGCACGGCAACGCCGCGGGCATCGTCGCCGATCAGCTCGCCGAGGCGCTGGCGAATCTGCACCGCGGCGTGGCGGTTGTAGGCGAGGGCCAGGATGCCCTGCGGGTTCTCGCGGCGGACGCGAATCAGGTAGGCGATGCGATGCACCAGCACCCGCGTCTTGCCGGAGCCGGGGCCGGCGAGGACGAGAACGTTGGTACTTTCCCGCTCGTCGGCGACGATCTCGCGCTGTTGCCGGTTGTTCAGCACCTCGACGATGTCATGCCACGACTGCGGCGTCGTCTGGCGCGTCAGTTCCTGGTCGCGATCGGGTAGCCAGCGGCGCATGAACTCGTCGCGTTGCAGGCTGAAGTAGTCCATCGTCAGGTGCAGCGCTTCGGCCATGGCCTTGAGTCCGCGCTGTACGTACTCGGCCATGACGTGAATCTGCACCACCTGTTCGTCGTAGTGCAGCTTGAGTGGCGCGAAATCCCCCGGCATGAACTTCCGCTTCCAGTCGGGCTCCAGGCGAATCGTCATGGCCGGCCGGAAGACGGCCAGTCCCTTGTTGAGGCGGATGATTTCCTGCTCGTGCAGCCACAGCAGCGCACGGTCGAGCAGCTTGGGCGTGATCGTCCTTTCTGCCCCGAGCAACAGATCGGCTGCCAGCGCCGCCAGCAGTTTGCCCAGCGTCGTTTCGGCCAGTTGATCGTTGCCGCGGGCGCCGGCAGGCAGACAGCCGAGCAGGTGGTCGAGCAGGCAGCCGGCGGCGCTGCGCCGGCGCCGGGCGGTGGCTTCCACGGCCGACCATTCGCGTTGCAGTTCGATACCCAGCGATTCGACATCAACCCGCCGCAGCTTCAGGCTGCCCTGGCCGCCCGCTTCGTCGCGGCCGTCGGCGGCAAGGCTGCTCAGCAGTTGGCGCAGGCGCTCCGGCAGGGCATCGGCGTGGCCGGCATCCTGCAGGTGCTGGTTGGCGTGGCGCAGGTGGAGGATCGACGATTCGCCACGGCCGAGGTCCGGGTGCTGCTCGCGCAGCAGGGCGATCAACGCCGATTCGAGCGCGGCGGCCTGCGCGAAGCGCTTCTTCGACGATCTCTCGACGCCGACGTGGAGGTAGGCGGTCAGCGCCGTATCGTTGCTGGCCAGTCCCAGCGCCTCGAGGTCGTAGAACGCGGCGCGGACTTTTTCGGGGGAAAGCCCGGAGACGAGCATCAGCTCGTCGGTCGAGATGCCTTCATCGACCGGCGCGCCGATCAGTGCGCCGACAATTGCCAGCAGCCCTTTCCGATACTCCGGCGCGATGACCCTTTTCTCGATCTTCCTGCGCGCTTCGTCGAGCGAGGCGACGCGCAGCGACGAGGGGAAGACCTGGACCCGGTTTTCCTCGCGCGTCAGCAGCGCGGCTTCTTCCAGCCACGACACGGCGGTGCGCACGCGCGTGTCGTCGGTGGCCGAATCACGCTCGAAAGCGCCGTCTTCGTCCTCGGCGAGGATTTCGCCGGCGGTGGCGATCAGGTCTCCCTCCTTGCCGCCACCCCGGCGTTTCTTCCGGTCGAGATTGCGCAGCGAGTGCAGGATGGCCTGGATTTCCTTGCGCGACAGCCGCGAGCGCGCCGACATGCCGAATTGCCGCTCGACGTCCTCGACGGTGTAGAGGAGAACGCAGCGTGCCGACTGACGGTCGCGGCCGGCGCGGCCCGCTTCCTGCAGATAGTTCTCCAGCGAACCGGGAATGTCGGCATGGATGACCAGACGCACGTCCGGCTTGTCGATCCCCATGCCGAAGGCGTTGGTGGCGACGATGACGCGCAGATCGCCGTCGATGAATGCCTTCTGTGTGCTCTTCTTCGTTTCCGGTGGCAGCCGGGCGTGAAAGTGGTCGACCGCCCAGCCTTTCTGCCGCAGAAAGCAGGAGACTTCTTCGGTCTGATGGCGTGTCGCGCAATAGACGATGGCTCCGCCAGGCAGCTCGGGCGGCAGATCGGCTTCCAGGATCTGATGGATGTGCGCGAACTTTTCGGCCGGGCTGGTCGGGACGACGCAGAAATCGAGATTGGCACGACGGGCGCCGCCGTTGAAGCAGCGCAGTTCGATGCCGAGCTTGTCCCTGAAATGATCCAGGATGTCGGCCATCACGGCGGGTTTGGCGGTAGCCGTCAGGCAGAGGACGGGTGGAATCGCCTGATTGCCGGCCTTTTCACGGATGAAGCGCCCGATGTAACGATAATCCGGGCGGAAATCCTGCCCCCATTTGGAAAGGCAGTGCGCCTCGTCGAGTACCCAGGCGCCGATTTCGCGTTGCGCCAGCACCTTGCGCAGCGTGTGGTTGCGCAGTTGCTCGGGAGAAACGATGAGAATGCCGATGTCGCCCAGGCGCAGGCGATCGAGCACGTCGGCGCGCTCGGGCATCGACAACAGCCCGTTGAGCGCGGCACAGCTCCTGATGTTGCGGGCCTCCAGTCCGGCCACCTGATCGGCCATCAGGGCCACCAGCGGCGAGATGACGACGGTCAGCGCACCGGTCTTGTCGAAGCGCGAGAGCGCGGGGATCTGGTAACACAGCGACTTGCCGGTTCCCGTCGGCAGAATCCCCAGCACGTGTTCGCCGCGCATCGCCGCTGCAACGATGCTTTGCTGCAGCGGCTGACCCGCTTCGTCGACCGGCTCCGGACGAAATTCGGGGAAGCCGAACCAGCGCACGAGTTCCTTGCGGGCATCGTGCCGCTCCCCGCACCACTGGCAGGCCGGGTCGGCGCAGGCGGTGTCACGCAAGCGCTTGATCAGCATGCCGGCCTGCGGAAACTGATGGCGCACCCACGGTGGCATCACCGAGTTGCCGCCGGCCACCGACAGCCAGGCCAGTGCGTAGGCCAGGGCCCAGCCCTGGCCGGCGGCATCGGCCAGCACCTCACCGAGGTGCGTCGCGCAGACGTGTCCGGCCAGTTGCTGGCGAATGGCGGCGAGCGCTTCGCCATCGCTCGGGCGAGGCTGGTGGCGCAAAGCCATGAAGAAGCGATCGAGCCCCGCCTGCCGGCTGTGCACGGTCGTCAGCCAGTGCCAGGCGAGAACCCGGCCCGGTGAGGCTTCGGCCAGCGCCGCTTGCTGGTTGCGGAAGACCTCGAGCGTCAATTGCGCGTCGAGCAGCGGATCGTTCAGGCGCCCGCGCTGCAGTTGCCCATCCTGATAATGCTTGACCAGATGGTGGTAGGGGTTGCGCGGGAAGGCCAGCGGGTTGAGCCACAGCGTGTCGACCGCCGGCAACTGCAGCAGCTGCAGATCGGGCTTGGCGGCGGCCAGATGCGGCAGGTCGAAAGCGATCAGGTTATGGCCGAGCAGGAAGCTGGCGCCTTCGGCGAATGCGTCGAGTTGTGCCAGCGCGGCCAGCAGATTGCCTTGTCGGAAACGCAGCGAGGTCCCCGGCTGGTCACCACGAACGGCGGCAAAGCGGTGAATCCGTCCATCGCGCAGCCCGACTTCCAGGTCGATGGACAGGCAGCGGGGAGCGAAACCACTCATGGGCAGCGTGAGTGGGCATTGACGCTGCACCATCCCATGACCGTCTGATGCTCTTCTAGATCAGCGCGCCGTTGATCGAGATCACCTGGCCCGAGATGTAGGCGGCCTGATCCGAAACCAGGAAGCCGACGAGATCGGCGACTTCCTCGGGCTTGCCGGCGCGCTGCATCGGCACCAGTGTCCTGATCGTTGCGGCGTCGAAAGCGCTGTCGGCCATCCCGGTGGCGATGATCCCCGGCGCCACGGCATTGACCGTGATGCCGCGGCTGGCCACTTCCAGCGCCAGCGACTTGCTCGCGGCCTGCAGCGCACCCTTCGCTGCCGAGTAGTTGACCTGGCCACGGTTGCCGATGATCGCCGCGACCGACGAGACATTGACGACCCGCCCCCAGCGCGTACGGATCATCGGCAGGATCAGCGGTCGGGTGACGTTGAAGAAACCGTTCAGGCAGACATCGATGACGCGGTCCCATTGCTCGCCGGACATGCCGGGAAAGACCGCGTCGGCATGGAGGCCGGCGTTGTTGACCAGAATCTGGATCGGGCCGGCGACGAGGAGGTCGGCCAGCGCCGTCGCCGTAGGCTCGCGCTCGGTGATGTCGAAAACGACCGTTTCGGCGCTGCCGCCGCCGGTGACGATTTCGCCGACGACCGCCTCGGCCTTCGCGCGGCCGCGGTTGGCGTGCACGATCACGTGGCAGCCGTCGGCGGCCAGGCGGCGGCAGATCGCCGCGCCGATGCCGCCGCTGCCACCGGTGACCAGCGCGCGTTTCATGGCCGTCGTGCCGCGTCGACCGTGGCGGCGTCGAGGACGACGGCGGCGCGTCCGTCGACCAGGCAGCGGCCGGCGTGGCTGACCGCGAAGCGGTAGAGAATGTTGGTGCCATCGCTCGACAGGCACTCGGCCTGGACGCTCAGTTCCCCCGCCAGGTCGTCGAGCCGGGCGACGTGCAGGGTCACGCCGCGCAGGCTGGTCAGGTAGCCATGGCGAGGCCGTTCACCGGTTTCGGCAAGCAGCGCGCCATGCACGGCCATCGCCTGCGCCGCGTACTCGATGCCGCTCGCCGCGCCCAGGCGACCCTCGGCGCGCAGTGGGTTGGCCGGGTCGGTATGGCTGGTCGCGCGGCAGGAAATCGTCGTCGCCGACCAGTCGACGACCGACTCGAGCAGGCACATGGTGCCCTGGTGGGGGATATGCCCGGCGATCCAGCGGTGGTCTAACAAGGGATGCAGTCCACGCGCAGTTGCATCGGTGGCAGGTAGTCGAGGCAAACGCCGCCACCTTCGCGCTTGGCCAGCTTCTGCAGCAGCGGCAGGCTGCGCAGCGCCGGGATCGTCGTGCGCAGGCTTTCCAGTGCGCCATCGGCCAGCCTGGCGGCGGCGTCGGTGCCTGGCGTGACGGCGATGCGCGCCAGTGAGCGGACGCTCTGGAGCGGGGTCAGGAACAGCGCCACACCGGCGCAATCAGGTATCGGCCGCTTGCGGTGCAGGGGTTCCGGATACTCGCTGTCGTAGGCGATCAGCAAGGTTGCCCGTCGGTCGACGACGACTTGCGCCAGCGTATCCAGCAGACCGGCGCCGAAGCTCGCGTCGAAGGCGCAAAGCACCTGGCACGGGGCCATCGCGCCGGTGGCGATGCCCCAGTAGCCGGCGGCGGCGTTATGCACCGAGTTGTGAAAGCGGGTCGGCGAAATCTGGCGGTCGTCGGTCGCCAATTGCTCGCACAGCGCGTGACAGTTGTGGCCGTCGGCACCGGAGGCCGTGAACACCGTGGCCAGCGTGCCGACGTCGGCTTCAGCATGGGCGGCGGCTTCCAGCCCAAGCGCGAGCGCCAGCTTGACGACGCGGCTGGCGCGCCGGCGCTCGGCTGGTGGCAGGATGCTCGGCACCGGCAGCACGGAAGGCGCGGGCGTATAAGCCTGTTCGCCGCGCAGGACGGCGCAGGCGGTCGGCCAGTCCGGCATGCCGGGGGCGATGAAGCCGACGCCGTCGATCCAGGCGGTGAGCGGAGTCGGTCTCATGTGCTGACGCCGAAAACCAGGCTGCAGTTGCTGCCGCCGAAGCCGAAGGAGTTGCTCAGTGCCCGCTGCACGCGCGCGGCGCGGGGAGTGAGCTGGTAGTCGATCGGGATCGCCGGGTCCGCTGTCCTGGTGTGCGGGCTGCCGGGCAGCAGCTCGTGCGTGAGCGCCAGCGCGCAGATCAGCGCTTCGACGGCGCCGGCGGCGCCGAGCGTGTGGCCGGTCGCACCCTTGGTCGAACTGCACGGCGTGCGCGCTCCGAACAGCGCCGCCACCGCCTTGCCTTCGGCCGCGTCATTGCTCGGCGTCGCGGTGCCGTGCAGGTTGATGTAGTCGATGTCGAAGGGGTGCAGGCCGGCCGAGCGCAGGGCCGCCTCGATCGCCATGCGGGCACCGAGGCCTTGCGGGTGCGGTGAGGACATGTGGTAGGCATCGCTCGACTCACCGTAGCCGAGCAGCAGCAGCGAGCCGGGGCGGGCATTCTTCGGCAGCCGTTCGAGCAGCGCAAACGCGGCCCCTTCGGCGACCGAGATGCCGTTGCGTGCCATGTCGTAAGGCCGGCACGGCTGGCTCGAGGTCAGTTCGAGCGAAGCAAAGCCGTAGAGCGTCGTCAGGCACAGGGAATCGACGCCGCCGACCAGCGCCGCGTCGATGCTGCCGCAGGCGAGTTGGCGAGCCGCTGCCGCAAAGGCCTTGGCGCTCGACGAGCAGGCCGTGGATACCGTCATCGCCGGGCCTTCGAGGTCGAAATAATCGCGCGCGAATTCGGCCAGCGAGAAAGGATTGTGCGTGTTGCGGTAGATGAAATCGTCGGGCAAGGCGCCACTGTGCGGGTCGCGCCGGCGGTAGGCGAGTTCGGCCTGCAGGATGCCGCCGGTGCTGGTGCCGAGAAAAACCCCGATGCGGCTCCGGCCGTAGCGCGCTGCCGCTGCGCGCACCCGTTCGGCCAGGCCATCGGTTTCGAGGCCGAGTTGCGCCAGACGGTTGTTCCGGCAATCGTAGCGCGCCAGCGTCACCGGCAGGGACTGATCGTCGACCGCCGCCACTTCGCCGACCCAGGTATCGATCACGGCCGTTTCGAAAGCACAGGGCGCCAGGCCACTGCTGCCCGCGCGCAGGCCTGCCAGTGTCGCAGCCAGGCCGCGCCCGAGGCAGGTGGTCAGGGTATAGGCGGAAACCAGCAAAGGGGTCAAGTAGATGCTCCAGATCGTCGGAGCCGAATATTAATGTGAAAGTCGCGCATGCGACTCACGAATTTCCCCTCCCCCCTCGCGGGGGCGAAGGCGGGGTTTCGCGGAGCACGGCTCCGCGCCGCCGTAGCCGGCCCGCGATGCAGCGCGGGCCGTGGAAGGGGTCGGGGGAGAGGGAAACGGTCATGACTTTCATGATCGGGGGGTGCCTGGAAAAGTCATGACCGTTAGCAGAGGACGATTGCCGGTTGCCCGCGGCGTCGGCAACGATTGGCAACGACGAGCGGCTGCATGGCCGGCAGGACGTTCATGCCGGCAGTCGGCACACCAGCAGGTTGTTGGCAAAGGGCTTGCCTTCGTTCATCGGCAGCGTTTCGACGCAAAAGCCGAGCGCTTCGAGGAGTTCGGACCATTGCGCCAGCGTGCGTCCGTAGAGCCTCGCCAGGCGGTGGCCGCGGCAGAAGGTGACTGCGTGATCGACCCAGTTGCAGAGGTGGTAAGGGAGGCCGGCGCCGGCATCGCCGACGCGCGTGACGAACAGCCCGCCTGGCGGCAGGGCTGCCCGAATCCGCGTCAGGACGTCCACCTGATGCGCGTGGTCGATGTAATGCAGCGCGTCGAGGATGGTCACGACCTCCGCCTGGCCGAAGTCGACTGCGCGCATGTCGCCTTGCCGGATGTCGACGATCGGGTGTGGCTGGCCGAAGGCGCGCCGGGCGCGTTCGACATCCCTGGCCATCAGCTCATAGCCGCGCAGGCGCAGCGGTTGCGGGGCGACCGCCCAGTCGCTTGGCCAGTGACCTTGCTCGTAGAGCGCGCGCGCCGCCAGCAGCCACGAGAACAGGCTGCCCTGGCCGCAGCCGAGGTCGAGAAAATGCCCTGTGGCGGGAAAGATGCCGCGCCTGAGAAGTTCGCGGAAGATGCAGTCGCCGGACAGCTTGCCGCGTGCATAGTGGTAGGCGAAATGCCCGCCGGCACGGAAGGGGCGGCTGGCGTCGTCGAGCAGCGTGGACAGAAAGGGTTCGTTCATGCCAGGGAATGGGTCAGGGTGACGGGGTTGAGGCGACTCTCCGCGATGGCCTGCAGCAGCCGCGGCAGCACGGCGACGATCAGCGCTTCGCCGGTGGGGGTGCGCGCGGCGTGGCCGTCGTGCAGCAGCAGGATGTCGCCAGCGCCGAGACGGCGGGTCAGCCGCAGGAAGACACGCTGCGGATCAGCCTCGCGGGTGTCGAAAGCGCGGCGCGTCCATGTCGCGAGTCGCAGATCGAGACGCGCCAGCACCGGGTCGAGCAGCGGACTGCGCAGCCCCGCCGTCGGCCGGAAGAAGCGTGGCGCCTGGCCGGTGAGGTCGGACAGCGTGCTCTGCGCGGCGGCGATGTCGGCGTGCATGCGGCGCATGCCGAAGGTGGCGAAGGCGGATGAATGCGAATCGCCATGGTTCTCGACGCAGTGGCCGCGGGCAACGATTTCCCGGCAGAGCGCGGGGAACCGGCGGGCGCGGCTGCCGATGCAGAAGAAACTTGCCGGCGCGCCGGCAGTGTCGAGAAGATCGAGAACGTGCGGCGTGACTTCCGGGTCCGGACCATCGTCGATGGTCAGGGCGATTTCCCGGCGTGCGCTGGCCGTGGCCGGCAGGCGCGTCAGGTTGGCGCCGAGCAGGGCGCTGCGCGGCAGCAGGCCGGCAGTCGTCAGGATCAGGTGGTTGGCGGCCAGAGCCCCGAGTGCCCACGGCCAGTGGCCCGGCATCGCCAGGACACCGAGCGCGGCTGCCCCGTGCAGGGCAAACGAGGCCTGGATGGCCGGCGAGGGATTCCAGGGTCGTGGCATGTGCTTCAGGTCGGCAGGAATCGCCGGTCGAGAAAATGTTCCCACAGGAGCTGCCAGACAGGCCACGCGTGCCCACCAGGAACGACCTGGCTCGCGGTCGACGGGAAGCAGCCGGCAATCTCCCGCAGTCCCGCGGCAAAGCGGTCTTCGGCACCGTAGCCGACGAAGACCGGGAAGTCGGCCGGCGGCTTCTGCAACCACCGCCAGACACGGAATTCGTAGTCGGCGAGTTGCTCGGCAGAGGGCTGCCAGCAGGCCAGCCCGCCAGCGTCAGCGATGGCGTCGGCGGTTAGCCGGCTGCCAGGGTAGGGGGCAAGCAGGCAGAGGCCATCGACGCTGCCTGGCGAATCGGCCTGCTGACACAGCGCCAGCAGGCCGCCGAGCGAGATGCCGCCCAGCCAGAGGTTCCGGCAGCCCTGCGCGCGCGCCGGCGACAGGACTTCTTCCTGCAGCGCGGGCAGGGCCTCGCCGCTGGAGATCATCGCCAGGTCGAGGTCTACCGCCAGGAGGTCGATCGGCAGGCGGCGCCGCGTGATGGCGCTGAAGAAACCGGCGCTGACGAAGTCCGCCGCGCCCATGTACGCGCCCGGCAGCAGCACCAGCCGCGTCGGTGCGCCGGTGATCCGGCCGAGGGTTCGCAGGGGTGTGCTCATGCCTGCGGCGTCGGCTGGGCGAAGCAGGCCGAGAGGAGCAGTGCCAGGATCGCGCCCGGGCCGACGGTGATGCCCAGCGCCTGCAGGACGGGCACCTGCGAAGTCGCCAGCGTGCCGAAGCCGATCGCGGTCGTCAGGGCGGCGATGAGCATCGAGGCGACCGTCCGCGGTTCGCCGGCCAGCCGGCCGCCGAGGCGGTCGAAAAAGAGGGCGTAGTTGGAACCGACGGCGACGATCAGCAGCATGCCGACCAGATGCAGCAGTTGCAGGCGGACGCCGGCCAGATTGAGGGCGGCGGTGACCAGCAGGACCGCCAGCAGCAGTGGCACGATCACCTGCAGCACGCGGCGGGGCGAACGCAGCGTTGCGCCGAGCAGGCCGACGATGGCGACGAACCCTCCCAGCGAGAGGAGCCGTGCTTCGTCGAGGTAATGCGCATACAGCTTGTCCAGCTCGGTCTTCAGGTCGATCAGCAGCGCCCCGGAACCCGCCAGGGTCGCGCGCAGGGCTTCGGCGTCGAGTGCGCGCAGGCGGTCACCGGACGGCGGCCGCAACGGCAGGAGGACGCTCCAGCCGTTGCGCCGCGGCAGCAGCAGGGCGTCCACGGCGAGCGCCAGACTGGTGCCGTGCAGCGCTTCCGGGCCGATGATCGGCGCTGCGCGCGCCACGTCGATGTCGTGCAGGAAAGGTTCGAGCTTGCCGGCGGCGAGCGGCGAATCGGCCAGCGCCAGCGGCAGACGCTCGCGCAGTTGCGCCACCGAGGGCAGGCTGGCGCGCCGCGCGAGCTGGGTTGCTGCACTGGGCAGGAAGCGGACCGGCGACTCGTAGCCGCCGATGACGCCGGCCGCGCGCAGCCGGTCGAGCTGGACGCCCGTACGTTCGGCGGCCTGCAGCGCCTGTTCGCGGTCGGCGGCGCTGACCACGACCAGCAGGCGGGCGTCGGGCGCGCCGAGGTCGGCGCGCAGCGCGCGGTCGGTGGCCAGGTCTTCGGTGCTGGCCGTGCTCAGGGCCGCGAGTTCATGGCTCCACAAGGGGTCACGGTTGGCGATCAGACTGGCGGCGGCGAGTGTGGCGAGGCCGATGATCGGCCAGCGCAGCCGCGGTAGCCAGACGGCGAGTCGCGCAAACGCCTTGCCGAGCGTGTTCAGGTCGCGTGCCTCGACGCCGACCGGGAGCAGTTGTGGCAGGACGAAACGCGTGACGGCGGCGGCGGTGAGCAGGCCAATCAGCGAATACAGGCCGAGTTGGGCCAGTCCGGGAAAGCCGGACAGGAGGAGAACCGCGAAGCCGCAGACCGAGGTCAGGACGCCGAGACGGATCGTCGGCCAGAAGCGGGCGCGCCAGGTCGTGGTGTCGCCACGTTCGCTCTGGACGAAATAGTAGATCGAGTAATCGACGGCCTCGCCGATGAGCGCCGAACCGAAACCGACGGTGATCCCGAAAACCGTGCCAAAGGCGAGGCTGACGGCGACCATGCCGGCCAGCGCGCCGCTGACCACCGGCAACAGGCTGAGGCTCATCAGTCCGAACGAGCGGTAGACGAAATACAGCAGGCCGGCGATGGCCAGCGTGCTGATCAGCGACAGCCTGGCGACTTCCGCCTGGATCGTCGCCCGGGCATGCACGGCAAATACGGCCGGGCCGGCAATCTGCAGGCTGGCGGCCGGCACCCCGGCGGCTGTGCGGGCGGCGGCGAACGCTTCGCGAACCACATCGAGCGCCCTGGCCTGTGCGTCGGTGTCTGAACCCAGGGCGGCGGTCTGCGCCAGCAGCACTGCCCGTTCGCCGTCGCGCGACGACCAGACGCCGGCGCGGCTGTCGGGCTGGGCGCCGGCATCGAGTCCGAGCAGCAGACCGATCAGTTCGCCGGTCGGGTCCTGCGGCAGCAGCCGTTTGACCAGCAGGCCGGCGGGCGAAGACAGCAGGTCGATGCTCTCGGCGATCGCGGCGCGCAGGCCGGCAACCGAAAAACGTTCCGGCGTCACCGCCGGGCTGAGCAGGTAGCGATGGCGGAACAGGAACTCGCGGTCTGCGTCGAGACCGTGCGCTTCGCCGTTGCGTACGGCGATGAACTCGGGCTGGCTGGCGAGCCGCGCACGCAGTTCGCGGGACAGCGCTGCCCGTTGCCCGGCATCGCCGCCGCTGACGCCCAGCATCAACAGTCGCGTGACCGCACCCTCCCTGAGTTGGTCGACGAGCACCTGCTGCCCGGCACTGGGGTGTGCCGGCAGGAAGAACGACATGTCGGCCGAGAAGCGGCTATGCCAGACGATCGCCGCGCCGGCGAGCATCGCCATCGACCAGAGAACGAGGGTACGGAGGGCGGTGACGGTCACGGCTCGGGAAGGTGTTCGATGCTGATCACGGCACGGTCGCCGTCGGCCTGCAGATACTCGATGCTGTGGATGCGGTTGCGTTGGCCGGCGATACTGATCTTCTGAACGATGGCGGCGATCGCCTGGTCGCTTGGCAGCAGGGTGAGTGTCCAGCGCTCGCGGTTGCCGGCAAGATGGAGCGCATAGTTCCTTTCGAGCGCCTGGCGGTTGCCGGTGAGCGCCCCGCGGATGCTGTCGACGAAAGCCCGGGCCTCCGGCTGGGCAGTCAGATCGATGCTCAGTTTCTGCTGGCCGCGCTCGATGGTCAGCCGGTCCTTGTCGAGCAGCAGCGTTTCCGGGCGCGGCGTCAGTTGTCGCTTTTCCAGCCGGTCGGGCGTCGTGAAGCGCATTTCACCACTCGCCACGAGCGGCCGGTCGAGCAGCGCGAGGTATTTGGTCTCGACGAAGCGCGCCTTGCCGCCGCGCGTCCGGGCAAGCTCGTCCATCAGTTGCGCCAGATCCCAGGCGGCCAGCGCCGGAGTGGTCAGCGCCGTCAGCAACAGGGCGGCGAGCAGTCGCTTCATCGCGCCTTCTGCCAGAAGTCGAAGAAGTTGAACCAGTTGTAGGGAGCCTGCCGGCAATAGTACTCAAGGCGGCTGACGTAGCGGGCCTGCGCCGCGCGCATCGCCGCCTCTCGGTCGGGCGCCGCCACCTGCGAAAAATCGGCCAGCGTTTCGAAGTGGAGGCGGTAGCGGTTGCCGCCCAGATACAGCCCGGTCATGAAGAACACCGGCCGGCGCAGCATCGCCGCCACCCGGAACGGTCCGATCGGAAAGGCCGCCGGCTGGCCGAGGAAGTCATGTTCCTGCGTCGCCTCGTCGGCCAGCGCACGGTCGGCCAGCATGCCGACCAGATAACCCCTGTCGAGCTTGTCGCGTGCTTCGAGCATCGACTCCAGGCGGCCAAGGGGGATGATGTCCTGAACCGCTGCCGGATTGATCGCGGCCAGCGTGGCGTTGATCTTGCGGGCATTTTTTTCGTACATCAGCATCGCCACCTTGAGGCCGGCGCGACCGCGGGCGACCGCGCGCAGGACTTCGAAGCTGCCGAGGTGGGCGCCGATCAGCAGCGCGCCCGGCTGTCTGGCCAGCGCTGCATGCAGGGCTTCGCTGCCATGCACCTCGATGTCGAACAGGTCGAAGCGGTCATTGAGCAGGTAGACCCGGTCGTGGATCGTGCTCGCGAAGGCGAGGACGTGACGGTAACCGTCAGACCATTCGGCCCAGCGTCCGAGGGAGCGGCCGAGGTAGTTTCGACTGGCGCGCCGCGCCTGCGGCGAAAAGAACAGGAAATACAGCGCGATCCCGTAGAGCACCAGGCGGCCCACGCGTCGGCCGAGGGTCAGGGAGATCCAGACCATCAGCCGCAGGATCGCAAGATTGCTGCGCTCCCGCTGGTGCAGCCAGGCGGCGGCGTGTTGTCCGCTGCTCATGGGCCCGGTTGCAGGTGCCCGGCAGCCACCTCGCGTCCGTCGGCGAGGACGGAGAAGACGATGCTCGCGTCCGCCCTTTCATGCAACTGGAAAATGAGCGCCTGGCCCGGGCCGACGGGGCTGAAGAATTTGCTCCGGGCGATCTGCCAGACGACAGCCGGTCTGCCCAGCAAGGCTTCGGCGAAGTGCAGCGCGCGGTCGAGCAGAACGACGCCGGGGACGATCGGCCGGTCGGGGAAATGTCCGGAGAAGGCCGGGTGCCCGGCGGCAACGATCCATTCGAAATCAGCGCGACGCATCGCGGGAAGTCGTCCGGCAGGATTCGTACAGCGCCTGCAACTCGGCGCGTGGCAGTTTTCCGGTGCTGTTGCGCGGCAACGCATCGACCAGGAACAGGGGCCGTGGCAGGAAGGCCGCGTCGACCCGCTGCCGCAGCCGGGCGAGCACTTGCCGCCCGGTCAGTTGCGGGGCAACGGCGAACGCGCACAGGCGCGTGATGCCTTGCGGCGATGCGCTGTCGGGTTCGAAGAAAGCACCATCGACGACGCCGGGGATGGCCGTGATCTGGTGGTCGAGGTAGGCCAGCGAGCTGCGCTTGCCGGCAATGCTGATCAGGTCGGCGTTGCGCCCGAGCAGCATGAAGCGCCCGTCGGGCAATAGTTCGATCTCGTCGGCCAGGGCGACACGGCCTTCGATATGCCCGCCGAAGGCAACGGTCCGGTCGCCCTCCCGTTCCAGACAGACCCCGTCGAGCGGCCGCCAGGCAGGGTCCGCGAGCAGGCGCCGACTGGCCAGTTGGCCGCTTTCGGTACACCCGTAAATCTCGTGCAGCGGGGCGCCAAAACGGGATTCCGCGGCCGTGGCGAGTTGCCGCGAGAGCGGGGCGGTGGCCGACAGCAGCCGCTCCACGGTCGGAAGTTCGACCTCGGCGGCAAGCAGCGTGCCGAGATGAAAAGGCGTGCTGACCAGGAGCCGGGGCGACGGCACGGACTGCAGCGCGCAGACAATGTCCTGTGGATAGAAGGGCTTGCCCGACCAGAACGGCGAATTGCCGTGCAGGGCGAGCAGCACCGTCGATTCGAATCCATACATATGCTGTGCCGGCACGGTGCCGACGATGGTGTGCCGAGGTCCGTGCAGCAGACCGAGCCGGCCGGCTTCGGCGCGGGCATTGCGGACCAGCGATCCCCAGGACTTGGCGTGTGCGACCGGCAGGCCGGTCGATCCCGAGGTGTAGGCGATGATCGCCACCCGTTCGGCAGGGATGTCGGGGATTCGGGCGACGGCTTCGGGGGAAGCGGCCAGGCGATCGGGGAAGTCGACGCGCGGCAGGTCGAGACTGTCGAAAGCGCTGTCGCAGAGGCAGAAGACGTCCGGATGCTGGCGCCGGATCTGGCGCAGCGTTTCGACCGATTGGGACGACGGCTGCAGACTCGTGCGCCCCCCCAGCAGGCCAGCCGCCAGGCCGACGCTGAAGCGATAGCGGTCCTGGCAGAGGTTCAGGAAATACGGGCTGGCCGGCAGGATCGTGGTCAGCGCCGACGCGCTGGCGAGAAAATCGCGCACCGTTGCCGGGCCATCTGGCAGGTAGGCAAAGAGGTCGTCGAGGCTGCTGTGTCCGAGCAGCGGCAGCGCGCTCATCGGTCGTTCGCCAGGGAACCCGGTTGGCGTGCTGCCTCACGGTAGCCACGGATGGTATCGGCAATCCGGGTACGATCCGCCGGTGGCAAGACACGCTGTCGGACCAGATATTCGCCGACAAACATCAGGCCCAGGAGGGGCATGGTCAGAAGATTGGCAAAGATTGACCAGACGGTCGGCGACGCAAACAGGAAGAGGGCGGTCGACAGGCTCGCAGTCGTCCCGAAAAAGGCAGTCCAGGCGATGGTCACCTGCCGCGTGTAGCGCACCTGGGCGTCCGAAACGACGCCGTGGTGGGCCAGACGGGCGAAGCGGGTGACCAGCGGCTCGCCCTGGCCGATCAGGCTGCGTCCGAACAGCAGGCCAAGCGCCAGGTTGGTGCCCGCGTGCTGGAGGTAATACAGCAGGGCAACATTGTGCCGTAGCGCCTGCCATTGCCAGGCGAGCAGGAGGGTTGCCGCCAGTCCGCCGGTCGCCGACAGCCAGCGTTGCCGCGGGTCCACCCGCCACAGCAGGAGAACGACGACCACCACGATTGGCGCGCTGGCCACGGCCACGGCCAGGTCGGAAGCCCCTGCACTGGCGCTGGTTTCGTGCGCGAGCCACGTCCAGGCGATCAACAGCCCGCTCAGGCTGCTCACGCGCAGGAGCCTGGCCGGCGTGATCACGGTCATTTCGTCCGTTGGCTGGCGATGTGCGCTGCCAGCGTACGCAAGGACGAGAAGATGCGCACGTTGTCGTCGTTGTCCGAACGCAACTGAAAACCATAGCGCTTCGAGACGACCAGCGCGACCTCAAGGACGTCGATCGAATCCAGCCCGAGTCCTTCTCCGAACAGCGGCGCATCCGGTTCGATGTTCCCCGGATCGAGATCCAGATTGAGCGCCGAGACGATCAGGTCGGCGACTTCTGCCAGGAGGGTTTCAGCGGTGTGGGGGCTGGTTTCTTGGGACATCACGTTTTTCCCGTGGAGTTATGACGTGGCGGCGCGAAAGGCGAGCACTGCGTTGCTGCCGCCGAATGCGAAGGAATTCGAAAGCGCCGTACCGAGTGGCTGATCACGTCGGGTGACGCTGACATGGTCGACGCCAGCACATGCCGGATCGATCGTATCGAGGTGAGCCGTGGGTGGAATCGCCTGCTCACGCAGGGACAGGATGGTGACGATGGCCTCGATGGCTCCTGCGGCACCGAGCAGATGACCGTGCATCGACTTGGTGCCGCTCACGGCGGGTCTCGTCCCGTCATCGCCAAAGACCGCGCGGATGGCTTCGATTTCCACCGGGTCGCCTTCGATGGTGGCCGTTCCGTGCGCATTGATGTAGTCGACATCCTGCGGGTGCAGGGCGGCATCGGCGAGCGCCGCACGCAGCGCACGGATCTGACCGTCGGCCTCCGGACGGACCAGATGCGCATGGTCGCAGGTGCTGCCATAACCGATGATCTCACCGTGAATGCGTGCTCCTCGCCGGTGCGCATGCTCCCAGTCCTCGAGTACCAGCGCAGCACCGCCCTCGCCGAGCACGAGTCCGTCCCGGTTTTCACTGAACGGCCGGCAGGCGATGGGGGCGGTCTTTTCGTCGCCGCTGGCCAGTACGCGCAAGGAGTCCCAGGCACGCGCCACACCGTAGGCCTGCGGCACATCCGAACCCCCGGTCAGCATGATCGGCGTCTCACCACTGCGCACCCGTCGGAAAGCCTCGCCGATGGCGATGCTCGAAGACGCACAGGCGACGGTATGGCTCATGCTGACGCCGCCCAGGCCAAGCTGGATCGAAATGTGCGCATTGGCCGCGTTGTTCATGCCGAGAATGACGGAGAGCGGCGAAATCCGTTCGCGGCCCTTTTGCCAAAGTTCCTTGTACCCCTTTTCGTAGGCCAGTGTGCCGCCCAGAGCCGTTCCCCAGGAGACGCCCCAGCGCTCGCGGCTTTCGGCGTTTTGCCGCCGGTCAAGTCCTGCGTCGTCCCAGGCTGCAAAAGCGGCAGCCGTTCCCAATTGGGCGAAGCGGTCCATCGTTCCCGCCAGGGCCTTGCCGAGTACCGCACTGGCCTGAAAATGGGGGCAGGCGACGAAAGGGATGGCCAGCGCTCGCGGCACCTCGTCGAGACGGAGCAGGCGAACCGCCGATTCGCCATTCAGAATACGCTGGAAGAAATCCGCAAGACTATCGCCAAACGGGCTGACCAGGCCCAACCCTGTGATGGCAACGCGACGCCGGCTCATGACTCAAGACTGATATTCGCCGCGCAGCCGATCCATCAGGCTTGCCATTTCACTGATGGTTCGCGGAGTTTTCAAATCCTTGGCAAGGGTGATGCCGAAGCGTTCCTCGAATTCGAAGATCAGTTCGAGAACCATGAACGAATCGACACCCAGGTCGTCCAGAAGCGCATCCGAAGTGATCTTCTCCGCTTCGACGCCGAGTCGTTCCTGCAGGAATTCGCGTATCACTGAAAGGGAATCCATAATCGTTCGATTCTATCCGATTGTCGCCCCCCCGCCAACGCTTTGACGGTGAGGGTGCGAATGAAAGTGTTGGTCGAAGTCCTTTGTTCGATGGAGAGGTGTTGACATCGGTGATCGCCCCTGCGAGGGGGAGGGGAGCCTGTCGGTCCCTTTCAACACGGTCATTCACCACCCCACGGTGAATCTGTTCAACGCCGACCGGCTCCCCTCGGAGGCAGTCGGTTGGCAAGCATGGATAAAGGGCGGTCCAGGAAGTTGCCGGATCTTGTGATAGAGTCCTCCCCATGCCCCGCGTTGAATCTGCTGATCGTCGACTCGCCGGCCCTGACGTGGCGCTGACCCAGCGCGTCCTGCTCTGGCTCGCGTATGTCACTTTCGTCGTCTATGGCAGCCTGGTGCCACTGGATTTTCGTCCGTTGCCGCTTGATCAGGCCTGGGCGACCTTCAAGCAGTTGCGCATGTTGCAACTCGGCGTCGAGAGCCGGGCCGACTGGATCGCCAATGGCGTGCTCTATGTTCCGGTGGGCTTTCTTAGCGTGGCCCTGTTTGGCTGGAACAAGGGTCTGCGGGCGCGCCTCCCCCTGCTCGTCGGTACGGCGCTGTTTTGCTTTGCGCTGGCGCTGGCGGTGGAGTTTGCCCAGTTGTTCTTTCCCCCGCGCACGGTGTCACGCAACGACGTGATCGCCGAGGCCATCGGCAGTGTCGTGGGGATCGCGCTAGCCTTCCATTGGTCGGCGTGGTTTCGCAAGGTGCTTGCTGCCCTGACCGGGAACCTGGGCCAGCTAGCCAGCCGCGCTCTACAGGCCTACGCGGTGGCCTACCTGTTGTTCAGCCTGTTCCCTTTCGATTTTCTGCTGTCGCCAGCCGAACTGGTGGCCAAGGTGCAGTCCGATGCCTGGGGTTGGTTTCTGGCCGAACAGGGCACAGGTCGCGGCCCGGTCATTCTGATCGCCAAGTTAACGGCCGAGATGCTGGCCGTGCTTCCCCTGGGTCTCATCCTCGGTCGCTGGAACCTCGCCAGAGACCGCCCTGCGACCCGTCATGCCGTGCTCTATGGGCTTGTCCTGGGAGTGGCCATCGAAACGGCGCAGTTCTTCATTTATTCGGGTTCCAGCCAGGGTGTCTCGCTGCTGACACGCGCCATCGGCATGTATGGCGGCGCTCGCCTCTGGCGTGACCGGCTTTCCCTGCATGATCTCCACCTCGATCCCAGGAGCAGGAGGCTGGCCATGCCGCTAGGCCTGCTTTACCTGCTCGCCCTGGTGGCGGTAAACGGTTGGTTCGATCAGGCATGGCACGGCTCGGCGGTCGCCAGTCATACGCTGGCCGAGGCCCGCTTTCTGCCATTCTATTACCATTACTACACTACCGAGCACGCCGCCCTGATCAGTCTGGTATCGGTGGCCTTGATGTACGGCCCGGTCGGGGTGCTTGCCTGGCTACGCTGGTGGTCGCCGGCCGCGGCCCTGTGGGCCGCCGCCCTGGCGGCGACCGTCATCGAGTCGAGCAAACTCTTTCTTGCCCACCACCCGGACCCGACCAATCTCCTGATCGGGGCCATTGCAGCCTGGTCGGTGACCAAGCTTCTACAAGGTCTGGAACAGGCCCCGGTGGCAACCCGGCAGGCCGGCCTCCCGGTCAGGGCCCGGCCAGTGATGCGGATCGGCGAGAAGGCCTCGGCAGGCAGCGCCGACCGCGGTTCGGGGCGCACCGGCCTGGCCCTGGCCCTGGCCACGATCCTGGCAGTGGCGGCCTGGATCGTCATCGATTTCCCTTTTTATCCCGAACTGCTCGCGCTGCTGCTGCTGTGCTACGCAGCCCTGCTCTGGTTCCAGCCTGGCTTGCTCTGGGCGGCGATTCCCGCCGCCATCCCGCTGCTCGATCTGGCTCCCTGGAGCGGGCGTTATTACCTGGATGAGTTCGATTTTCTGGTCATCGTCAGTCTGGCGGTCGGTTACGCCCGCGTTCGGCCGGCGCCCAAGGGTTTCTGCCGGGATGTGCCGAGTCTGGCGGTGGCCTGCCTGCTGGCTTTGACCTTTACCGTCAGTACGCTGTACGCCGTGCTTCCGATGGCTCTGCCCGATGTCAACAGCTTCACCAACTACTACAGCCCATTCAATGCCCTGCGCATCACCAGAGGGGCGTTGTGGGCGCTGCTGCTGTTCGCCCTGATGCACCGCTTCACCGCTGCGGGTCATGATGTTCGCCCCTTGTTTGCGACCGGCATGGGGGTGGGGCTGGCCGGGACGATCGCCGTGGTGATCTGGGAGCGCATGCTCTTTCCCGGACTTTTCAATTTCACCGACACCTACCGGGTCACCGGACCCTTTTCCCAGATGCACACCGGTGGTGCCGATATCGAAACGTATCTGACGGCGGCGCTGCCTTTTGCCCTGTTGCCCATGGTGCAGGCCCGTTCGCTTGCCGCACGGCTGGCGAGCGGGTTGCTGCTGCTCGGCGCCAGCTATGCCATCATGGTGACCTTTTCACGAGCAGGGTACGCCGGCTTCGCCCTGGCCCTGATCATCACCTGCCTGGTGATCCTGCCATGGCGCTGGCTGAACGCCGCGCGCAACACGGCCAGCGACCCTGCCCCGACCCCCATGCCAGGCGAACCAGCGTTTGCTCCTGACTCCCGACGATCCAGAGTCTATCGATGGGCGGCTGCCTCGGTGCTGTTAGCCCTGGCCGCGGCGGTGGCCGTTCCGATCTACAGCGGTGCCTTTGCGCAGCAGCGAATCTCGGCGATCGGCCAGGATCTGGCTGCGCGCCGGGCCCATTGGGCGGATACCCTGGCCATGCGTGACCCTGGACCGATCACCGCCCTGTTGGGAATGGGAATCGGCCGCTTTCCGGAAACCCACTACTGGCGCAGCAGCGAGCCCAAGGCGACCAGTTACCGCCTCGAAAGCGAACATGGCAATACCTTCCTGCGGTTCGGCACGGGCAATCCCCTGTACATCGAACAGTTCATTCTCATCGCACCCGCTGAGGAATACAGGCTGCAGCTTGACATTCGCGGCCCCCTGGCGGGGAAGGGCGTTTCCGTCTTCCTGTGCGAGAAACTCCTGCTGACTTCAGGGCGTTGCGTATTCAAGACGGCCGACCTGGCCGAGGGGGATGGACAATGGCAATCACAGCAGTGGCTCCTGTCCAGTGGTGAACTCGGCAGCGGCGGGTGGCTCGCACGGCGGCCGGTCAAGCTATCGCTGGCCAACGCATCGCAGGGCCGTGTGGACGTCGATAATGTCCGCCTGCTGACAGCAGACGGAGTAGAGATCAGCCACAACGGCGACTTCGAACAGGGGCTCGATCGATGGTTTTTCAGCGTCGACCAGGACTTGCCCTGGCATGTCTGGAGCATGCCGGTGGCCATCCTGTTCGACCAGGGCTGGCTCGGCCTGATCGCGATGGCGGCCCTGATCGGACTGGGGATGACGCGCACTACCCGACGTGCATGGACGGGTGATGCCTGGGCTGGCGCCGTTCTGGCGGCCTTGTCCGGTGTCCTGATGATCACGGTCCTCGACACGGTCATCGACGCGCCGCGATTCCTGCTGCTGCTGTTGCTGCTGACCTGGGCGGGGTGGGCTGGCGGCAGCAGGGCGGATCGGAGGAAGCCGTGAGCGTGATTGCCGGCAAAGTTTCAAGCCCTTCCCGGTTCGTTCGCTGTCGGAAATTTTTACACTTTGCAGGAGAAAGAAACCGGGTAACATAATAACGAATTGATTCTGTTGTTATTTTATGGCGGGCACGAATAGTGCTTCGATAAAATGTCTCTCTTATCGTCCCCATGGAAGGGTTGAACATGAAACGATCTCGTGCAATGTTGCTTTACGCCGTTTCGGCGGCCGGCCTGCTGGGCTTTTCGGTCTCGGCGTCGGCCGACTTCAGCGGTTACTACGGCGTTCCCGGTAGCTGGATACTCACCAATTCCTGCACTGCTCTTGGCGAATGTGGAACGGGAACCTACACCTCGGGCGCACCGGCCTCGGTCACGGTGATTGGCTCCGATGTGATCGGCTTTGGCGCGGGTGATCCGTTCGCTTCCCTGACCCGTTTCACGATTACTGCTGGGGGGGCTGGAACGGTTCGCTTCGACTGGAGCTACGAAACGCCCGATCCCGGCGATCCCTCCGCGACACCGCCTGTACCCGGTGCGTTTTTTGACCCCGCCGGTTATATGCTGAACGGTACCCCGGTACAGCTGACTGATACCGCAGGGGCAGACAGTCAGAGCGGGTCGTTTGATTTTTCGGTTGTCGCGGGCGATGTGTTCGGTTTCTATGTCGAGTCGATCGATAACCTGCAGGGGGCCGCAAAGTTCACGATCACGAACTTTCGGGCTCCGCTACCGCCTCCACCTCCGCCGGGGCTTCCGGAACCTGGTTCTATCGCCCTCCTTGCTTTAGGGTTGGTCGGGGTGGCGGCATCGCGCAAGCGAAAGCCGGTTTGATTTTTTGTTTCAATTCCTTGTGTCCGCAAGAACACCCCGCCGCCCAGCCGGTTCCGAACCGGTTGCGGCGGCGGCCAGGAAATGCCGACCAAAAAAGCGCAAGACGCTTGCTCATTGCCGTGTCGGCCGCTGATCGCATTGTGCTGCGGCTACCCATGCCAGGGACTGGCGCTCGCCTGACCCGCTCTGGCCAAGAAAAACAGCCCTCTTCTTTCTTGACAGCGACCAAACCTCGTCGGCTGAGCATTTTTCATTTGAGAAACCGTCCCGTCCCATTTCATTCCTGAAGGTCATTGCAATGAAAACTTTGATTGTTGGAGTTACTTTCGGTGTCGCCTTAACCGGCTTTTCACCAGGTGTGCTGGCGGGGTGTAGCACTGGACGCGTCAATGAGCCAGCGCTCACCACCTTGTTGAGAGACAATACCGTGTGTGTGCCGATGCAATGGCAGGAGCTTCACCGATCCGACGGCAAGTTGGTCGACTACAAGAGAGGTCCCGCCGACAAAATCGATCCTTCGGAGGTGGTGGGTACCTGGAGGGTGACAGGCTCCAACCGTGGCGCTTTCGTGACGCACGACTATGGCGGTGGCCATGTCTACACCTACTCGGTTTATAACAACGGCGATGGCACGCACAGCTTTTGCAGCGCCAATCCCGAGATCAAGGCCACGATCAAGCTGGGCGGCGGCGCCTGTTGAGAGGTCACTGGCGGCACGGCCGCGTACAGGAAAGAGGTCTGATTCAGTCCTGACCAGAGACTGCCCATGGCCATGCCTCCCAGACACCACTTCCTGCCCGAAGTCAAAGCGCAGTACGAGGCGCAACCCTATCCGGCCCGCGATCCGGCTGACGAGGGCAGGCGCCTGGTGCAGACCTGGCTCGACGACCTGCCGATGGTCAACCACTACTGCTTTGCCGGCCGGCAGACGTTCCGCGATCATTTCCGGGTGCTGGTTGCCGGCGGCGGCACCGGCGATGCGACCATTTTCCTGGCCGAACAACTCAAGGGCACCAACGCACGTATCGTCCATCTGGACATCAGCCAGGCCAGCCTGACGATTGCACGGGAACGTGCACGGGTACGCGGGCTGGGCAATATCGAATGGATCGGGGATTCTCTGCTCGACCTGCCCCGCCTGGCGCTGGAGCCTTTCGACTACATCAATTGCTGTGGCGTGTTGCATCACCTGGCCGATCCGGATGCCGGTCTGGAGGCGCTGCGCGCCGTTCTCAAGCCCGATGGCGCGATCGCCCTGATGCTGTATGCGAAGGCCGGTCGCACCGGCGTCTACCAGATGCAGGAACTGCTGCGCATGGTCAACGACGGCGAATCCGACCTGGCACGCAAGATCGCCAACACCCGGCAGATCCTGGACAGCCTGCCGGCCAGCAACTGGTTCCGGCGTGCAGAAGATCTCTACAACGATCATCGGCAGGGCGACGCCGGTCTGGTCGACCTGCTGCTGCATCCACAGGACCGCGCCTATTCCGTCGATGAACTGTTCGACTGGCTGGCGCGGGACGCCGATGGGAACGGCCACGGTCTGCACCTGCAATTCACCGACGTGCAACGCGGCCGCGCACCTTATCTGCCGCACATGGTGCTGGGCGTGAAACCGCCCGACATCCTGCGTGCGCTGCGCCAGTTGCCGCTCCGGCGGCAGTATGCCATGGCCGAGTTGCTCGGCGGCAGCATCACGATGCACGTGCTCTACGCGACCTCCAGCCCGGCCAGCACTGCGCCGTATGGCCATGCCGAGTACATCCCTTTCTTCTTTCATGAGCCGCTCGATGGCGAAACCGTCGCGCGGGTATTCGGCAGTGGCCGTGGCCAGCCGTTTCTGCTGCAGCACCAGCATTCCGGCGTTGCGCTGACCGTCAATCCCGGCCGTTACGGGCCGCAGATCCTGCGCCTGATCGATGGCCGGCGCAGTTTCGGCGAGATCTTCGAGCAGTTCCGCCGCGACTGGCACGGCAAGGCCCAGGCGCCGGACGACGGCGCCCTGTTCGCCGATTTCTCCGAGACCTACGACACGCTCAATGCCATCGAGCGCTTGCTGTTGCGGCATCCGGTAGCCGCTCCGGCGTCCGCCGGCCGATAAGCTGGAACGCGCCCGGACCTGCGTCACGCATGCCGTGATGGCGGCAGACCTTCTTCGTTCCGTGCGGCTGTTCAGGGTTGCCGGTGACGAGTGTGAACATTGACAGTGCCCGTCCGGCACGCAGATACTACCTTCCCTACGGGTGACTTTCCGTCCATGGATTCGCCGATGTCAGTAGAAGATTACCGTCGCTGGAAGGATCTGGACTACACCCCGGCAAGCCGCGATGTCGTGCCAGCGTCTTTGGCCGGGCGAGTCCATGCCGGGCAACGGGCGCTGGACGTTGGCTGTCATCACGGCGCGGCGAGTTTCTTCATGGCGTCGATCGGTTTGCGGGTGCTGGGTATCGATATCAATCCGCAGGCCGTTGAAGTGGCCCGGCGGCGGCCTTTGGGTTCCCTCGGGCCTTGGCCCGAGTTCGTCGTTGCCGACTTTCTGGCCGATCGCTTCGCCGAGCCGACGAGCTTCGACGTCGTCGTCCTCAACCGCTTTCTCACCTGCCTGCCGGCGTTGCCGGATTGGCAAAGTGGCCTCGAACGGGCACGGGAGCTCCTGATCGACGGGGGGATCCTCTATGTCAATGATTTTCTCCTCATGCCGGCGTGTGATCACAATCGCAGCCGGTACGTGCAGGGCTACGCGCGCGCGGGGCGCTGGGGAAACTTCGCGGTCCTCGATGAACAGGATCAGGCCAGTTTTGTCGCTCATCACCACAGTGCCCAGGAACTGCGGCGGATCGCGGCCCCCTATCGGCTGGCCTGTCTGCGGCGCTACTCGACGCGCTCACGGAATGGATACCCGAGCCGGATGTTCGAACTGATCGGCGTGCTCAAACCCTGCCCGCTCCGGATCGGCTGACCAGGGCTGGCCAGAGGGATGATCACCGCGAGCCGCACCATTCTTGGCCTCTATCATGGCTACAACGCCAATGCGTGCGTTCTCGTCGACGGGCAGCCGGTGGTGGTGGTCGAGAAGGAACGACACGCACGGGTCAGGCATGCCCATGGCCCGTCTCCCGAATGCGTGCAGGACAGTCTGCGCCGGGCCGGCCTGGGCATCGCCGACGTCGATTGCGTCGCTTTCTGCGGGGCTTCCGACCTCGATACCGACTATGGCTATGACGTTCCCGTTCCGGCCGATGCGCGGACACGCTTTCCCGCCAGACTCGGGACACGATTGCTGTCGTCCGAATGTTGCCGGGAAACCTCGCTCCGCGTTCTCGACCGGGTGCTTCCCGCGGTGATCGTCGAACACCATGTCGCACACGGCGCCTGCGCGTTCTATACCTCGGGTTTCGAGCAGAGTCTGGTGCTGGCCTTCGACGGGCTCGGCGATTTCGGCCGCTCCTGTCTGATCATGCGCGGCGAACGGACGCAACTGGACTGCCTCGAGTCGGTCCCTTTGCGCATCGGGCTGGCGTTCAGGAAGGCCGGCACGCACCTGTATCGACTGCACGGCGGCAAGGGTTTCGATGCCGCCGGCAAGCTGATGGCACTCGCCGCTTTCGGCGAGCCGCGCTATCTGGCCGCCGCCCGCCTGTTCATCGACCACGTCGATCGATCGACGGGCGCGCGCGATTGGCTCCTCCCCGAAATGGGCAACCTTCGCCCAGGTGCGTTGAGCGATCTCGACAGCCAGCAGGCGCGGGATTTCGCTGCCTCGCTGCAAGCAGTTGCCAGTGCGGCAACGCTCGCACTCCTCAGGCGCTACGTACGCCCGGGCGATCATCTCTGTCTGGCCGGAGGGTGCGCGCTGAATGTGATCATCAACCGGGATCTCCTGCGCGAGTTGCCGCTGGCCGCACTGTACATTCCTCCCTGCCCGCACGATGGCGGTCTTGGGCTGGGCGCCGGGCTCTACTTGCGCAGCCACATCGAGGGCCGGCAGAGCAAGATCGACGGGCTGGACCCGTTTCTGGGACTGACCGACCTTGATGCCGTGTGTCGCAGCGAACTGCCGCTGGTGGCGAACGACGGTCTCCCCGCCATGACCATCGCCGACCTCGGGAGCGAACGTCAGGTCGAGGCAGCGGTGCGCCTGCTGGCGCAGGGTGAAGTCATCGGCTGGTGTCACGGTCGTTCGGAACTGGGTCCGCGCGCACTCGGCAACCGCAGCTTTCTGGCCGACCCCGCGCGCGACTGGATGTGTGCTCACCTCAACAAACGCGTCAAGCACCGCGAGTCGTTTCGCCCTTATGGCCTGTCGCTGCGGGAAGAGAACGTGACGCGCGTCTTTGAGACGGCGCTATGCTCGCCCTACATGATGATCGCAGGCACCCTGCGCGAGCACTGGCGCAACGCCCTTCCCGCCGTCGTTCATGTCGACGGAAGCACGCGTGTGCATACGGTGTCGCGCCGTGCCAATCCCCTTTTCTGGAACCTTCTGGCTGTATTCGAGGCGGCGACCGGTGTTCCGGGCCTGCTCAACACTTCGTACAACCTGCCTGGCGAACCCATTGCGGAAACCGTGACCGATTGCCTGCGGGTATTCTGCGATACATCGATCAGGCACCTGTTTGTCGGTGGGCAGCAACTGAGCAAGCACTGATGGCCGGCGAAAACACCCTTTTCATCAGTTACGCCCACCGCGACGAAATCTGGAAAGACGAACTGCTGGTTCAACTGCGTGCCCTCGGCCGTGCCGTTCCGCTGGACATCTGGGATGACCGCCGTATCAGGCAGGGCGAGGACTGGTATCGCGAAATCAGGAATGCCGTGGCGAAGGCGCGCTTCGCCATCTGCCTGATTACCGGGCATTTCCTCGGTTCTTCATTCTGCATGGATGAAGAAATCCCCGAGCTGCTGCGCCGACGTCAGGACGAGGGCCTGGAGCTGCTGCCGATCCTGATCGAAAACTGTCCGTGGGAAGCGCATCTGTGGCTGAAGCCCTTGCAAATGCTGCCGCGCGACGGCAAGACGGTCAAGGTGGACTTTCGGGACGAGCACGAAACCGTATTCAGCGCCGTCGCGAAGCGGATATACGAGGCGCTTCAGGGGCCGGCAGTGGCGCCGGCGAACGCGCCCGGATTGCCGACCATGCCGGCCGCCGCCGCCGCGCCAAACGACACTCAGCGTCTGCCGCCGGCCACCTCGCGCCTGCTCGGCCGTCACCATGAGCTGCTGGTTCTCATGGACGCACTGCACAATCCCGACGGTGGCGTCGTCGTTCTCCACGGCTGGGGGGGTGTCGGCAAAACGGGCCTGGTGCGCGCCTGGGTCGACGCGCTTCCACAGCATCCCGGAGCAAATACCAGGCCGGTGTTTGCCTGGTCCTTCGGCAATCAATCGGCCAGCGACCGTGAGACCTCGGCGGACAGCTTTGCGATTGCCGCGTTGCGTTTTTTTGGCGATGGTTCACCGCTTCAGGGCTTGCCCTGGGAAAAGGGTGAGCGCCTGGCAGGGCTCGTTGCCGGCCGGCGCGGAATCATCATTCTCGACGGTCTCGAACCCCTGCAATGCCGGGACGGGACACTGCGCGATCCGATCATCTTGAGCCTGCTGCGCCAATTCGCGTCTCGGTGCGGCGGGCTGTGTGTCGTGACCAGCCGCCTGGCGCTGGCCGATTTTGCCGAAGAGGACGACCGATCGGGTGTCAGGCACCAGAATGTGGAAGAGATTTCTCCTTCTGTCGGCCGTGCACTGCTACGCAGTCGGGGGGTCGAAGGCCGCGACCAGGATCTCGAAGAACTGGTCACGGCCTTCGGAGGCCAGGCCCTGGCGGTTGAGTTGCTGGCTTCCTGTCTTCACCGCAGCGGCCGGCCGGACATCCCCGCAAAGACAGCCTCGGTGGTCGGTGCCCAGAGCCAACACGCACGGCGTGTACTCGCATGGCTCGCACAACAGTTCGGCAATGGCGCCGAAGTGGGTTTTTTGCGCGTACTCGCCCTGTTCGACGGGCCCGTCGGCATGGATGAACTCGATACCCTGCTCGGGCCACCGGTGTTGTCCGGTGCGACCGAGTTCATGCAAGGTGCGCCGACGACGTTCCTGTTCCAGTTGATCCAGAAACTGCGCTCCGAGCGGCTGATCACGGTCAGTGATCACGACCCACTCACGCTGGACATGCACCCCATGGTTCGTGAGTACTTCGCCGACGATTGGGCGCGTACTGATCGGGCGGCTTTCCTTGCCGGACACCGGCGTCTGTATGAATACCATCGTGCCCGCGTGCCTGCCGAACCAGCGAGTGCCGACGACTTCGAACGGCTCTTCATTGCCGTTGGCCAAGGCCTTCAGAGCGGTCTGTACAAGGAGGCTTACGAATTGTACCGGCAGGCGGTCGCTCATCGGGGCTTCTCCCTGTTGCCCCCGGAGCATGGCCTGATTGGACTGGAGCTGTCGGCCCTGGCCGGTTTTTTTACGAAGCGATGGTCAAGCCTGGTGGGCGAGCTGTCGTGCGTTGCCCGAGTGGATATTCTCCGTCGCGTCTCGGAGTGCCTGCAGGCGATGGGGCGCGTGGCCGAGGCCGAGGAACCGCTGCTGGAATGTCTGGCTTTCGCGCAGGACGGCGCCGAGGAGGACACTGCAGCGGACACCGCTCATCGCCTGAGTACCGTTTACCTTGTCCTCGGCGATCTGCCACGAGCGAGACACTATTCCAGGATCAGCGTCGCACATTTTGCGGGTCGGCGCCCGGATCGACGTATGGTGTATTCCCTGTGCCGACACGGAGACATTCTCCAGCTGATGGGCGAGAGGAGCGAAGCCGAAGCCACTCTCGAACGCGCTGAGCTGCTCAACGCGCAGATCGATCCGGATCATCCGGCGCTGCACGGTATCGAGAGTTTCTGGAAGTGTGATTTCCTCATCATGCAGGTCCAGGAGTCGCTCTTCGCGGCGGGGCATGACCGGCCGGACGTGGAGGGTCTGCTGGCGCGGCTGCAGGAAGTTCGCCGGCGCGCCATGCTTGCCGTTGCCAGCGATCTGGAAGACGCCTTTCTGGTCGCTCTCCACCATATCTGCATCGGGCGCGCCGCCATGCTCCGGGCATTGCTCGGCCGGCGCCACAGTCTGGCTGAGGCCGGCGAAGCGCTCGATCGCGGTGTCAACGACCTGCGTCAGTCGGGGCAGCAACACTGGTTGCCGCGCGGGTTGCTGGCGCGCGCCGCGTTCCGCCGCGAGTCGGGGCGACTCGCCGAGGCCGAAGCGGACATTCTCGAAGCGCGCAAAATTGCCGAGAAACGGCGCATGACCCCGATGCAGCTGCACATCGCCGATTGCCTGATCGAGCACGCTCGCGTGGCCCTTGCCAGGGGCGACCTGGCCACCGCGGCTGACCGTTGTCGGGATGCCCGTCTCCTGGTGGATACGATGCGCTATCACAGTCGGGACAGCGCCCTGGCAGCCGTCGAAACCGGCCTGTCGTTGCCTCAACGGTCATGAATGACCGACAGGTTCTCGTCGTTTTGGCCGGGCCAGGTCTTCGCGCTCACTGGCGACTTTTTTGAGCGCTTCCTTGACTGCTTCCGGCATCATCGCGTAGGTCATCAGGCTGGAGCCGATGCACACCAGCCAGAAGAGCAGAAAGCCGGTCGAGTAGGTGGCGATCGCCGACCATTGCACCAGTTCCCCGAACAGGTATAACTGCGCCGGATCGATCATCGTGAAGAAGATCACCTCGGCGATTCCCGCGGCGATGAACGCCGGCCACATTACCCAGATCACGTGTTTCATGCTGTTATCTCCATTAATGTGAAAGTCGCGTTAGCGACTCATGAATCTCCCCTCCCCACTTGCGGGGGAGGGGTCGGGGGAGAGGGAAACGGTCATGACTTTCATGATCGGGGGTGCCTGGAAAAGTCATGACCGTTAGTGCGCTTGCAGGCCAGCGCCAATCGATTTCCCGACGCGGCAAGGGCTGGGCGTCAGGGCATCCTGCCTGGACTGGCCACGAACAACTGCGGATCGACCATCGCCCCGTTGAGGATCACGCTCCAGTGCAGATGTGGACCGGTGGCGCGACCGCTCATTCCGGACAGGCCGAGTCGTTGCCCCTTGCCGACCGTCTCCCCAGGCTGTACATCGATGCGCTCGAGGTGGCAGTACATGCTGATCAGGCCGTTGCCGTGGTCGACAAACACGGTCTGGCCGTTGAAGAAATAATCACCGGTGGCGAGCACGATGCCATGCGCGCTGGATTTGACGACGCCGCCGCGCGGCGAGGCGATGTCGAAGCCCGCGTGCGGTGAACGCGCCTCGCCGTTGAAGAAGCGACGTACCCCGAAGCGGCCGGTGAGGCGGCCCGTCGCGGGCAGGACGAAGTCGGTGTCGGTATCGTCTGCATCGCGCCAATGGCGCTTGATGGCCTGGATGGCGGCGATTTCACCTTCAACGCGCGCCAGATCGCCGACCGAGAGCTGTACCTTGCTGCTGTCCTTGAGCGTGATCCTTTGTTCCGGATAATCCTTGTGATCGACTCTGAACTGCACGTTACGCGATTTTCCCTGTTCAGTCGCCGTCTCCCTTTCCTCCACCCGCAGCGCGTATGTCCCTGGGGACGTGTCCAGCGCCAGGCCGACGACGCCGACCCATTGACCGGCGTCGGCAGCGACCAGCACCGGCTGTTCGCCGAGCCAGGCGCGTGGCGGTCTGGCGCCCGCCGCGATGGGTCCAAGCGAAACCACCGCCACGCCGCCGGGGACGCTGGCTGCTCTGGGCAAGGCGGCGTGCGTGAGCGAGGGCAACAGCAGGGGAAGCAAGCATCGCAAACACAGGGCGATACGCTGGCCAAGCGGCATGGCATTCACCCCGCTACAGCGACGCAGCGCTGAAAGTGTCGCACTGGCGGACATCACCGCTCTCCATTCCCCGCCTGAACCAGCGCACGCGTTGTTCGGAAGTGCCGTGGGTGAAGGATTCCGGGACAATCTGGCCCTGTGTCTGGCGTTGCAGGCGGTCGTCGCCGATCGCAGAGGCTGCGGTCAGCGCCTGCTCGGTCTCGCCCGGTTCAAGGATCTTCTGCATCCTGTCCGCGCGATGGCCCCAGACACCGGCAAAGCAGTCGGCCTGCAGTTCGAGTCGCACCGATAGCGCATTGGCGGCGGCCCGGTTGCCGCTTTTCTGCTGTGCCGCATGCACCTTGTCCGCAATGCCCAGCAGGTGCTGTACGTGATGACCGACTTCGTGGGCGATCACGTACGCCTGGGCGAACTCGCCGGGTGCGTGAAAGCGTTCCCTGAGATCACGGTAGAACGCCAGGTCGATGTAGACCTTCTGATCGGACGGGCAATAAAAGGGACCCATGGCAGATTTGCCCGTGCCGCATGCGGTCGGTGTGGCACCGGTGAACAGGACCAGTTTGGGTTCCTGGTAACGGCGGCCGGCCTCACGAAAGACCGTTTGCCAGGTCGTTTCGGTACTGCCGAGCACTTTGGCGACAAAGCTCGCCATTTCATCGTTGACCGGTGGCTTCGGTGCAGGGCGTGCTGCGGATGAAGTGGGGTGGCTGCTGTTCGAAACCAGTCCAAGGATCACCGACGGGTCGATGCCGAAAAAATAGCCGGCGGCGATGGCGACCAGCAGCGTCCCGATGCCGACGCTGCCGGCCCCGACGCCGCCGCCCCCGCGCCGATCCTCGACGTTCTGACTCTCGCTCTGATCATCCAGGCGCATGGCTTATTCCCGAGACACGCATTGCAATGCTGCCGATGTTAACAGAACCTGGGCAAGATGACAGCACCGAAAGACACTCAAAATATCATGGTTGTATTTCCCGACGGGAAGGCCTAAAGTGGCTTCGCCAATGTCGGCAGCCACAAGGAGAAGCGTATGGGGAAACTAACCACCGGCCTGTTGGCCGTGGCGCTGGCGCTATCGAGTGCACATGCTGTCGCCTGCTCGGCTGAAAAAGCCAAGGATGGGCAAACCGAAATGAGCACTCCTGCCAAACCCAAGACCTGACTTGTCGGTGTAAGCAACACGCGCGGCGCGTACCTCTGGTATCGCGCCGCGTTACGTTTCAGCTCATTGTCGTCCGGTCACGGGCGAGGAATACTCAGCATGGCTCAACTCGTTCTCCTGCCCGGCAAGGATCGCTCGCTTGCTCGTCGCCATCCCTGGATTTTTGCGGCCGCGGTCGAGAAGCTCAGCGGTCGCGCGCGACCGGGCGATACCGTCGATGTCGTCGCTGCCAATGGACGTCCGCTGGCAAAAGCGGCGTGGAGCCCCGAATCGAAAATCCGCGCCCGCGTGTGGACCTTCGACCCCGACGAGATCGTCGACGATGCTTTCTTCAAACGCCATATCCAGGCCGCCGTCGAACGCCGCTGGCTGACACCGGAATTGCGCGGGCAGGACGGTCTGCGGCTGGTCCATGGCGAGTCCGATGGTTTGCCGGGCCTGATTGCCGACCGCTACGGCGACACCGTCGTACTGCAACTGACGGCGACCGGCCCCGAGAAATGGCGGCAGGCGATCATCCAGGCGCTGCAGCGTGCGACTGGCTGTGCGCGCATCTACGAGCGTTCGGATTCGCAGGTACGCCGCCTCGAAGGGTTGCCGCCGGTGACCGGCTGGGTGTTCGGTGCGGCGCCCGCAGAAAAACTCTGCATCGTCGAGAACGGCGTGCGCATGCAGGTCGACGTCGTTGCCGGCCACAAGACCGGTTTCTATCTCGACCAGCGTGACAACCGCCTGCTGACGCGCACCCTGGCTGCTGACCGCACGACGCTCAATGGTTTCTGCTACACCGGTGGATTCTCGCTGCAGGCGCTTGCCGGCGGTGCCCGTAGCGTCCTTTCGATCGACTCGTCGGGGCCGGCGCTGGCGACGGCCATCGACAACCTGGCGCTCAACCCGCAACTCGACGCGAACCGGGCCGAGTGGCGCGAGGCCGACGTGTTCACCGAATTGCGCGCGCTGAAGAGCGCCGGGCAGCATTTCGACCTGATCATTCTCGACCCGCCCAAGTTCGCCCCGTCGGCGGCGCATGCCGAGCGCGCTGCACGCGCCTACCGGGACATCAATGCTTATGCCTTCCGTCTGCTCAATCGCGGCGGCCTGCTGATGAGCTACTCGTGTTCGGGGGGCATCAGCAGCGAGCACTTTCAGCGCATCATCACCGATGCCGCCGTCGATGCCGGCCGTGACGCGCGTATCCTGCGCCGCCTCGCCGCGCCGCCGGATCATCCGGTGGCGCTGCATTTCAGCGAAGGGGAATATCTCAAGGGCCTGCTCTGCCAGGTCGATTGAGCCCGGCGCGCTAGCTGCCCCCCCAGATCTGCCTGACGCGCGCGTCGCGGCCGCAGCCCTGACGGTAATAGGCATAGCGGATCGGGTTTTTCCTGTAGTAGTCCTGGTGATACTCCTCGGCCAGGTAGAAGGCGGTGGCGGCGACGATCTCGGTCTCGATACGCGGCAGCTTGCCACTCGCGAGCAGGGCGTCACGGCTGCTTTCGGCGGCCTTGCGCTCGGCCTCGTTCTGCCAGTAGATGCCGCTGCGGTATTGCGTGCCGATGTCGCAGAACTGCCGGTTCCTGACGGTCGGATCGATGTGCCGCCAGAAATAGTCGAGGAGTTGTGGATAGCTGACCTTCTGGGGGTCATAGCTGACGCGGATGGCTTCGGTATGTCCGGTATTGCCTGCACTGACCTGTTCGTAGCTCGGGTTGACGGTCTGGCCACCGGTATAGCCGGACTCGGCGCCGAGCACGCCCGGCAGTTTCTCGAAATCCGCCTCGATGCACCAGAAGCAGCCGCCAGCAAAAATCGCTGTCCTGATCTCGGCGTTCTTGCCGGTCGGCGGGTCGGCGGCGCCGGCACCGCCGCCTGGTGTCAACAGTCCCAGTGCCAGCAGCCCCAGCGCTGCCATCAGCAGGCGCGCGCTCATGTCCGCAAGGCCGGCAGCGGTTCGGCGCGCGGCACGAACTGCAGGGCCACGCCGTTGTTGCAGTAGCGCTTGCCGGTGGGCTTGGGACCGTCATTGAAGACATGCCCCTGATGGCCGCTGCAGCGGGCGCAGTGGTACTCGGTGCGCGGATAGATGAGCTTGAAGTCGGTCTTGGTGGCCACCGCCTCCGGTAGGGGTTGCCAGAAGCTGGGCCAGCCGGTACCGCTCTCGTATTTTGCTGAACTGTCGAAGAGCGGCAGGTGGCAGGCGGCACAGATGAAGGTGCCGTCGCGTTTTTCCTGGTTCAATGGGCTCGTTCCAGGGCGTTCGGTGTCTTCCTCGAAGAGCACACGATAAGCGGGCAGTGGCAGCAGGGTAGCCCATTCGGCTTGCGATTTCCGCAGTTTATTGCCGGTAGCCTCGCTGGCCCAGACCGGGCCGGGGGCGGCTATCGGCAGGATGAAGGCGGGTATGCCGCCCAACCATTTCAGTGTTTGACGACGATCCATGATGTTCTCCAGTAAAACGGTTTGCGAATTCCCGCTGGCCAGGCACAGTCGGGCGTCAGTAACGTTCGGCCGAAAAGCGCCGCGTCGGTTCCTCAAACCAGCGACTTGCCAGCAAACGTCTGACCAGGCGGGGCAGGGTAGGGCAGCGAAGCTCTTCTGGCGAAGGTGTGCTCTATGGTCGTTGTCAGGAGAAGAATCCTTACGTTCTTCTTCGCATCGCCGATCCTTGCCCTGGGGGTGACTTCCGACATTTGCAACGGTGTGTTGGCAACCAATAAAACTGTCCGGTTTTGTAGCACATGAATTGTCCGATTTCCCCGCCCCGGGCGGCTGCGGCGGACCTACGCAGCCGCCTTCAAATTCAGAGGTATGACGTTGCCGGCCTGATCATAGTCAGCCAACTTGCGCGGGCCGTGCAAGATCGCCAGCGTGTGGTCAGTACGGCGCAGCACCGCCACCTTGGCCTTGACGTAGTGGCAGCGATGACGATCAGCGGGAACCTGCCACTTCATCCCCTCGAAGCTGACGCCGTGGTCGTTGCCGACGCTGCGCTCGAACCGCTCGCAGAGGAGGTCGTCGAGCGCGCCGCCGATCCAGCCGACGAAGGCGCGACCTTCTTCCATCGCCGGCGGCATGAACTCGGCGTTGAAGGCCGACCGATAGATTTCGCTCAGGTAGCGGTTGGCGTCCGCCAGGTCGGTGATCCCGGCCAGCGCCCGTTCCCGCGGCAGGCGGTCCTGATGGGGGCGAAATAGGCGCTCCGAGCGCCCGCGGGCTTCCGGCGAGTAGGCGGCCATCCTCTCGATTCCGAGGCGCTTCAGGGTCTGCCCGAATGGTGTCAGGTTTTGCTTGTCCACCTGGCCACCGGCTTCCGGCGTATGCCAATAGTGGCTGCCTCGGTCGGAGTAAACGCTCGAAAAGAGCCCCCGCGATTCGATAACTTCCCGTACGCCCCGCAGGCTGCTCATCGTGCCTTCTTCCTCCACGAAAAACATCGAGGAGGGCTCGTTGGTCGCGTCATCCATCGTCACGATCCAATCCCATGGCTGGCCAGCGACCCATTCGTGCGTGCTCCCGTCCTGATCAATCCTCAATCCCGGCTACGGCGAACGCTCCCGGCGCTTCCTGTGCGCCCCACGGGCCTTGGCCTTGGGAACCCGGGCGGCTTCCTGCAGCCGACTCTTCACCCACGGGTAGCTGCAGGCGCCACCATTGACTTGTTCCCTACAGAAAGAGAATGAATCTCTTGACCCAGTGGATATATTGTGCTTCAGTGCGTATGCTGTAATGGCGCAAGCGGAGCTGATCACGCACCTGGTCGAGAAGCTTGGGTGGGGAGGGGGAGTTTCCGGTTTCGGCAGGCGTATTCTCCGAACCGGAAGGGGTGTCTACCGGCGGTCCTGGGGTGTTTTCCGGAGGGGTTCCTGGTGTATTCACGGGCAGAAATTCGTTATGAATCTGTGTGTTGTTCTCACGAACCCGTAGTATACACCTCAATGTGTTCCGGTATACACCTTGATGAGTCTGGAACTACCCCTGGGAACACCCCTCGTGAAAAAGTGGATTGCACCGAAATCGGTGTTCACTATACGTTGAACTAAAGCGCTGCGCGCTGGTGTAGGCACCCCACCGCAGCCCACCGCTCCTTCTCTTCTCGCTGTCGCCCCCTGAATTCGCTTTCGCCGTGAC
>NZ_JAZKUD010000002.1:0-247085 GCF_036625275.1 Accumulibacter sp.
TCGCCGGGCAAGCGGTGGGCGCGGATCATCACCTGTCGGCAAGGTGGCTCGCTGCACTCGACGAGGCCTTCGCCGCGCACGACCCGCTCACCGCCCTGCAATTACAGACCCGCTGCCCGGCCTGCGGCCACGACGAGCTGGTCGCCTGCGACCTCGAAGCACGGCTGCTCGATGGCTTCGCGGGTACGCAAGCGAAAATGCTCGAAGAGGTACTGCAACTGGCGTCGGTCTTCCACTGGAGTGAAGCGGAAATTCTCGCGCTGCCGCGCTGGCGTCGCACGCACTACCTGCAGCAAATCGCTGCCCGGGGTTGGGCATGAGCGGCTATTTCGCGAGACTTGCCGCACAGATCGATGCGCGTGCTGGAACCGCTTTGCAGGCGCAGGCGGTCGAACCGCTCGAACAGCAAGTCGAAGTGCCAGCGCCGAACACCGACACGACGGCAGTGCGCGCGGCAATGGCCCCGGCGTCAGCCGTACGCTTTCCATCGGTCGCGCAGGATGCTCGCGGCGTACCTGCTCCGCGCGTGCCGCCACCGGCAACCCTGCCAGCCCGGCAGCGCGCCGAGTCTGCACCGCTCGTGTCCGCACCGATGATGACCGGCACACCGTCTCCCGAGGCTGCGCACTGGCCGACCTCAAGCTTGCGGCACGATGCGCTGGCGGTCGCGCCGGCTAGCGAGACCTTGGCCAGGGAAATTGAGGCACGACTGTCGTCGCCCCCATCGCTCCTTGCCCGGCAGCGTGTCGCGCAGCACCCGTCGGATGGCGCAGCGAACCCGCACCCTCTCCAGGTCGACGCAGCGCCTCCCCTCGATCCCGGATCGATGCCGGCACAACTCGGCGTGCAACTGGCGCCGGGAACACCCTTCGCAGCGACGGAGCCGGCTCGTCGCGCGGCAATGACTCGCAACGAGCCGGCGACGCCGGTCATGCTGCCAAGCACGTCGGTTCAACCGGCGACGCCGGTGTCACGCGTCGATGTCACGCGCCCGGACCCGCGCGCCGCTGCACCGGCCACCATCGACCCCGCTCCCGCTGCGCGCAACGAAATTCGCATCGGCACCATTGCGCTCGAAGTACACCCCGTACGCACCCCTGAAGCGGCGCCTGCAGCGCTGCCGCAGCCGGTGTTCGCAGCCATTCCGGCGCCGCGTTTTTCGTTGCAGCGCCACTACCTGCGCTGGGCCTGAGCCGTGTCGCTCGCCGCCAGCAGCGAGGCCATCGGCGCTGTCAGCGAACTGCTGAAAGTGCAACTCGCTGCCAGGACCGGCATCAACGCGGTGGCCGTGGGCCGACCCGAGGATGCCAGCAAGGCGGCAGTGGTCGGCGGCGGTGGCAGCTTCAACCTCTTCCTCTACCGCATCAGCATCGACACCAACCTGCGCAACCGCCCGCTCGACGCCGGACAGGCGCCACCGGTATGGTTGGTGCTGCACTATCTGTTGACCGCCTTCGACGGTCCCGAAAGCGATTCGATCGTCGCACATCGGCTGCTCGGTCGCGGCCTGCTCGCCCTCAATGCGCTGAGCATCGTGCGGCCCGACGCGAGCAACAGCGCACTCGCCAGCAACCCCGATCCACTGCGCCTGACCTTCGACGAGGCCGATGTGGAACTGCTCTCGCGGATCATGCAGGGCAGTGAAGAGAAATACCGCGTCGCCGCCGCATTCCAGGTGCGCCCGGTGATGCTCGCGTCCACGGCAGAACCACCGGACTATGCGCTGCCGGTCAGGAGCATCGGCAAGCCATTGCCCTCCCCGCAACCGTACGAAGGCGCGAGCGTACTGCCGAGTCTGGGCGCGCGCGTCAGCGCGATCGAACCCGAGCGCTTCAGCGCCGATCAGTCGATCGTGTTGCGCGGCAGCGAACTCGCAGGCTACGACCAGATTCTGGTCGGCGCGTCGACCTATCCGGCGACGAGCACGCTCGATGGTGCGCTCACGACGACCATTCCGCTTGCCGACCCGATCAGCGCCGGCAGTTACCCGGTCTGCGTCGCACGCACCCTGCCCGATGGTCACCAGTTGAGCAGCAACGCGGTGGCCGGCCACCTGCTGCCGCGCGTCACCTCGGTCAACCTCGCCGGGCCGCTGACGCCGGTACTCGGCAAGCTTTCCGGCAGCTTCCTGGTGCACGGCAGCCAGCTCGGTGGCGCCACCGCTGCGAGCTATGCGGCCCTCTATCTGCAGGGCAAGGCGCAGTTGCTGCTCGAGCCGCAACCCGGTGGCACGGCGACGACGCTCACGTTCACGGTAACGGACGCGCAGGCGCTGGCTCCCGATCCGAACTACCGCGTCATCCTGCGCGTCAATGGCGAGCAAGCGCTCGACTCACCGCTGCTGAGCTGGACATGAACGCGCCGCTCGCCTCCGCACCGGTGTTGATGAACCCAGATGTTGCCGTTGCCGACCCGGCCTGTGCGCTGTGGCTGGCACAAGTGACGCTGCGGCTGCGGCGTGAAGTGGCATGGTGCTGGCATCAGCGCGGCGCAGAGGCTGAAGCCCTGCCGGGTGCGCTGCCGCCGGTCGGTGATGCGGTGCAGGACAGTCTCGACCTCGCGCGCTTTCGCGACGAGAAACGCGCATTTTTCGACCGCGACATCGCCGCGCGTTATCTGAGCGAGCGCATCGCCGCGCTTGAACGACCGCGCTTGCGCGCTAGCCGCCACGGTGACTGGACCTGGCTGGCCAGCGAATGCGCGCTGACCGCTGCCGCACAATTCGTGTTGGCCTGCGCGCTGGCCGGGCGTGCCGATGCCTCGATCGGTACCGTCTGCGCGGCGTGCCAGAACGATCTGTTGCGTCCCTGGCCGACGCTGGCGCTGGCGCAGCGGCTGTGGGACGATCCTCTGGCGATCGCTGCCTGCGCCGATGCAAGCCATGCCCTTTTCCGCCACGGCCTCGTGCAGTTGCCGGCCGGACGAGATTCGCTCGACTGGCAGCAGCCGCTGGAGATGCCGGCGCTGGTCGCGCAAGCCTTGCTCGATGGCCAGAGCCTGCCGTCGGGAATGCTTCGCCAAAGCGACATGGCGCCCAGCGAGTTGCCGCAGGAACTGCTGCCACTGCTAGCGCGTCTGCGCTCCGATGCCCCGACGGCGATGCAGATCCTGCCCCTGCAGGCACCACGTGGCACCGACTTTGCTGCCTGGGCGCGGGCGCTCGCGCAGGCGGTCGGGCGCAACCTGATGATCCTGACCGACGACATGACGCCGGATCGGCCGGGCCTTGGTGCGCTTGCCACCGCCTGCTGGATGCAGGGCGCCGACCTGTTGCTGCCCGAGCACTGGCAGGCCTGCTGTAGCGCCGGTGTTGCCGAGCACTGGTTCGCGCCGCTGGCCGCTTTGCCGCTGCGCTGGTATCTGCCGGTAGTCGACGGCGGCATGGCGGTGCGTGGCGTGCCAGCTTCGCTGCTGCTGCCGACCTGCCTGCTGCCACCGCTCGACACCACGGCGCGCGCGCAACGGCTGGCGCGGACGCTGGCCGACGCGCCAGCGGCGATCCGCGCCGCGCTCCCGGAAGCGGCACGGCGATTCCGTCTCGCCGAACGACCGTTGGCTCGGGCCGCGGCGGCGGCGGCGGCATTGGGTGCTGCGGCCGGCGCGCATGAACTGTTCGCCGTCTGCCGGGCCGAGGCACGGCTCGAACTCGACGGGCTCGCCAATCTGGTCAACCCGCGCTTCACCCTCGACGAACTGGTGTTGCCGCCGGCGCAGACCCAACAACTGCGCGAAATCGTTTCGGCGATGGCCGTGCTCGGTCGCGTGCATGACGAGTGGGGCACGGCGCGCGTCTGGAACGACGCCGGCCTGTCGGTGCTGTTCTCAGGACCGCCGGGAACGGGCAAGACGATGGCCGCCGAGGCGCTCGCCAACGCACTTGCGCTACCGATGTACCGGATCGACCTCTCGCAGGTGGTCAACAAGTACATCGGCGAGACCGAGAAGAACCTGCGGCGTATCTTCGACGCCGCCGAGACCAGCGATTGCCTGATGTTCTTCGACGAGGCCGATGCGTTGTTTGGCAAGCGCACCGAGGTCCGTGACGCGCACGACCGCTTCGCCAACATCGAGATCAGCTATCTGCTCGAACGCATGGAGCGCTTCAAGGGCCTGGCGGTGCTCGCCAGCAATCGCCGCAAGGACCTCGACGAAGCATTCACCCGCCGGTTGCGCTACATCGTCGAATTCCCGGTACCCGGCGTCGTCGAACGCGAGCGCTTGTGGCGGCAGGCTTTCCCAGCGCGCGTGGACATCGTCGACATCGATTGCCGTTGGCTCGCGCAGCAGTTCGAACTCGCCGGCGGCCATATCCGTTCAGCCGCCTTCAACGCCTGCCTGCTAGCCGCCGGTCAACGGCCCGAAGGGGCCGCGCAGGTGGGCATGCTGGAGGTGTTGACCGCCGTCAAACGCGAACTCGAAAAGATGAACCGCGTCGCCGGTCGCGAACAGTTCGGTCGCCATGCGGCCCTGCTCGGGAGTCTTGCATGAAGGTCGACATCGAACGCCTGGCAATCACGCTGCAGGGCTTCCCGGCGGGGATCGGCGAGCATTTGCCAGAGCAGCTCGACGGCGCCCTGCAGCGGCGACTGTCCGACCTGAAACCGGGCACGCTGGGCAGCGACATTGCCACGCTGGACCTGGGCGTCATCGATGCGCCGGCGCATGCCGACGCACAGACCCTCTGCGAACTGATCGCCGCCCGCCTGGGCGAGTGGGTGACGCACGCCCACGGTCCTGCCAGCGCGCCGGCAGAAGCCGGGGAGGGCCGCTGAATGGCGCTCTTTCCCTTGCGTGGCGTGCTCGTCGAATATGGCGCGAACATCCTCGGGCCGATTCCGAACATCGTGATTTTCCAGTTCAACCCGGAAAACATGACGCGCACGATCACCATCCCGCCGCCACCGGCAAGCGCATCGGCACGACCACGGGTCGAGACGCACGCCGCAGCGGCGCCGCCTTCGGAGCGCTTCGAGATCAGCGCGCATTTTTCGGCAGCCGACGACCTCGGTGCCGGCGGTGCGGTGTCGGCCATTCCGCGCCTGTTCGGCGTCGGTCCGCAGATCGCGGCGCTGGAGAAGATGGTCTACCCGCAGAGCACGCCCGGTGGTCTGATCGGCGCGGCGATCGACGCGATCGGCGCGGCACTCTCGGGTCCGGGCAGCACACCGCCGACGCAACCGGTGCCCCGTGTACCACTGCCGCGCATCCTGTTCATCTGGGGACCGTCACGGGTGCTGCCGGTGACCATCACCTCGATGTCCATCAGCGAACAGAAATACGACCGGTTGCTCAACCCGGTGCAGGCCGAAGTCAGGATCGGCATGCAGGTTTCCAGCCAGGCGCCGACCGATGATGCGGTCGGCGAGGGCGCCTACAAGTACACGCAAATGATCAAGGACACCCAGGCGACGCTGAATCTCGCCAAGGTGATCGAGTTTGCGGTCGATATCATTCCCTTCTGAGAGGCCGCCATGTTCCTCAAGAACTCGCGCTACCATGGTCTGCCGACAGTGACGGCGAAGGACCGCGCCGGTACCGAGGTCGCGGCCGTCAAGCTGCGGCGCTTGCCGATTCCTGCCGGCGACCCGGTGACGGTGCGCACGCACGACCAGCTCGACACCCTCAGCGAACAGCGCTACACCGACGCGACGCGCTACTGGCACATCGCCGACGCCAACAGCGAACTCGAAGCGGCGTCGCTGCTGCAGCCGACAGGCCGGCCGATCACGATTCCCCGGAGCTGACGACGATGGCCAGGGCCGAATACCGCGTCTACTTCGACAATGTTCCGGCGACCGTGGAGCAATTGGCGGGCATCAGCGAAATCCGCATCGACCAGGGCATCGGCATGGCCGCGGCGGCCGAGCTGGAGCTGCCGATCGCCACCAACGACGCCGGCCTGTGGTCCGGCGTCGAAGACGACTTCGCGCAGCCCTTTGTGCGCGTGCGTATCGAGGTCAAAGTGGCCAGTGACGATTTCGTGCCGCTGATCGACGGTCTGGTGGTCGGCAATCGCTACGAGCTGCAGGCTTCGCCCGACCAGAGCCGGATGACGCTGGTGGTGCACGACGACAGCGTCCAGCTCAACCGCGACGAGAAGGTCGCCCTCTTCGAGGACATGGCGCCGCAGGACATCGTCACCCGCCTGTTCGAGGAAGCCGGTCTGACGGCCGACGTGGACGCGCTGCCCACTGCCGGCGCAGCGCTGCAGCGCGTGGTCGTGCAGCGCGGCACCAGCATGCAGTTGCTGCGCGATCTCGCCAAGCGCTACGGCATGTTCGTCTATGTGCGGCCGGGCGTAGCACCGGGGGCGAGCGTCGGCGCTTTCAAGCGGCCACAGTTCGCGGCCACCGACCTGCCCGAAATCCTGCTGCTCGGCGACCAGCGCAACGTCGCGAGTTTCTCGGCCGAGTTTGACGCGCTGCGACCGCTGCGCGCGCGCGCCGGCAGTGTCGCCCTTGCCGACCGCAGCGTACTGGTCAGCAGTGCCGATGCCTCCGCCGGCACGCCGCTCGGCGACGCCCCGGCGCACGACCTGACGCAGCCGGCACTGACCCTGCTCACCGGCACGCGCGAGGAGCAGGGCGACCTCGACGCCGCTACCGCGGCCACCGTCGATCTCTCGTCGTGGGCCTACGCCGCCAACGGCGAAGTGGACATCGACGACTACGCGGGTGTGCTGCAGCCGTACCGACTGCTGCGCGTACGCGGTGTCGGTGGCTATCTGTCGGGGGACTACCTGATCGGCCAGGTCACGCATGTGCTCACCGACAGCAGCTACCGGCAGCGTTTCGCACTGCACCGTAATGCGCGCTCGGCCGGCAGCACGGGTGGCGGCGGACTCTTCGCGGGAGTGTTCTGATGGAAAACGGAACCCTCGAACGTCTGGTGGTGGAACTCGCAACGCAGTCGCGCACGCGCCACTTCGGCAAGTACCGTGGCCTGGTTGCCGACACCCAGGACCCGGCCGCGATCGGTCGCATCAAGGCGCAGGTTCCCGAGGTGTTCGGCGATTCCGTGCTCACCCCCTGGGCCACCCCCTGCGCACCCTACACCGGTGCCGGGGTCGGCTTGCACAGCATCCCGCCGATCGGCGCCGGCGTGTGGATCGAATTCGAAGCCGGTGACCCGTCGCGACCGATCTGGAGCGGCGGCTGGTGGGGAAGCAGCGACCTCCCGGCCGACCAGAACGGCGCGGCTGCCAAACCGCCGCTGAAAATCCTGCGCAGCGAACAGGGCTTGCTGGTCGCGCTCGACGACGACGCGAAGACACTGACGCTCTCCGACGGCAACGGTCGCAACTTGTTGACGATCCTCGTCAACGACGGGCAGATTCGCGTGCAGGCGACGAGCAAAGTGATCGTCGAAGCGCCGTTGATCGATCTCACCGAAGGCGCAGCACACCCGCTCGCCTTCGGTGATTCGCTGCTGCAGTACCTGAATCAGTTGGTCAGCATCTTCAATACGCATCTGCATGTCGGTGAAACGGTGATCGGCATCCCGGTGACCCCGATCGTTCCTGCCACCCCCTTTCCCCCGGCGACGCCGACGCTGTTGTCGACGCGCGTCACCACTGGCTGAGGAATCCCCATGGCCAACCCACTCAAGGCAGGCCGGATCGACGACTTCGCGTTCAGCCTCGCGGCCTACATCGACCAGGCGATGTACAACGAATGGCAGGCGGTGAAGGGTGAATCCCTGCCCGACAGCGATCAGGGCGCACAGGACCGCAGGATTCTCTTCGCGGCGATCGCCCAGGGTGTGCTGAAGTTTCTCGCCGATCACGGGAACGACCTGATCACCAGCGAAGAAAGCGGCGACGGCGGACTGACCCAGCACCGACACCGCATGGCCTTCACCGTCGACACTTTCCGGACGCCCTTGCCATGAACGGTCGTCATCTCGCTTTTCCCTTTCATGTCGGCACCGACGGGCGTACCGCGACGCCGGCCGGTCTGGCCGAGCATGTTCGCGGCGAGATCATGCAGTTGCTGCTGACCGCGCAGGGCGAACGCCCGTTCCTGCCGAGTTTCGGCGCCGGGCTGCGGCGGCTGGTGTTCCAGCAGAACGACGATGCGACGGCGGCGATCAGCAAGGCGCTGGTGAGCCGGAACCTCTCGCGCTGGCTCGGGCACCGCGTCACTGTCGAAGTGCTCGATGTCAGCGCCGACGACGCCACCCTCAACGTCGACCTGCGCTACCGCGTGCTCGCCAGCGGCGAAGTCCGCCACGTGCGTTTCCAGCGACAGGGGGCGACATGACCCGGCTAAGCAACGAGGAGCGGCTCCTGGACCGCGCGCGCGACCTCGACGGCAAGGGGCTGAATGCCTTCCGGCTTGCCTACGTCACCCTCGACGTAGCGCCAAAGCCGGCTTTCGCCTGGCTCGACGTCGAATTCTGGAATGCCAATGCGCTCGCGCCACTGCCGCCCAGAGAGGCTTTCACGATTCAGGGGGCGACTCGTCAGCGCTCCGGCAACCCGGTACGATCCGTCGCAGTGGTGCAGGTGCTGCCGGGCACCGGCAACACGCTGCGCCTGCAGATCGCTCCGGTCGGCGATTACTCGACTTACCTGTTGTCGACCACCCGCGTTGGTCTGGGCGCCCCGGACAATGCCCTGCCGCTGGCGATGGACCCCTTGCTCAACGCCTTGCCATTCAAGTTTCGCCCCGGCTGTTTCAACCTCAATTGCACACCGTTGGAAAAGGGCAGACCAGCGCCGACAGAGCCCGAAATCGACTACCTCGCGCGCGATTACGATTCCTTCCGGCATGTGCTGATCGCGGCGATGATGCGCCGCGTTCCCGGCTGGTTGCCGAGCAGCGAAGCCGACCTTGACCAGGTGCTGATCGACTTGATCGCCGCTGATGCCGACGAGCAGGCCGACTACCACGACCGCGTCATGAACGAGCGCGCGCTCGCGACGGCACGCAAGCGGGTGTCGCTGGCGCGGCATGCGCGACTCCTGGACTACCACATCCACCAGGGCAATCAGGCCAGCACCTGGCTGGCTCTCGAAGTGGCCGGCCAGGTCGACCTGCCGGCGACGAGCCAGGATGAGTTCGGCGTCTGGAGCGGCCGGGACTGGCAGGACGACGACGCGGTCATTTTCGCGATGGCGCGCGACGGCGGACCATGGCGCCGCCGCTGCTTCGCGCCGCTGAACCGCTTGCGGCTCTATACCTGGGGCAATACGGTGACGGCGCTCGCTGCCGGCAGCACCAACGCCGACCTGACCGCGGCGACATCGCTCACGCAGGCCGACGCCGAAGCGCTGCGCGACTTCTTCCTCGGCACGCATGCAAGCCAGGTGCCGGGTCCCGGCGCCGCCGACGTGAACACCGCGGTCGACCAGTTGTTGATCCAGGAGGCGCTGAACCCCGAGACCGGCACCGCCAACGGCAAACGCATCGCGCAGCGGCAGTTGCTGCAACTGTTGCCCCTGCATGGTCCGATCGCGCGCGCCGAGGCCCTGCAGGACCCGTTCACCGGCGAATGGCTGGTACGCGTGCGCTGGCGTGCCGAAGACGCGCTGCGGCAGAACTTCTGCTTCGTCTGCGACTGCGCGGGCCAGCCGGTCGAGGACGTCAGTCTGTTCCACGCCAACCTGCTGCGCGTGACGCAAGGGCGGCCACGCATCACCACCTTCCGCGCGCCGGGACAGCCGCTTGGTGGTGCCGACGAGCGAAGTTTCGTCGCCAGCGACGCGGTCAGTTACGAGATCGTGCTGCGCCAGGCCGGCAGCGCTTCGCCGCTGCGCGGTGTGCTCTGCCCGCTGCCGGCCTCGCCACTGGCCTATCGCGCCAGTATCCCCGGCGGCGAGACGCCGACGCGAACGACCGCGCAGGTCATGGTGCAGGGTTTTGCCGAGCCGTGGCAGGAACAATCGGACCTGATCGGAAGCCAGGGAGACGACCCGCACTTCATCGTCGAGACCGACGAACTCGGCGGCAGCTCGCTGCGTTTTGGCGATGGCCGCAACGGCGCAGCCCTGCCCATCGGCGCCTGGGTGCAGTGCCGTTATCGCGTCGGGCAAGGCAGTCAGGGCAATCTCGGCGCCGATAGCCTGGTCGGCTTCGTCGACGCCAGCGGCGCCGTGCTGCGCGTGTGGAACCCGTTCGACGTGACCGATGGTCGCGACCCGGAACCCGCCGCCGAGATCGTTCGCCGCGTGCCCGAGGCCTACCGCCAGCACCAGTTGCGTGCCGTCACTCTCGACGACTATGCCAGGCGAGCCGAAGAGCTGCCAGGAGTGGCACACGCCCGCGCCCGCTATGCCTGGACCGGCAGTTGGCGTTGCGTGCAGGTGGCCATCGACCCGGCAGGCAGCATCGTGCTGGCCGAGCCGCTGCGGCGCGCGCTCGCCGATCACCTCGACGCGGTTCGCCTGATCGGCGAGGATCTGGAGGTGCGCGCGGCACGCTACGTGCCCCTGGACATCCGGTTAAGCCTGTGTGCGCAGCCGGCCTACTGGCCCGAGGATCTGCGGGCGGTACTCGAAGAGGAGTTTTCCGATGGCTGGACGCGCGACGGTCGCCACGGCTTTTTCCACCCGGATCGGTGGACCTTCGGGCAGCCGCTGTACGCGAGCCAGTTGATCGGTCGTGCGCTTTCCGTCACCGGCGTCGGCCGCGTCCTGCGCGCCAGCATGCGGCGCTGGAACCCGGGCAGCGGTGGCGGCCTGACCGAGATCGACATCGACCCCTCGGCGCTGCCCGAATCGCGCCTGGAGACGGTTCCCGTCGGGCCGTTCGAGATCATCGTCGTCGCCAACGACCCCGATCACCTGGAAACCGGTCGCATCCGCTTCGAAATCACTGGAGGTCGCCGATGAGCTGTACCCACGATTGCCGCCAGCCGCCTGCTTTCCCGAAGACGATCGACAACCGGCCGGGCCTGAGCACGATCGACTACCGCATCGGCAGCTACGCCGACCTGCGCGAGCACATGCTGTCGCGGCTTGACGAGAGTACGGTGCTCGCCGCGTGGACGCACCGCCTGCCCGACGACCCCGGCATTGCGCTGATCGAGGCCGCCGCCGAGGTCGGCGACATTCTCAGTTTCTACCAGGATCTCTACGCCAACGAGGCCTATCTGCGCAGTGCCAAGTGGCGCGACAGCGTTGCCGAACTGGTGCGCCTGCTGGGCTATCGGCTCGCGCCAGAGATCGCGGGACGCGCGCGTTTTGCGTTCGCGGTGAAGGGTCCGCAGCCCGTGCTGCTGCCGGCTGGGCTGGGCATCCAGGCGCAGCTCGCCGGCGACGACCAGCCATCGGTCTTCGAGACCCGCGTCGAACTGCTCGCGCAGCCGGCGCTGTCGCAGTTCCATCTGTACCGGCCGCGCCAGGTACCCGACATTCGTTACGGCAGCGACACCTTCACGCTGTCGGTCGATGCTGGCGTCGCGGTGCCGCTCAAAGCCGGCGACCGCATCCTGGTTGGCGTCGCCCGTGCTGCTGGCGAGGCGTTCGATCATACGCAGGTGCTGGTCGTAGACAAGACCTGGGAAGCCTTCGGCAAAACCGTCGTACAGATGAAAGGGGGCATCACCAGCCTGAAAAAGCCGCCACGATTCAGATTGCTGACACCACCGCGCCTTGTTTCGGCCACCTTGCCGACTGCGACTTCGCTGTTTGTACCGTCGTTCACGCCAGCGCTGCAGCCGCTGTCGCTCAAGGTCGCGTCGCCATCATCCTTCCTGACGCCCGCTCTCGTTGCTCAGCCGCTGGCACAGTCGCTGCTTGCGGCCGGACTCGGCGTGCCCACCCTCGCGTCGACGCCGCACCTGCGGGCCTGGAAGCTTGCCGGAACACACCGCCACTTCGGGCACAACGCACCCGCCACGCAGGTCGACGTGGACGACCAGGGGCGCGCGACCATCCGCCAGGTGTCGTATGTACGCAAGCTCGCCGCCACCACCGCCGCACCGGCCGTGCCGTCGCTGCAATCGACGCAGATGCCGCTCGACGGCGAGGTCAGCAGCGTCGTTGCCGGCACGCGGCTGCTGATCGAGGCCAACCTCAGCGTCGGCAGCAACACGAGCAGTCGCCGCAAGCGTCTGCTCGAACGTCGCATCGCGCAGATCGATCGGCAGTCGCTGGCGTGGGGACCGCTGAACGGCGCCAGTACGGTGCTGACGCTGGACGAGGATCTGGCGATCAGCGAAAACGGTAGCACGCTCGGCTATGCCGACATCCGCGGCATCAGCTTTCACGAGGTCGTTGGCGAGCCTTTCGAGCTGCGCGCCGACTTCGTGCCAACGGCCGCCAACCGCGGGAAGGAACTGCATTTCTACGGCACGGCCGGCGAAGCCGTCGCATTAGCCAGGCGCAAGCTGCTGTTTTCCGGCCCAGGTCCGACGCTGGTCGCCGCCACCGCCCTCTCCGTCGCCAGCGACGATGGCGACGACGGAGAGCAGCCGGGCTGGCATCGTGTGCAGCTCGACCGCGAATTCGACTACGCGCAGTTCGACCACAGCGCACCGCAGGTGATGGTGTACGGCAACCTGGTCGAGGCGACACAGGGCAAGACCGAGGCGCAGATCACCCTGGGAGACGGCGATGCGCGCGCGGCTTTCCAGACCTTCGCGCTACCCAGGACGCCGCTGACCTATCTGCTCGATACGACGCAGGTGCCGCCACTGCTGCCGCAGTTGCAGGTGTGGGTCGATGGCGTCGCCTGGACGCGTGTAGACAGTTTTTTCGGGCGTACGCCCAGGGGGCACGTCTACGTCGTTCGCGAGGATGCCGACGGCAAGAGCTGGGTGCAGTTCGGTGACGGCAAGAGCGGTGCACGTTTGCGCTCCGGTCGTGGCAACGTGCGGGCGGTCTACCGCATCGGTGCGGGTGCGCACGGGTTGCTGCAGGCCGACGCGAAACCACAGGCCGACAGGAAGGTGGCCGGACTCGAAGCGGCTTTCCTGCTCGAAGCGGTGACCGGAGGTGCCGAACCCGAGGGTGCCGATGGCGCACGCCTGGCTGCACCGGGAACGATGCAGAGTCTGGGCCGTATCGTCAGTCTGGCCGATTACGAAGCCGAAGCGCTGGCCATTCCCGGCGTGCTGAAGGCGCGCGCCGCCTGGACCTCGGTCGACGGTGCTGCTCTGGTTCGCCTCACCCTCCTCACCGCGAGTACTGCGGCCGCCGATGCCACGGCCGCCAGCGACGCGCTGCGTGCGGCGGTGAGCGCACGCGGTGCCGGGCGCTGCCCGTTGCTGGTCGTAGCCGGTACGCGCACGCCGGTGTCGCTGCATCTGGTGGTGGGTTACGACCCGACCCGACGCCCCGAAGAGCTGCGCCTGGCGATCCTCGAAGCCCTGGGCGCAAGTGGCGAAGAGGGCAATGGCGTCGATTCGTCACGCGGTCTTTTCAGTTGGCAGCAGCGGCAATTCGGCGAAGGGGTGCACGGTTCGCAGGTCGTCGCCGCAGTGCAGCAGGTGAGCGGGGTGATCTGGGTTCGGCTCGCTGCGCTGGCCGTCGCCAAGCCACCGCTGGTGCAAGCAAAAGCGAGCCTGCAGTTGAGCGCAGCGCTGTTGCAGCCGCGACTGTCGATCGCCAACGTTCCGGCGACGCAGCGCTCGCTGGCCTGCGCCGGCGACCGGTTGCTGGCACTACAGGCGACGGCGCTGCAGTTGCAGCTGGCCGCCGACGAGCAGGGCGGGTTGCCATGAGCTCGCCACGCCGGCCGCTGTACGAGCGGCTTCCCGAGGTGTATCGCAGCCGCGACAGTGAGCAGACGCCGCCCGGACAACTCGCCGCCTTTCTCGGCGTCATCGAGGACGCCTTCGCAGCGCTGCATGCCCGTACCGACGCGCAGTATCACGATCTCTTCATCGAACACTGCGATGACTGGGTGGTGGCCTACCTCGCCGACCTGCTGGGCACTTCGCGCCTGGCCGGCGACCCCTGGACGCTGCGCACCGATGTCGCGCGCACGGTTTTCCACCGCCGCCGCAAGGGTACGCTCGGCGCCGTCGAGTCTCAGATCTTCGCGCTTTCGGGCTGGGCGGCGCATGCGGTCGAGATGCGCGAGCGCCTGGCGTGGAACCAGCACCTGAACCACCCGCGTCCCGACGCTGGCGGAATGCCGCTGCGGCGTCCCGCCAGCGAGCGCAGCACCGTCGTCCGCGGCGGCACCGCGACGCTGCGCGATCCGGCGCTGCTCTCGCTGACTGGCGGTGCTTTCGATGCGCACGCACGAGTGGTCGACGTCAAGCCGCCGACGCTGGGCCTGTCGGGCTGGAACCTGCCGAATCTGGCGGTGCTGTTATGGCGGCTCGCAGACTTTCAGGTGCCGCTGTCGCGGCCGCTGTTCCGACAGATCGCCGCCATCCCGCCGTCACCCGGCGCCGCTGCACTGGCCGTGCGCTTCGATGTACAGGCACAGGGCGAGCCCTGGCCGCTGTTCAACCGGCATCGCTTCCGTGCCGACGCAGAGCCACCGCGCCTCGGCGGCGAAGACGAAGTGCCGGACCGGATGCCGCCGGCACGGCTCAGCGACGGTACGCCGGCTGGCCGCTCGGCGAGCCATGTCCGCGTGCAGACCTACAGCGACCCGCGTGACACGCATCCCGGCTCCGACCCGGTCGGGCTGGTGCTGCACCTGCCCGCAACGCCCTTCCTCGGGCAGGCCTGGCGAATTCGCGGCGCCAACCTCTGTGCCTGGGAGACCGGCATCGCACCGCCGCTGCGCGACTGGGAAGTAGCGATCGACCCCGAACGTGGCCGGCTGGTGTTCGGCGTGCCGGATGCTGACCCGGCGACGCAGGCCGAGCCTCTGGCAGACGGCCTGCTGGTTTCGGCCAGCTATGCTCAGGCCGGTCCCAGCGGCGCGCACCCCGTGCAGCGTTCTCCCTTGCCGGCCACCTGGCCTGGCGAGCAGAGCTACGAAGTCAGGCGCATCAACTGGTTTGACGATGCCTTCGCGCTACAGCATGCGCTCGACGACCTGCCGAAGCGCTCGCAAGCGCTGCTCATCGAGATCACCGACAGCCAGACGCATGTCCTCGACCTCGGCGCGATCGCCGGCATCGGCAACGACGCCGGTGTTCTGTCGCTGCGCCTCGCGCAATCCCTGTGGATTCGCAGCGCACCCGGTGAACGCCCGGTGGTCCGCCTGCTGCAGCCGCTGCGGGCGCGACCGACGCAGATCGGCGGAGCCGGGGCCGTCAATGCCGAAGTCCTTGAACTGCTGCTCGAAGGCCTGTACCTGACGCGCGCCGCAGCGTTCCCGGCTGGCGATGCGCTGCTGATGCAGGCGGCCCTCGGCCAGTTGCGCATCCTCGGCTGTACACTCGATCCTGGCGGCGGACTGCTGCTCGACGGCAGTGCCAGCGGTACGCGCGCGCCGATACGCGAAACGCTGCGCCTCACTAACGATTATGGTCTCGCCCCTCCCGAAAGCGATGCCTTCGATCAGGTTCCGGCGTTGACCCTGGAACGCAGCATTGCCGGTCCGCTGGCGATCGACAGCGGCTACCTGCTGACGCTGGTCGACAGCATCGTCGATGCCGGCAGTGGCAGCACTGCGACGCTGCCGGCCCTGGCGCTCGGCGCCGCGACCGGCAACCCCGAGCTGGCATGGGGCCCGGACCTGGTAGTGCGCGGCCTCACCGCCTTCGGCCGCGTGCGCGTGCAGACCGCGCGCGGCGAAGGCGGCCTGTTCGTGCACCGCCTCGAGGTGCACGACAACCAGGACAGCCACACCGTCGATGTCAGCGTCGGCCAGCGTGGCAGTTGCCTGAAATTCTGCTGCTTCAGCGGCGACCATGACCGCTTGCCACAGCACTTCGGCTGCGTCTTTGCCAGCGAGGCACGGCTGCGCTTCAGTGCCGAGTTCTTTGGTCGCCCAGGCTATGCGCAGCTACGACTCGACTGCGACCGCCGCATCCGCGAAGACGGCCCGGCCAGCGATGAGATGGGCGCATTCGGGTATCTGCGGAACACGCACAAATGGAAAAACATCGGCATCCGGCTGCAGGAATTCATGCCGGTCGGGGTGCGACCGGTGCTCATTCCGATCACTTAGGGGATCACGATCATGAAGGGCGACTTCTCCTTCCTTGCATTCGATACGGCGCCTCATTACAGCGGCGTACTGCACCAGCAAGGCCGCGTGCTGCTGGACCGCGACTGGAACGAGGCGGCGGCGATCGCCAGCAGGTGGCGCACCATGGCTGCCCGCGATACCTTCGGCGACGGTCTGTTGGCGGTACCGGCGGCGAACCCGGCCGGTTTCAAACTGCAGGCCGCCAGTAGCGATGGCATGCTGGTCAAGGTCGAACTCGCTGCCGGCCGGGCGTGGGCCGATGGTCTTGCGCTGACGCTGGCCGCCCCATCGAGTTTCCTCGCCAGCTATTTCGCGCCGCCTTTCCAGACACCGCAAGCGGCGCCGTCCACGATCGCCGATGGCGTTCGCGACCTGGTCGTTCTCGACGTTTGGGAAGACTCGATCAGCGGTTTCCAGGACCCACTGAACCTGATCGAGCCGGCGCTGGGCGGGCCGGACACGACCGAGCGCACGCAGGCCTTCGTCAAGCTGCAGTTGCTGCGCCTCGGTCCCAACGATGACTGCAGCGCCGCCGCCGACCTTGCCGACGACTTCGCCGCCAAGGGCAAGCTGACGGTCTCGCCGGCGCCGCTGCTGACCATCACCGGCGACTGCCCGATCGCTGCCGGGGGTGGCTATAGCGGCCTCGAACACTCCCTCTACCGCATCGAGATCGCCGACCCGGATGCCCTGGGTCAGGCGCGCTTCAAGTGGTCGGAGTGGAATGGCGGTCTCGTCGGTCGTGGCCTCTACGCGACCGCTGCACCGGGTAGCGGCACGGTCACGATCACCGCCAACGACCAGATGATCAACCATTGCGGGGTCAGCGATTTTCATCTTGAAGCGCTCGTCTTCGACGCCGCCCTGGGCGCCTGGCAGGTCACACTGAGCGCCGACGCCACGCTGGCGCAGGATGGCGTGCTGTCCCTGACCCAGGTGCAGGGCGTCTGGCCGGCGGCAACCCCGGCGAGCGGCTTCTTCCGACTCTGGAACGGCATTGCCCGGATAGCCGATTTTCCGGTCGGCGGCGCCAACCCGGTTGAGTTGAAGGACGGTATTCGGGTCGAGTTCGAGGCGGCGACGGCGAACAACGCTAACTATCAACCCGGCGACTACTGGACCTTCCCGGTACGCGCGTCGGGAGTCGCTTTCGAGCCACCGCTGTGGCCGACCAAGGCGCCGCCGCAGGGCGTGCGGCATCGTCGCGTTGCGCTCGGCATCCTCAACTGGAACGGCCCGCCGCCGCTGAGCATCAGCCATACTGCCGGCGACATCGACGACTGCCGACGCATCTTTCGACCGCTGAGCAACCAGAAAATAGGCTGCACCTTGATCGTCGGTGACGGCCGTAACAGCCACGGCGACTTCGATTCGATCGAAGAAGCGCTGCAGCACCTGCCGGTGAACGGCGGCGAGATCTGCCTGCTACCCGGCCTGCACCAGACCAATGCGCTGATTGCCGGCCGGCGCAACGTCAGGATCAAGGGCTGCGACACCCAGACCAAGGTGATCCCGCGTGAACAGGGCGCAACGCTGCCGATGTTCACGATCCGCGATGCCGAGAATATCCGCCTCGAACACATGGACATGGTGACGCTCGGCGGCATCGCCATCGTCATCGAGGCGAGCCAGGCTGCGGGCAGCGTCGACATCGAGATCGCCCATAACCGCATTCTTGCCTGCAGCAACGCCATCCACGCGCGCCAGGCGAAAGGCGTCAACATCCACCACAACCGCATCCGCATGCTCGACAAGCGCGGCAGCGATGTGGCGATCCATCTCGCCGGCGACGACAGCCGGATCGAGCGCAACGACATCCGCCTGTTGCCGGCGCCGGACATGCCGCCGCTCGACGTGCCGACCGAAAACGATCCGGTCGACCCCACCGACCCCTGTGCCAGACTGGTGATCGTCTATTTCAATCCGCGGCTGTTCGTGCGCTACATTAACCGGGTGTGGGCGATCAAGCTGCCGTCGCTGGTCGTACTGAAGCAGCCGTATCGGGCGCTTGGCGGCATTCGACTCGGCGGCGCTTGCGAGCGTGTGCGCGTACTCGAGAACGTGATCGTCGGCGGCGCCGGCAACGGCGTGACGCTGGGTAGTTCACCGCCAGCATCGCCAGCGGAACCCGAGCACCTGTTCACGCTGCCGCAGGAAGCCGGGGTGACGGTACGCGTCCTCGGTCCCGATGGCAAGCCGCGCGCCGGCGTACAGATCACCTTGACCAACACGGCAACCAATCAGGCGCGCTCGTTCGTCACCGATGCCGACGGCAGCTTTGTTTTCGGCAGCAACCCGGCGATTTTCCGCGTCACCGAGGGCGAGCCCGGTTGGGTGATCGACAAGCTGGATCTGCAGCCGATCCAGAACAATCAGTCCTTCGTGCTGACGATCGTGCTGAAGGCCGACGAGGCGCCGATACCCGAGGACTCCGGTTTCCTCTACGACATCACCATCGAGCGCAACGAAATCGCGGCGATGGGCTTGTCGGGCATCGGTACCGGCGCCGCGTCGGTGCCGGCGGCAGCCTTGCGCGCCAATGCCCTCGCTGCTGCACGCCGGCAGCTCGGCACCCCGGTGGTCGGGCTCGCGATCCGCGCCAACCATATTCGTGGCTGCCTCCTCAATCCCTTCGACAACGCGCTGCGCCTCACCGCAGCGTCGCAGGGGCTGGGCGGCATCTCGCTCGGCCTGTGCGAAGCACTGGCCATCGTCGACAACGACATCGAGTGCAATGGCGTCAGCGGTGCACATCCCGTTTGCGGCATTTTCGTCGCCTACGGCGAGGACGTGGAGATTGCGCACAACCGTCTGGTCGATAATGGACCGCTGACTCCGGACGTGGGCAGCCAGGATCTGATCGCCGGCCGGCGCGGCGGCATCGTCTTGAATCTCGTGGCCAGCTTCAATCGGCTCGACGCACGCGCTCTTGCCCAAGGCGAGACTTTCAACGCACTGCCGGCAGCGCGCATCCACGAGAACCTGGTCGACCAGCCGGTCGGGCTGGCGCTCTACGCGATTGCTTTTGGTCCGCTGCAGTGCACCGACAACACTTTTTCCAGCGAGCTGTCGGGCCTTTCGGTACAGGAACGCCTGGCCGGCACGGTCTTCATCTACGACCTCGGCGGGGTCAACCAGGCGGCGGCAGGGATGCGCCTGCAGCGCGCCAGCACGCTGCAGATGGCCGAAGAAGCGAGGCCGCAGGTCGTTCCCGAAAAGGACGCGGCCGCTCCGGCCAGCGAGAGCGCCGCCATCGATGCACAGGCCGCGGCGCTGCGCGCGGCCGCATTGCACGCCGCCCCCGCGATGCTGCTGCCGCAACGTGCAGCGGCCGTGGAGCAGATCTTCCCGGCAGGCAAGCTGATGTTCAACGACAACCAGTCGCGTACCGGGCAGAGCAATACCAGCGCGAGCTGTCAGATGCTGGCAACGCTCGATGACCTCGCGTACCAGGACAACCAGTCGTTCAGTCTGCGCAGTGGCAATCTGGTCGCCAACGCCCTGCTCTACGGCAACACGCTGCGCGCCACCGGCAACCGCCTCGGCGAGCGCGGCGCCGAGACCCTGCTGTCGCTGCTGTCCCTGGGGGTCCGTCTCAACAATACCAGCTTCAACCAGGGCGATCACTGCATCGTCGCCAACGACATGAACCCGGCGATGGCCGAGGTCAAGGTCGGCAACCAGATCCTCAACCCCGGCAGTCTGTGCGCGAGCCGCAGCATCGTTGCCGCGATCCTCTTCAAACCACACGGGTGACGCCATGGCCCTGATATTGAATACCGGACAGAACAGTTACAAAAGCGACCTCGAAGGCCTCTTCGAGACGCTGCAGGAACAGCGCAGCGAACTGTTGAGTGGGGTCCGCGACGTGCAGCTCGCCGCCCGCCTGCTCGCCGTCGCCGAGGCGCGCCGCCTCAGCGAGGCGAGCGACGACGACCCGCGCGTGACGCGCTACCTGAACAGCAGCGACGCGATCCTGCGCCGTGCCGCTGCACTCGAGCTCGAGACCGAGATCGCCAACATCCGCGTGCCGCCGCTTACCAAGAGCGAGACCCTGCTGCAGGGCCGCATCACCGACGAGTCGGCAAGGGCGACCGCGCATGTGACGGTGACGCTGGTCGACGAGCAGGGCGTTCCGGTCGCGGGCGTATCGCCGGTGGAGACCGACGACTCCGGTTACTACGCATTCATCCTGCAGCCGGCGCAGGTCGATACCATCGGCGCCGGGCGCAGGCTGACCTTGCAGGTCGGCAGCGCCAGCGGCAAACTCGTACCGACCGCGGCGCAAGCGTTCACGCTGGCAAGCGGCGAGGTGAAGGTCAGTGAAACACGCCTGCAGCCGGGCGAACTGGAGAAGCTGCGGCTGCGGCCGCTGTTCAGGAATGAGGTGCACGCTGCCGCAGCGCTCAAAACCCTGGCGACAGCCAGCGCTCCGGCGAATGGCAGCACGGTATCGAAAGAAAAACCCTGAGAAGGTGCCGACCATGAAGAATGCCCAGCATGAAAAAATTGCCGCCAGAACGCCGACGGCGGTGTCGCGATCCCTCTTCAGACCGGCGCTCCGGGCTCCTGCGATTGCCGCTGCAGTGCCGAGGCGCAATGCCTCTGCCTGCACCTGCGGCGGAACCTGCCCGGCGTGTCAGTCCCGCAGCAAGGCATGGCCCATCAGCCAGCCAGGCGATGCCGGCGAGATCGAAGCCGAACGCGTCGCCGAGCGCGTCATCAGAGGGGATTCCGTGACCGCTGCGATCACGCCTGCAGCCGCGCAGACCGGGATTGCCCGGGACACGGCGCAAGCCGGCACAATGTACGCGGGCGGTGATGTGCAGCAGGCGATAGAGGCCAGTCGGAGGAAGGGGCAGAGGCTGGATTCGTCGATCCGGACAGCGATGGGCAGCCGCTTTGGAGAGGACTTCGATCCGGTGCGGGTGCACACGGACGCAACGGCGGCGAGCCTGAGCGAACGGCTGCATGCCAAAGCGTTTGCCATCGGCAATGACCTCTATTTCGGACGGGATCGCTTTCATCCCGAGGCGAAGGAGGGCCAACGCCTGTTGGCGCACGAGTTGGCACATGTGGTGCAGCAGCGCGGTGGCGGTGAATGGCTGCAGCGCGATAGCGAGGACGCGACAGACGACCAGGCCGTTACTGAAGACCTCGGCGAAGGCGAGGATGCCGAGCCGATGGAGGAGCAAGGTGGCGGTTGCCGTGCGGAGTCCAATAGAAGCCTGCTGATCCACAATTTCACCAACCTCGACTTCACCGTGCCGCGAGGCTGCCGTGCCACCGTCACGTTCACCGCGTTGTGGGTGCCGGTGGGTGAATCTGTCGATTGTTGCACCGGCGCGGATACCTACACCGTCACCCGCAATGGCGGTACTCCCCGCAGCCTGCCGGTCGGACCCAACATCTGTGGCGATGATTCCGACAGTCACCCGCCTGGGGTCGGCCGCATCACGACGCCATCAGGACGCCAGTTGTTACACATCCGGGTCGATCGCCACGGATGCGAAGGCATTTCGATGGACCTGAGGGTCAACATCAGGATCCACCGATGAGCGGCATGTTCTCGCGACATGCCGCCGCAGTGCCGCGGCGTGCGCCGGGCAAGTCGCCGGCAGGCGGACTCGACGCGCGCGCGCTGGCGCCGGCAAGCCCGGCGTACGGACAGTGCTCCTGCGATGGGGGCTGCCCGCGCTGTGCGCCTTGGGGGGACCTGACTTCCAACCTGCAGACACGTGGCGGCCGGCGACTGCAGGCCAGAGCGGTCGTCGGTGGGCAGGATTCGCCCAGCGAACATGCCGCCGACCAGGCTGCGGAGCAGGCCCTTGCGTCCGCGCACGCACGGCCCGGCATCCTCCCGGACAGCGGTGCCAGCAACAGCGATGCCGTGGACGTGCCCGACAGTGTCGAGCACGTCCTGGGTCAGAACGGTGAGGCGCTCGATGAGACTGTGCGCCAGGACATGCAGGGCCGGTTTGGGCATGACTTTTCGGCGGTGCGCATTCATCGCGGCGCAAAGTCCGAACGTTCGGCCAGAGACGTCGGGGCACGCGCCTATTCGGTAGGCAGCGACATCGTCTTTGCTGCCGGCGAATACTCACCGGCCAGTGGCGAGGGCCGCCGCCTGCTGGCGCATGAACTGGCGCATGTCGTCCAGCAGGCGAAAAGCGACGGCCTTGCCGGCATCAGGCCCACGCTGCGACGGACACCCGCGGCGCCACAAGCCGGCGGTGACGACGTTCCCTTCGATCGCAGCAAGGTCGACGTCAGCAAGATTCCCGACATCGATGCCTCTCCTCCGGATACCGGTGGTCCACCCGTGATCGCGCAGACCGTGACGGTCACTTTTGCCGATCCCGACATCGTCCGCCTGCAATGGGCGTTCTATGATCCATCCGATGCCGTGCTGCCCGGCGGCTTCGCGACCGCCGAGAAGGACGCCAACGCCACCACCGCACCCTTGCTCATCCAGAACAAGGCGCCGACCGCGTGGACCCCGACTGCGGGGCGCCACCTGGTGCGTTGCATCGGCTACAACAAGGCCGGCGACGCGGTCGCCTACGCGGACCGGACGTTCTACCTGTGGACCACCAAGCCCACCGGCACCCCCCCCGACATTGCCGCACTGAAGGCGGAGAAGACCAGGCTCGAAGCGATCGTCAAGACCGGTTCCGGCAAGTCGTTCGGTGAAGTTGGCGCTGCGACCACGCGGCTCAAGGACGTCACGCACGACCTGGCCATCCTCGAAACGGGTACCGGCACCTATGTGGGCAACCAGTGCCCGGTCGTTCCGGCGGGTGCGACGCCGACCGATTGCACCAACATCGTTCTCGAGGTTCTGTCGGCGACGTTCACGCAGCAAGGGCGCGCCGCCGACTGGGCCAAGGTCAAGAAAAAATACGCCGAGAACACCAAGGCCCGTGGCGGCACCGGGCTATCCGGGCTGGACGTGCAGGCGGCATTACAGTCCGAGGCGGGCTGGAAGGGGGTCTATTGGGCACCCGATCCGGCTTACCAGATTCCCAAAACCGAGCTTGACAAGGCCAACAGCGACGAGGCCAGCTACACCTCGGCGATCGCCAAGAAGAACCAGACCTACTACAAGGACTACGGCAAGGCAGGCTATCCGGGCGTCAGCGTCTCGCAGCGGGTGATCAATTATGCGCCGGAACAGCCGAAGGATCCGACGGCAAAGGCGAGCACCACGACCAAGGACACCACCCAGCTCGACAAGCTGAAGAAGGTTCCGTTCGGCGTGCTCGCCGCGCATGGCGGCGAGCACATGACCATCATCACCTATGGGAAAGTGATCGAGGTCCATTGGAGCAAGGCGGCAACGGACCCGAACCTGATCGAGCAGACCGATCTCGAGAACTGGGCGGTCGGTCCGAAAAGCGGTTATCACTACTATGCGAGCGGGGCCATTGTCGCACCGGCCGGGGATATCGCCGCAGCGTTCGCATGACTGCGATGCCGGGACGGGTTCGCAGAACCTCGTGATCCCGCGGGATCGATGCGTCGAACGACCCGCTCGGACTTGCTTCCGATGGCCGGCAGAACGGCCAGGGTCACTTGCGTGGCAGATGCACCTGCGTGGCCACGGTCAGCGTCAGTTGATTCTTCAACAACACCTGCCCATCGCCAGCCAGGAACGAGACCTCCAGCTCATACTCGCCGGGACTCAAATCGAGGATCGTTTCGGTCTGGCCATCGGTCAGGCGCACGCGCGTCAGCGGTGATCGATTCTTCCGGATATTCAACACGAAATGGCCGGTATCCGGGATCGAGGTTTTTTCCGGCGCTACGCCCAGGCCGATGACACCGAGCTTGATCACAAACGGACTGTCGACGCTCTCGCCATCGCGAATATTCTTGACATACACCAGCTTGCTCTCGCTCGGCGGGGTCGAGACCTGATCCTGATACCATTTCGGGCAGGTTTCGCTGAACCGTTCGGGATCGATCCTGGGCGGGGCGGATTGCGTGCGGTTGGCGATGACGTTGACGGTGATTTTCCGGCTGAAGACATAGTACGGGCGGTGGTCATAATCGGCAAAAAGCAGGCGCAGGGTATGCGGACCGGGAGGCAAATCGAGAAGGGTGGCGGTCTGCCCCTTGCCGAAATGCCGATACTTGTCAGAAAAGGGAATGGGGTCCGTCACTGATGGAGGCAAGGGCGTATCGATCAACAAGTGGTGATGACCGCTTTTTTCCCTTTTGTGGCCAGCAGGGATCACTCCCATGCCGCGGATGCCGAACTCTATCCAGAATGGCGTGCGTACCTGGAATCCGTCGCCAAGATTCGAGAAAGTCACCGGTGTGGACTCGGCAAACAGACTCAGCGAAGTTCGCTCGGCCGTATATTGTAACCAGCAGCGGCGCTCGATCGGATCCTCCGGCAAGGGTTTCGCGATGGCCATGTTGGACAGCATCAGCAGCGCCAGAGCAGGAAAAACCTTGTATGCACGCATCACAGACCTTTCACGGCAAGCCATCCTCGAAGATGGCAAATTCTACTGCATCAGTGATCCCGAGCATCGGCAGACTGGCATCGACGCCGATAAATCTTACGATATCGGATCGATGGTGATACTTTGGGGTCTGCGTTGAGCTTGTTGACGAACTGAAAACCGCCTGCAGCGGCATGCTATAGTCCGTCGAGTGTAATCACTGGAGAATCCCGAATGGCAACGCCGACGAGTTCGCTTGAGAAAATCTATCAGATCAAGGTCACTCTCAAGAACAGCAGGCCGCCAATCTGGCGGCGGCTGCTGGTGCCGTCTTCGATCACCCTGGCGCGATTGCATCGAGTGCTGCAGGCCGCCATGGGCTGGCACAACTGTCACCTGCACCAGTTTGTGGTGGCGGGCAATTGCTACGGGGATCCCGGCCTGGATGCCGACTTCGAAGTGGTCGACGAGCGCAAGGTCCATCTCGACCGCTTGTTGATCAACGTCAGGAATTCGATGGTCTATGAGTATGATTTTGGCGATTGTTGGGAACACAAGATCGACCTCGAAAAAATCCTGCCTGCTGATCCGGCCATGACTCTACCCCAATGCATCAAAGGCGCCCGCGCATGTCCACCGGAAGATGTTGGCGGGGTCTGGGGCTACGCGGGTTTCCTGGCCGCGATGGCCGATCCCGAACACCCGGAACATGAAGACTACAAGGATTGGATCGGCGAGACATTTGATCCGGAGCACTTCGACCTCAATAGGATCAACTCGCGCATCGCTGGCACGTGAGGTTCCCTCGGTTTTTCGTCTGCCAAAGGGTGGGCTTCATGCTATCAGATTTTTCTGATTCTGCTGCCTGATCCGTGTTCCAGAAACTGAACAGGCGACCTGTCACCGAGGGTCGAATGCTGGCGTTTTCGGTTGTAGAACCCCTCGATGTATTCAAAAGGCAGTCGCCTGGATCTCGGCGGGCGGGGCGGGGCGGGGCGAATGCCCTGCCCCCGCTCGTTCTTGACACGGTTGAACCCGCTCTCCGTCGGTGCGTTATCCCCGCCGTTCCCTTTTCAACTCATCGAGCCAGTCATGCCGTACCCCTTGAGTGGGTCCTGAAACGCATGGCGGGCGTACTGACTCCCCCGGTCGGAGTGGTGCATCCGCCCTGGTGCCGGCCGCGTCCTGAACCAGGCCGGGGTCAGCGCATCTGTCACGAGGTCTGTCGTCCTGCGCGGCTTCAGCGACCAGCCCCCCCTCGCGGTTGAACAGATCGCGCACGATGGCCAGGGAGAACCCGCCTTCATCGGTCCACAGGGAGGGGATATCTGACATCCAGACCGGATTGGGCGCCGTCGGCGTAAAGTTTCTGTCCAGTCGGTTCTCCGCCACCGGCAAGCCGTGCCTTGAGTCCGTCGTGACCTGGTCGCGCCGCTGGTGGGGAGCAAGGATGCCGTGGTCGCGCATCCGCCGTTCAACACGCTCCTGGATGGCCGAAAACTCCCTTGTCCGTCACTCGCGCACCCTGCGCGGGCTGCCGTAGGCGCCATGAGCCTTGAGTTTTTTAGGTCACCCTGGGCAGACGAAATTTCGGGGGAAGCTCGATGCCGATCAGAAAGCCACGCCTGCGCGGCCTTCAGACCTGCGAGCAGCGCGTCGAGCATCTCGTGCTTTTGCAGTTTGCGCAGGTTAAAGGCCTTGTCGGCCGCGCCGTAGTCGGGATCTGGTCCACGCACGGCAATCTGTCGGATAATAATAGTTGCTTGATATTGCAACAAAAACGAAGGCCGGTATTTTTGGAGCCCTTGCCGATGGAAGCCAGACCCGGCAGAAAGCCCTTCCGGATATTGTCGCTCGACGGGGGGGGTACCTTTGCATTGATCCAGGCGAAGGTGCTTGATGATCTCTTTCCCGGCGAAAATGGACATCAGGTCCTCAGCCACTTTGACCTGGTGTCGGCCTGCTCGGGTGGGGCAATCGTCGCTGCGGCATTGATCGAGGGCTATTCGCCCCGCGAAATCTTTGACCTGTTCGACAACCCGGTCAACCGCCACGCACTTTTTGGGCGCCTGCCCTGGTACCGGAGTATTTTGCAATTATTGACTGGCGCTTTCTCACCATCGAACCCGGTTGGCCAGCGTTTTTCGACTGATGGCAAACTTCAGTTCCTGCATCGCATACTACCCAGGATGGGCACCCGATCGCTGCAGAACCTGCACGGAATTCTCAACGACAGCCTTGCTCTGCTGCAGGCACAGCGAGGTGAGGGGCGCAGACCGATGTCCTTTCTTTTCGTTACCTACGACTTCGACCGCGATCGGGCCCGCATGATGCGCAGCAACGTTGCCAGCCCGGCAGCCAGTTTCCCGCACCGGCAGCAGCGCGCGACGCTGGCGGAAGCAGCACATGCGTCCAGTACGGCACCCATCAACTGGTTCGACAAGCCGGCGGAATTCGACGGTTGCCGTTTCTGGGACGGCGCCATGACCGGCTACAACAATCCGGTACTGGCAGGCGTCGTCGAAGCCATCGCCCTGGGCGTTCCGCGTCGCAACATCGGCGTGTTGTCGCTGGGCACCAGCACGGTCTTTCTGCCCGAATGCGGAACCAATGGAATCCCGGATACCTTGTGCCGACCGCGCGCCAGAACCGGCTTCCTCCCGGAACTCGTCAAGGTGGGCAAGACCATCATCGCCGATCCTCCGGACGCCCATACCTTCATTGCCCACCTCATGCTCGGCGGTGGCCTGCCGCATGACGTGTCCAGTTGTCCTTACACCGAAACGGCGATTGTGCGCATGAATCCGGTGATTCAGCCGGTGGTCGCGCGCGCGACGGGGCAGTGGAGTGCTCCGGCCGGCTGGAGCGTAGAGGAGTTCCGCCGTATCGCCGAGATGGATATCTCGGCGAGCGCGCAAGACGACGTGGATCTCATCAAGCGGCTATGCGACGGCTGGTTGCTGGATGCCTGGCACAATCAGCCTGTACGGGGTTGCGGTATCTGGACGTCGCCTGCCGCGCAGGCGACGTTGGCGAACACGGATCAGTTGTGCGAAATTGGCCATCGCTGGTATAGCGATGCCAGGGCCGCCTGGATCGCGCTGTCAGCCTGATGTCAGCGCACTGAGTCCGGCATGGCCAAACCGCGAATCCTGATTCTCAACTGCTACTCCGACAATCACCGCCGAGCGCGCGGCAACCCCTGGATCGTCCCGCAGTCGATTGCGCCGGCGGTACTGGCGGGAATGCTGGATCGCGAGCGCGTCGATATCCGGCTCGCCTGTGAGTTCCGCAACGGCCCTTTCGAGGATCTGCGCGCGTTGCAATGGGCAGACCTGCTGGTGCTTACCGGCCTGAACCCGGCGTTCGACCGCATGAAGCAGGTCACAGGACATGCCAGAACGGTCAATCCGGGCATCGTCGTGGCCATGGGTGGTCCGTTGGCGCGCATGCTACCGAATCTCAGCCGCCGTTACTTCGATTACGTCTGTCATGACGATGCCGAGCAGATGGTATCGCTGGTCGATGCCGTCTTCGGCCCGGGGTACGCCGCCGACGTGCCCATGCCACGCCATGACCTGTTGCCGGGGCACCGCATCATCGGCTACGTGGAGTCCTCCCGGAACTGCAATTTCCGCTGCAACTTCTGCGCCATGACGGCCGAAGACCGCCCTTTCATGGCCTACGACCTGGACGATGTCCGCCAGCAGATCGACGCCCTTGGCTACCGGCAATGTGTCATGTTCCTCGACCAAAACTTCTTTGGTGGGCCGCGCTCCTATTTCGTGGCGCGCATGGCGCTGCTCAAGGAGTTGTTCGAGCAAGGGAAATTCGGCGGCTGGGCGGCGCTGGTCACTGCCGACTTCTTCGCCAACGCCGACTACCTCGCGCGAGCACGCGAGTCAGGCTGCATCGGCATTTTCAGTGGTGTCGAATCGTTCAACCGCGTGCAGCTCACCGCTTTCAACAAGAAACAGAATCTGTTGCAACCGCAGGAGGAAATCATCCGGTCGTGTCTCGAGGCCGGTCTGGTCTTCCACTACGGCCTGATTTTCGACCTGGTCGAACAAAGGATCGACGAATTGTTGGCGGAAACCGACTTCATCGTCGCCAATCCGTACATCACCCTGCCAAGCTTCCTCGGTTTTGCCATTCCGCTGCTGGGGACACCGCTGTTCCGCACGCGGCTGCATGACGGTCTGTTGTTGCCAAATCTCAGGCTGCGCGACATGGATGGGCGATCGCTCGTCTGTCACCCCGTCGACCCCATCGACCAGGCCGTGGCCTTTGCTGCCCGCATGGATCAGGGGCTGATGGCGAAACGCCAGTTGGCGATGCATGCCTGGCGTTTTTTCTGCCGTTACCGGACGACACTATCCCGCTGGGGGCTACTGAGCGGCCTGGCCAACACCTGGGCGATGAGCTACCCGCGTTTGGGCAGCAATGGTCGCGACGGCATTCGGCCCGGTCGGCCCGGCTGCCGTAGCTACCTCGGTGGTTCCGAACCGTTGGGGTCGCTGTACCATCCGCGGATCAGGATTCCCGAACGCTATCGCGGGCATTTCGAGCCGCTGTGCGTCACCGGTCCCGACGGTGGACTGCACGACGACCTGCTCGACGACGCCGCCGGCCTGCTCCATCCGAGCGGGGACCGGGCAACGACGATTCGCACTTATAATGGGCTCGCGGTGCCCTGACAAGCGCCGCTTCGTGGCGTCTCGGGAAAAAGAACACGGGGATGGAAAAGAACCATGGGATGGCTCGCTTGACCAGCAAATGGCTCGTTAAATGCCTGATACTCCTGGCAGTGACGGTGCTTGCGCTTTCCTGTGCCTGGCCGGAGACACACATCTTTTCGGCAGAGCTGAAGCCTTTGTGGGATGCCCCGCAAGGTCCCGGTCACTCGGAGGATGCCAGTCGCTGGCTGACCCGGCTCCGCGATACGGTCTCAGAACCGCGCGCCGGGTGTCAGAACGTCTCGCTGCCCGACCTGTCATTGACCAAGCCAGCCCGCGCCTTCCAGATCAGAATCCAGCGCGAGCAATTCCCAGCGGGATCGCCGATCGTCTACCTGCAGGAGCCGATCGCCCAGTTCTTCATTGTTTTCGCCACCGACGTCAATGGTTGTCCCTGGTTTTCCATTTCCGGTCGCGGCTTGCCCTTTGCCAAACGTGACATCGTCAGCCCGTTCCCCTATGCCCGGCTGCCGGCGTTGGCCAGTGATGCGACGATCACGGCGATCGTGCAGGATTACAAGGCCATTCGTCCGTGGATCATGCTCGCCGACGAGACCAGCTTCGTGCGCGACAATGCCGTGTTGTGGGTAACCCTGGGGGTCGCCAGCGGCATTCTGTTGATGATGATCGTCGTCGCCCTCGGTTTCGATGCCTATGCCGGCAGCCGCGTTGCCCTGGCCTACGCCTTCTACTGCGTCGCGCTGCAGGTCTGGCTGGTGCAGAATTTCGGCATCGGCTCAGCGTTTGTGTCGTTCTGGCCAGGCCCCGAATACTTTCCGATCCTGCAGGCGGTCTCGGTAGCCGGCGTGGTGCTCGGGATCGGCTGCGCGGTGCTCGAGTTCCTGAAGCTGCGCGGCCGGGTGCGCGCGGCAATCGGCGGCTTCGTCGTGCTCAGCGCGCTCTGCTTCCTCGGTTCGGCATGGCATGCCGCCGGCTACCGTGCCGGGGGAGCCGTTCTCTCCGTCCTCGCCGTGGCCACCATGGTGCTGCTCGTCAGGGGCGTGGTCGGCGGTGATGCGTCGCTTCGGCTGTTCACGCTTGGGCTCGGCGCGACCATGGTCGGCGGGGGAGTGCAGGCCTTTTCAGTGGTCGGTAGCGGTCTTGAGGTCGGCCGGCTCGCTGCTTTTGCCTTTCCGCTCGGCAGCCTCTGCCAGGCAGCCTTCTGGCTCGCGGCGCTGATCATCCGGCTGCGCGGTGAGCACCAGGAACTGCACGAACTCGAAGGAAAACAGGCCGCGATCATGTGGGCGATGCCGGACCTGATCCTGGTCATCGATCGGCAAGGGATCTGCCTCGACTATAAACAGCCCCACGCCACGCGCTTCTTCGTCACTGGCGAAGAACTGCTCGGCAAGGACGTCTCGGCGGTTCTGCCGAACGAGACGGCGAGCGTTATCCGGCAGGGTATCGAGCAGGCGCTGCAACAGGGCGATCTGCAATCGGTGTTTGTGGACCTGCCGGTGGCGGGCAGCCTGCATCACTACGAGGCGCGTATCGCGCCACACGGACCCGACAAGGTGGTGGTCGTGGTACGCGACATCACGCTCCAGAAGCACAGCGAGGAAAAGATCCGTCGTCTGGCCTACTTCGACACGCTGACCGGCTTGCCAAACCGCCAGAGCTTTCTCGAACGCCTCGACCGCGAATTGCTGCGGGCGCGCCGGACGAACCACCGGCTGGCCTTGCTGTTTCTCGATCTCGACGGCTTCAAGCGCATCAACGATACGCTTGGCCACAGCGCCGGCGATTGCCTGCTGCAGACCATCGCCGACCGTCTGCAGGAAAAACTGCGCGCCGGCGCCTTCATTGCCAGGCCGGCACTGGACGAATCGAGCCTGCACTTCGCGCGCCTCGGCGGCGACGAGTTTACCGTCGTTCTGCCCGACGTCGACACCGTCGAGACGGTCTGCCTGATCGCGCGGCGCATACAGGAACTGCTCGGACGGCCCACCCTGATCGGCGAGCAGGAGATCGCGGTCACCTCGAGTATCGGCATCGCACTCTTCCCCGACGACGGCACGGATGCCGCCACGCTGCTCAAGCACGCGGACACGGCGATGTATTACGCGAAGGAGCAGGGGCGAGACAACTGGCAGTTATACGACCGAACGCTGACCACCCGGACGACGGCACGCCTGACTCTGGAGGGCGATATCCGCAAGGGCCTTGAACGTGGCGAGTTTCGCCTGTTCTACCAGCCGCAGGTTTGCGCCAGCGATGGTACGATCCTCGGTGTCGAGGCGTTGATCCGCTGGCAGCACCCGCAGCGCGGGTTGGTCTCGCCGGCGCGGTTCATCCCGGTTGCCGAGGAAAGTGGCTTGATCGTCCCGGTCGGCGAGTGGGTGCTCACTGCCGCATGCCGCCAGGTACAGCAGTGGCAGCAAAGTGGCGTCCCGGTACCGCGGGTGGCGGTCAACGTCTCGGCGCGCCAGCTTGGCGCAGCGGGTTTCCTCGACACCGTTGCAGCGATCATCGTCGCCACCGGCATCGCCGCCGACCGGATCGAACTCGAGTTGACCGAGAGCATCCTGATGGATCCGGAGGCCAAGCGAATCAAGGGACTGTCGCGTTTGCGCGCGATGGGGGTGCACTTCTCGATCGACGATTTCGGCACCGGCTACTCGTCTCTGTCCTACATCAAGCGCTTCCCGATCGGCACGCTGAAGATCGACCAGAGTTTTGTCCACGGTTTGCCGCAGGACGCCGACGATGCCGGCATCACCACCGCGATCATCTCCATGGCGCGCAGCCTCAATCTGGAAGTCATCGCAGAAGGTGTCGAAACCACAGACCAGCTCGCCTTTCTGCAGCGTGCACAATGCCCAAAGCTGCAAGGCTATCTGTTCAGCTACCCGCTGCCGCCGGATGAGGCGGAAACCATCCTGCGGCGCGGCTGCATCGCCCTGCCGGCCACGGGCGCCGGGGAGTGAGCCGGACCACCCACCACATCAGTGCCGAGGGAACGTGGCAATCCGGGAGCGTCCCGCGAACGTTCGGAAGCCCGCAGGGTTGATCATTCACACCCTTTACACCTGCAATCTGCCGGCATAGCCGGTCATTTCAAGATAGCCGCGACCGCTGAGGCTGCCTTCGACCTTGACCAGGCCCTCCCAATACACTACCGGCGCCGGCCGGCTGGTGGACAGTTCCTGATCGTCGAGCACCGGCAGCGTCCGCAGCGTGTGTTCGCCGCAGCGGATTTCCAGTTGCACCGGATAACTGGCGCCGCTACGCGGCGACGACCAGCGGCGTAGCGGCGTGAAGCGGACGGCGTCCGACCCGAACTGGCGCAGGTGGCCGGCGGCGTCGCGCCAGGTGGCCTGCGCGAAGCGCGTTTGTCCCTGGGCATCGCGCATGCGGAAGGCCATCAGCGCGCCCCCGTCGGCAAGGTTGATTCCCAGCCAGTCCCAGCCGACGGCACCATCACCGAGATAGGCGGTCGACCATTCGTGATCAAACCACGCGCGCCCGCTGACTTCCTGCCGCTGACCGTCCTGCACCAGTTCCCCGGCGACCTGCAACTGTGGCCAGCTCACGTAGTAGCTTGCCGACTCCGGCCCGTGGCCCTTGCGTGAATAACCGTTCTCGCCCTGCAGCAGCAGCGGCTGCGACGGCGTGAGGATCAGGTCGTACGAGAACTGCGGGCTCTGCATCTGCAGCCGGAGCACTTCTCCCGCACTGCGCTGCTGCCGAAACATGCGCCAGGCGCCGATCGAGACATCGCAGTCAAGACTCGAAAAGCTGGCGCCGAGATTGGCACGCGCGGCGCGTTCGGCGTGCCACAGCCGCTCGCCGGGAACGGTCAGTGCGGCATGCGCGAAGAGAATCTGACGCGCGGCCAGCGGCGAGCGCAGTGTTTCGGCACGGCCGGTTCGGCTGCGGAAGAAGGTGAGCTGAAAACCGGTGTCTGGCCTGGGCGAATCCAGCGCGCCGGTCACGTACCACCATTCGGTTCGGAAATCCGGATGCGCGCCGTGGTCACGCGGAAATTCAAGCCGGCGTCCGGGCGTCACCGGCGGATAGGCGACCGGCGTTTCCATTGCCGCGGCGCGCGCCAGCAGCGGCAGCAGCAAGGGGGTGGCCAGAAAGTTGCGGCGACGCATCGGCGGCGCTTACTGGGCGCTGGCCAGGACCTGCGCCACCGGCAGCCGCGTTGCCTGACGCGCGGCAGAGTGGCTGGCAAGCACGGCCGCCGCCAGCGTCGACCCGGCGCCGACCAGCAGGGCCGGCCAGGGAATGTGCAGCGACATCCGCCAGTAAAAGGCCTGCGGGTTGATGACCTGTGTCAGGATGGCTCCGATCGCGATGCCGCAGGCGAGTCCGATCACGAGACCGACGGCGGCGATCAGCGCGCCTTCGAGCATCACCGCGCGGCTCAGCATGCGGCGGCTGAAACCGAGTGCGCCGAGCATGGCCAGTTCGCGGGCGCGCAAGCAGACACTGGCGGCGAGCGTCACCGCCAGCCCGAACAGCCCGATCAGCATCGCCGCGGCTTCGAGCGCATAGGTCACGGCAAAGCTCTTGTCGAAAATCGACAGGCTCAACCGGCGAATCTCGGCCGCGTCGGCCACTTCGAGTCCGTACTGGCCAGGATAGGGCGCGAGCCAGGCTGTGGCAGCGCTTTCCTGGCCGGGCCGCGGCCACAGCGCGAGGTCGGTGGGCTGGAAATCGCCACCGAGTCGCTGGTAATCGTCGCGGCTGATCGCAATCGCGCCGAACTGCCGGGAATAGTCGCGCCAGACGCCGCCGACGAAGACCTCGATGGTGCGTCCGAGCAGCGGCAGGCGCAAGGTCTGGCCGGGCGCGATACGGTAGATCTCGTGCAGCGCTTCGCTGATCCAGACCACGGCGATGTCGCCTGCCGGTGGTGCAAGCACCGGCCCGGTGAATGGCAGGCGCGCTTGCGGATGGCGGCGCTCGATCTCGCGCACCAGTAGCGCGACGTTCGGCCGTTGCGGGTCGATGGTCAGCGAGGCCTGCGCGCTCTGCTCGATACGGGCGAACGGCGCATCGGGCCGGATCAGCGCGGCGAGCAGATCCTGCGGCAAGGGCGTGGACTTGCTGCGCAGATACAGCGGGGCCGGCAAGACCTCGTCAAGCCAGCGGTCCACGGCGACGCGAAAGCTCGATACCATGATCACCATGCTGGCGGTCAGCGCGAAGCTGACGATCAGACCACTCGCCGCCACCTGCGCCATCAGCGGTGCCTGCGCGACATTCTGGATGGCGATCCGTTGCGGCGCCGGCAAACTGCGCCGGGCGAATCCGCCAAACACGTTCTGCGTGAGCAGCGGCGCGCTGGCGATGCCGATCACCAGGACCAGGGAAATGGCCGTATAACCGGCGAGCGGCAGATCGAACAGCGGTGGCAACTGCGTCAGAGCGAGTGCGGCCAGCGCCAGCAATACCGGGAGCAGCCGCCTGACACGCTGCGCATCGTTGGTCGGCGAGCGTTGTGCGAAACCGATCTTCAGCGCCTGCGCCAGCGGCTGCACGCGGTTCAGGTGCGCCGGGTAGAGCGCGCCGGCCAGGCTGGCGGTGCAGCCGAGCGCCAGAAAGATCAAGGCGGGCAGCATGTGCGGAACGATCTGCGGCGCACTGCCTGCGAAATAACCGCCACCGAGGTCGCCACCGAGCAGTTGCGTGAAGGCCAGCGCGAGCGCGTAGCCGAGAGCCAGGCCGAGCAGCGAGCCCGGTACGCCGATCGCGAGCCCTTCGAGCAGGACCTGCAGCAGGCGCATGCGTGGAGAGAGACCGAGCACGCCGAGCAGTGCAAACTGTGTCGAACGCTGCGCGACCGCGGTCAATTGCGTCGCAAAGACCAGGAAGGCACCGGTCAGCAGGGCGACCAGTGCCAGCACGTTGAGGTTGACACGGTAAGCACGCGACAGGTTGGAGACGCGTGCGCTTTCGTCGTCGGGTGCGCGCAGCAGCAGGCCGGCCGGCAGCCGTTCCGCCAGCGCTGCCCGCCAGCTCGCTGGGTCGGTCGCGGGCGCGAGGCGCACGCGGCCCTCGCTGACGGCGTTTGCTGGTCCGAAGTGTTCCTGCACCCAGGCGATGTCGGCGACCAGCAGCAGGTCGTCGGGTCCAGTGCCCGGCAGGTCGCCGGCAATCGTGGTGGCCCAGTACTGATCACCGCGCCGCAGCGTCAGCGCCGCACCGGCCGGCAGCCCGAGCTGGCGGAGCAGCGCCGGTGACACATAGACGCCGCCGTCGAAGAGGTTGCCGGCGACGCGATCGCTCTGGCGTGGCAGCAGCTTTGGCATCACCGCTGCGGCGCTGAACACGTCGAGGCCGATCAGCCGCACCGGCGTGCGCGCCGCTTCAATGCGCACGCGCGTTTCGATCACCGACGCGATGACCAGTACCGCCGGGTCGCCGGCGATGTCGTTGATGGTTTCCAGGGGAACGCTGCCGGCACTGTTGCGGGCAGCCAGCAGCGCATCCGGGTCGCCCTGCACGGTCTGCATGGCGCGTGCAAAATCGGCCAGCGCGGCGTCGTTGATCAGGTGGATCGCGTAGCCGAGCGCGACCCCGAGGGCGATCGCCAGCATCGACAACAGCGTCGCCGCGCGGCGTGTACGAAATTGCGCGCGGATCAGCCACCAGGCCAGAGTGGTCATTGCAGGCCGTCCGGGGTCAGCGTCAGGATGCGGTCGCAGCACTGCGCCAGCGGCTGCGAATGGGTGACGATCAGCGCGCTGGCCTGCTGCTCGCGGACTCTTTCGAGCAACAGCGACAGCACCTCGCCAGCAGTGCGCGGATCGAGGTTGCCGGTCGGCTCGTCGGCCAGGATCAGCACCGGCTGGTGCACCAGCGCGCGCGCAATCGCCACCCGCTGCAGCTCGCCGCCCGACAGCGACGCCGGCCAGCGTTCGCCGAAGCCGGCCAGTCCGACGCGTTCGAGCAGTGCCTGCGTGCGTGACGCGTGTTCGCCAACCGGCACGCCGCAAAGTAGCAACGGCACGCTGATGTTCTGTGCCACAGTCAGCGTCGGCAGCACATGAAACGCCTGGAAGACGAAGCCGATGTGTTGTGCCCGCAGCGCCGCCCGGGCAGTTTCATCGAGCCGGACGATGTCCAGCGCCTGTGGGCCGATGCCAATCGCGCCGCGGTCGGCGCTTTCCAGGCCGGCGATGCAGTTCAGCAGCGTGCTTTTGCCCACGCCCGATTCGCCGACCAGGGCCACGATCTCGCCGGCCGCGATGCGGAAAGCGAGTGCGCTGAAGAGCGGCCGGCCGGCTCCGGGGTGACGCTTGGAGAGACCGCTCACGGTCAGCATGTCCGTGCAAGCACGCGGCTATGATCTATCGTTCAAGCTCAGGGGCGCTGCGAGGCTTTATCGCGCAGCGCCCCTTGCCGCACAGTGTTAAATTTTTCACGCCCCACCGCGCATTTTTTGCTCGATAGAACGAAGAGTATTTTGAATCTCTCGCTCCCTTAGTTCGGGATCAATGTCTTGAATGTATTCGATGGCCGAAAAGTCATCGCCGCGTTTTCTGTTCTGTGGCGGTTCGAGCGCTTCGATAAGCAATGCCTCGAGCGTCGCAACGAGAGCTGCAAGGGACGAATTGAAAGGGGTTTCGCGGAGATTTCCATCTTGCGTTACATCAAGAAGACCAAACCAAGAAAAACGGTTCCATCTGCTACCCAGCCGGTCAACGGTATGTTCGTACAGTCGCTTCCCCAGCGGGCGGTCAATTGTTCGCCCTACGTACACGACCGTGTGATGATCATAGAGAATGTAAATGCCCTTTTGCTTCCCGAAATCTACCGGCTTCGAGAGGGCCTGCTGTTTGCCAAAGATCTTCAGATCATTGCGCCAGACAACAAGATCGCGCTGCCAGTACATGCCAAAAGAGTGAATGATTGAACCGGACGATTCCTCTTCAGATTCCGCAACGGGTTGTGCCTTTTGCTTACTGGTGACCGTTGTCTGGGCAGCCGAGCCACGAAGCGAAAATATCCCCTTGCCAACGCGAATAAACGGCGATTTCTCGCCATCGTGCTTAACCGATGACGAAAGTTGGGCGTTCACTGTCGCTGCCGGCGTTGCTCCATCGGTCGAATAATAGCCACGCGCCAGAATTTGTTCGGAGATTTCGGTGTAGTGCAACGGAGCATCGGCTTCCTTCAGCACCCGCGTGATCGCTTCTTTCCAGGATTTCTCCACAGTGGCCTCCAAAAATCTAACACTATGCCGAACAGGACCAGTCCACCTTGCGATGTGGCAACAGGTAGTTGAGTTCCTCAACGGAGCGATCCTGCAGGCGCAGAGGACGCTCAATGGTCACCACCTCTTGCGTTGCGAGATCGGCGATGATCGCCTGGTGGCGAGGCACCTCGGGCGCATAGATCATCACCTTGGGGGCGAGCGGCTTGCTGACCGGGGCCGAGCCCACGACCGTGCCGATCTGGCCATCGCTGAGCTGTACGATGGAGCCGGGTGGATAGACCCCCATCGCGCGCACGAAAAGTTGCAGCAGGCCGCTATCGAAGCCTTTCTGCTCCCTGGCCCACATCGTCGCCAATGCCTCCGCAGGACCGATCGCCAGACGGGGTTCGATCGGATTGACCAGCTTATCGAAACGGTCGGCAATTCCGACCATCCGCGCCGTCAGGGGAATCGTGTTGCCCTTGAGACGTTCAGGGAAACCACTGCCATCGCAGCGCTCGTGATGATATAGGATGGTCTCCAGCATCGCTTGCGACAGACCACCACTCCGCAAGGCCTCGTCGTAGCCACCGCGGCAGTGGGTCCGGAAGAGTGCCTCCTGGTGGCGGTTGCGCGCGGGGTTATAGAGAATCGACGGACTCATCAGGCGTGCGCCGATGTCGTGGAGCAGCGCGCTGGTGCCGAGTACGCGCAGGGCCTGCTCGGGAAGTTCCGCCTGTTTGCCGAGCAACAGCGAGAGGGTCATCACCGATAGGGCATGCACGGCCTGTCTGTCGTTCCCCCCCTTATCGACCACCAGCACGAACGCGCTGTCCGGGTCGGTCAGCAGCGCGCTGGCCGATTCCCCGCAGATCCGGGTGAGATCCCTCACCGATTGTTGGGGGCTGGTACCGAAATTCCGGATGGCGCTGCTCACCGTTGCGGCGGCCTTGTGATGATGCTTTCCGGCCTTGACCAGCCGCTGCCGGAGTTCCTCCATCATCCGCTCACGTTCGCGCCCGGCGTCCATGCGCGCGGCTTCCAGCGCTGCCATGGCATCCCGTTCTGCCTGGTTCGCATTGTGATCGGCCGGCGCCTCGGCTGCCTGGAGCGGCCGAGGCGGAACCTTGCAGCGCGCCGGGTCGCAGAACAGTTGCGGCAGTTTCATCGCCGCGATCAGGCGCGCCTGCTCTTCATTTTCGATGACGAAGGAACTGAACATGAACTGGTGCTTGACCCACGACACCGGCAGACGGACGTGCACGCCCGGACGCAGTTGTGATGCGTCGATGCGTATCTCGCCCTCCTGCGGGGTCGCTTCGTCCGGGGCTGAAGACAAATCGTGCCCTCCTCTGCAAAATGCCGCCACTCGGGTAGTCACGGCAAGCGCCACTATAGACCAGTTGGACCCGTCTGGCCGGCGATCATCAACGTCAAAATCGCATCAGCGAGCCACGAATCATGACCCCTGGTCATTGCGCGGCGCCTATCGGATCACGGCCGTTGCGCCATGTAGGACCAGTTGATCTTGCGGCGCGGCAGCAGGTAATCGAGTTCCTCGGGCGGGCGCTCCTGCAGGCGCAAGGGGCGGTCGACCTTGAGCTCGTCGTCGCTCGCCAGATCGATGATGATCGACTGGCGACGCGGCACCTCGGGGGCGTAGATCATGACCTTCGGCGAGAGCGGCTTGCCGGCAGGCGCCGAGCCGACGACGGCAGCGATGCGGCCGTCGCTGAGTTGCACGATCGACCCCGGTGGATAGACGCCCATCGCCCGCACGAAGAGTTGCAGCAAGGCCGCATCAAAGGCCTTCTGCTCGCGTGTCCACATCGTCGACAAGGCTTCGGAGGGGGACAGCGCACGCCGCGGGTCGATCGGGCTGACGAGATTGTCGAAGCGGTTGGCAATCGCCACCAGCCGTGCCGACAAGGGGATCGCGTTGCCGCTCAGGCGATCCGGAAAGCCGCTACCGTCGTAACGTTCGTGATGGTGCAGGATGGCTTCGAGCAAGGGCGGCGTCAGGTTGCCGGCACGCATTGCCGCGTCATGGCCGGCACGGCAATGCGACTGATAGATCTGCTCCTCGTACCGGTTTCGCTCGTTGCTGCGCAGAATCGAGGCCTTGATCGCGAGTTTGCCGATGTCGTGCAGCAGGGCGCCGATGCCGAGCGAGTGCAGGGCCTGTTCCGGGATTTGTGCCTGTTTGCCAAGCAGTAGCGCCAGGGTCATGACCGACAGCGAGTGTGCGGCATGGCCGTCATCGTGCGCCTTCTCGGCAATCAGCACGATCGCGCTATCGGGATCGGCAAGCAGCGCCGTGGTGGTGTCCTTGCTGACCCTGGCGACCCGTTCGACCGCCTCGCGGGGATGGGCCAGAAAGCCCTGGATGGCGCCACTGACTTCCCTGGCGGCGCCGAGGTAGTGTTGCTGCGCCTTGTCGAGACGTTCCCTGAGTTCGCTCATGACTTGTGCGCGCGCACGCTTCTCGGCCATGCGCCGCGCCGCCAGTGCGGCCAGGCGCTCTTTCTCGGCGGCCGCCTCGGGATCGCTGCCCGGCGGTTCCTCCTGTCGCAGCAGCGGTGGCACCTTGCAACGCGTCGGGTCGCAGAACAGTTGCGGCAGCTTCATCGCCGCGATCAGCCGTGCCTGTTCTTCATCCGCGATGACGAAGGAGTTGAACATGAACTGGTGCTCGACCCAGGGCACCGGCAAACGGACGTGCACCCCTGGACGCAGTTGCGAGGCATCGATACAGATTTCCCCTTCGTTCGGGGTAACGGCATCCGGAGCGGGTGACATGGCGCTAGCGGCCGGTCGGCACAGCCCGCAGGGCGGCCAGCAGCTTCTGCCCGGGACGGCCGTCGACGGTCAGGCCGAGACGTTTCTGTTCGGTCTGGATCGCCTGCCGCGAGTTGGCGCCGATCATGCCGTCGATTTCGCCGATCGGGTAGCCACGACCGGCGAGCAGCGTTTGCAGCTCACGGCGTTCGCTCCGCGACAGACCGGGGTCATCGGTCGGCCAGGGGGTGACGAAAGCCTTGCCACCCTTGATCCGGTCGGCGAGATGGGCGATCGCCAGGGCATAGCTTTCGGCGGCGTTGTAGCCGTAGATCGCGTCGAAGTTGCGGAATACCAGGAAAGCTGGTCCGCGCGGACCCGCCGGCAGGAGCAGTCCGGCAGCGGCGTCCGAGGGGACGATCGGCTGCCCGTCGGCGCGGCGGATACCGCGCCCGATCCAGGACGACAGCGGCCGCTTGTTGCCACGTCCGGATACGCCGGTGTCGAAACCGGCCGGCAGCACGACCTCGTAACCCCAGGGCTCGCCCTGGCGCCAGCCAGCCTTGTGCAGGAAGTTGGCGGTCGACGCGAGCGCATCGGGAACGCTGTCCATGAGGTCGCGCTTGCCGTCGCCGTCACCATCGACGGCCAGTCGCAGGAAGGTCGATGGCATGAACTGGGTATGGCCAAAAGCACCGGCCCACGACCCGACCAGCCGATCCGGCGCGATGTCGCCGCGGTCGAGGATTTTCAGCGTACTGAAAAACTCGCCCCGGAAATAGGCCTGCCGACGCCCGAAGCAGGCGAGCGTGCCGAGCGAAGTAAGTAGCGGGCGCTTGCCGAGGTTGCGCCCAAAGTTGCTTTCGACGCCCCAGACGGCCATCACCGTATCCCCATCGACCTGATAGCGCTCGGCCGCAGCAGCCAGCGGAGCGGCCCATTTCTCGCGCATGGTCAGCGCATCGGCAACCCGTTCATCGTCGACCAGACCGGCCAGATAATCCCAGATCGGTGTCCGGAACTCGGGTTGGTAGTCGAGGAATTCCAGGACGCTCAGGTCCGGCATCAGGCCGCTGGTCAGGCGATCGAAGGCGGCGGTCGAAACGCCCTTCGCCGGGGACTCGGCGCGCAACGTCGCCAGGCACGTGCCGAAACGTTCGGTGGGTACCTGGGCAGCGGCAGTCGTGCTGAGCAGGGTCAGGGAAAGAGCGAAGCGGATGGGTTGCATGGCGAGGTTCAAGGGTCCACCGTGGGTCTGGGCTGGTGATTGCAGGATGTCGGAAGGTTGGCTGTTGGCCGGTCGCGGGTCGATGATCGCGCCTCGTATTCGGCGTCTTTGATGACTTCGCCATCGATCACGCGTCCGCCCGACGCCGGCTGCGGCTGGCTGGACTGCGTCTGTTCGTGCAGGGGCTCATCGGAATGCCTGCGCAAGTGGCGGGTTCTCCACTTCAGGTAGGCAAAGACCAGCAGTCCCACAGCCAGCAACACGGCCAGTACCAGCAATGAAAACATCAAGGCGACGACCAACAAGAGCGCGCCGGCCGCAATCGTGATCAGTCTGCCAAAGAGGCCTGAACCGGGCACCGCCAGGCGCAGACTGGAAAAGGGTGGTTCGTTGCTGCTCATCGGAGTCCTGGTGATGATGTTCGGTAAGGAAACGCGTTGCCCCCATTGTAACGGGGTGGAGGGTGCTCGGGCCAGACTGCCGGTAGCGCTACGCGACGCCGTGGCAGCCGTTGCGGACCTGGCAAAAGAAACGGCCCGCACAGAGGGGGGCTGGGCGGGCCGGTGGTACCATCGCCGCGGCGCTCCAGGGGGAGGGAGGGGAGGAGGAGGGAGGGCCCCGGCGACAGAACCAATGCTACAGATAAAAACCGAGCAGATCTGTGCAGTATTTATCGTTTTATGTCACAAAGTGTACGGATGTGGTCATGAATCCGGGCGGACATTGAACAGTCATCATCTGGAGCCGGCAAGCACCAGGAACACTCTGGTCTGATTCCCGGCCCTGCACACGCAGGTCAATGATTTATGGCTGGATCGAGAAGGGACTGGCGACGCCAGCAAAGAGCCTGTTCAGTAATTGCTGCTCCTTGTACTCGATCGAATCGAGAAACTCGGTGGCCGAACCCATACTGCGGAAGGCATTGAAGCCGCGTTCGAGAAACGCGTGCAGGTCGCCGAGTCCGGCCAGATGCGCCGGGCCGCGCATTAGCTTGAGCATGCCGTTCAGCAAGGGCTTCCTGGCCAGCCTGTCGAGCGCTTCGCCGGTCTCGCGAATCAGTGCAATCTGGCGCTGGCGCTCCGGCTGACAGCCGACCGCCCGGTAGGCTGCGGCATAGGTGTCTTCGTCGATGTGCTCGATCACTCCTCGCCGACAGAGAACGGCAACCATCGCCGAGTCGAGCAGTTCCGAAATTGCATCGAGTTCGACGGCCAGGGCAACGGTGCGCAGCGCCGAACCTGGCAGCATCTTGATCAGCAGCGGCAGAATCCGCTCGACCTCTTCGTCGCGGCTGCTGAAGTCCTTCGGACCATAGAGGTCGGAAAGAAAGAACTGCGCGGCGTTTCCAAAGCGCGCGCTGGCCAGCAGGTCAGCATGAGTACGGGCCAGTCGCCCGGCCTGCCACTCGCGCAGGCGCAGGCGATCACGCGCCGCGGCAGGCTCGCCGTTGGCTTGCTGGCGCAGGGACTTCGCCGTTTGCAGGTGCTGCCGCAAGGCGGCGGCGCTCTGTTGTTTTTCGATCGAGATCGTCGGATTGTCCATGGCTCCCGATTATGCTCTGTCGGATCAGGTCTGTTTAGAGGGCTTCCCCTAACAGAGCAGCGCCTGTAGCGCTTAGACTGCGATCCGACAGAATCCTGGAAAGGAGCGGCAAATGCCTCATCCCGATACCCTGGCAAGGCGCTTTTCCCGTTTGCAGGCGGCTGCGCGCAGCGATCCGCATCCCGAACGGGCGTTACGCGAGCGTCGCCTGCAGGCGCTCGATCGGCTTCTGCTCGACAATGAGCCGGCGATTGCCGATGCCATCGGTCGCGATTTTGGCCATCGTTCGGCTGCTGAAACACGCCTGCTCGAGCTTTTTCCAAGCCACGCAGCGATCTGCCATGCGCGCCGCCACCTGCGGCGCTGGATGCGGCCACAGACACGTTCGGTTTCGCTGTGGTTTCAGCCTGGCCGGGCGGAGGTGCGTTATCAGCCACTCGGTGCCGTCGGCATCATCGTGCCGTGGAATTACCCGATTTTTCTCGCTGCTGCGCCGCTCACCGCGGCCCTGGCCGCCGGCAACCGGGTTTTGATCAAGATGTCGGAGATCACCCCGGCAACCGCATCGCTGTTTGCCGAACTGGTCGGCCAATATTTTGCCGATGATGAGTTATCCGTAGTCGAAGGTGACGTTCATGTGGCCAGGGAATTCTCGCAACTGCCCTTCGACCATCTGTTGTTCACTGGTTCGACGCCGGTCGGTCGCCAGGTGATGCACGCCGCCGCGGAAAACCTGACGCCGGTGACGCTCGAACTTGGCGGCAAGTCACCGGCAATCATCGGCCCGGTGCTGGCCCCTGCCGACTTTGCGCACGCCGTCGAGCGGATCATGATCGGCAAGTGCCTCAACGCCGGGCAAACCTGTATCGCTCCGGACTATGTGCTGCTGCCGGCCGGACAGGAGCAGGCCTTCATCGAGCAGGCGCGGCGTGTCGTCGCCACCTGCTATCCCGACATCGAGAAGACTGCAGACTATTCGACGATCGTCGATCAACGCCAGTACACGCGCCTGTCGGCTTACCTTGAAGAAGCCAGGATGTCGGGAGCGACGATTGTCGATCTGGCAGCAGATACTGCCGCCGACCCGGTCAGACGCCACCTGCCGCCACTGGCACTGCTCGGAGCCGATGACGGATTGCGCGTGATGCAGGAGGAAATCTTCGGCCCGCTGCTGCCGCTACGGCCCTATCGTGATCTCGACGAAGCGATTGCCTTCGTCAACGGCCGGCCGCGCCCACTGGCGCTGTATTACTTCGACAGCGAACGTCTACAGATCGAACGCATCCTCGATGAAACGGTCTCCGGTGGCGTGACGATCAACGACACCATCCTGCATATTGCGCAGGACGACCTGCCTTTCGGTGGCGTCGGTCCGAGCGGCATGGGTTGCTATCATGGTTTTGCCGGCTTCGAGGCCTTCTCGGTCAGAAAGAGTGTTTTTCGGCAATCACGATGGTCCGGCATCGGCCTGTTCAAACCACCTTACTGCCACTTGTTCGAACGCTTGACGAGGATCCTCCTGCGATGATTCTGTCCCGTCGCCAGTTCATCCAGACCGGTCTTGCCGGCAGTCTCTTGCTCTCGCTCTCCGGTTGGCTGAACGCTGCCGGAGCACGCCGCCTGAGCGTCGCCGAGCGCGAGATGCTCGGCGCGCTGTGCAACGCGATGCTCGAAGGAATGCTGCCAACCGAGCCTGCACAACGTCGCCGGCTGGTGACCCTGACCGTCGATGGCATCGCCGTCGAGATCGCCGGGCTTTCGCTGGCTGCCCAGAAGGAAGTCGGCGAGTTGTTCGGCCTGCTGGTGCTGACACCGGCGCGGCTGATGCTGGCCGGCGTCGGCCAGCCATGGCCTGCGGCCAGCGTCGCCGAGGTCAGCGAATTCCTGCAGTCCTGGCGGGCCAGCCGCCTCAGCCTGTTGCAGACGGCCTATGGGGCGCTGCACGACCTGACCTTCGGAGCCTGGTACGCGCGTCCCGACACCTGGGAGGCCATCGGCTATCCCGGCCCACCAAAGGGGTATTTCTGATGCTCGATCCGATCAAGGCCGGGCTGTCTTCCGGCTGGAAGCACATTGACGCATCGACCCTCGCCAGGGGGCAGACCCTGGAATTCGATGTGGTCATCGTCGGCACTGGCGCGGGCGGCGGTGTTACTGCCGACATCCTCAGCGACGCCGGCCTGCGCGTCGTGCTCGTCGAAGAAGGGCCTCTGCGCTCGTCGAGTGACTTCAAGATGCGCGAGGCCAACGCCTATCCCGATCTGTATCAGGAATCGGCTTCCCGCAAGACGGCCGACAAGGCGATCAACATTCTGCAGGGACGTTGTGTCGGCGGTTCGACGACGGTCAACTGGACCAGCAGCTTCCGCACACCGGCCGAAGTCTTCGAATTCTGGCAACGCCAGTTCGGCTTGCGGCAACTCAGCGCCGAATCGATGAGCTCCTGGTTCGCGGTGATGGAGCACAAGCTGTGGGTGCGCCCCTGGGATACGCCGCCAAACCCGAACAATCAGGTGCTGGTGACCGGCAGCGAGAAGCTTGCGATTCCGGTCGGGGTCATCAAGCGCAATGTCAAGGGTTGCTGGAACCTCGGTTACTGCGGCATGGGTTGCCCGACCAACGCCAAGCAGTCGATGCTGCTGACCACCATCCCGGCAGCGCTCAACCGGGGAGCGACGCTGTACACCCGCCTGCGCGCCGAGCGTCTCCGCTTCGACGGCAACCGGGTCAGCGCCCTCGACTGCATGGCGTTGCAACCCGACGGCATCCATCCGGCCGGCAAACGGGTGCAGTTGCGTGCTCGCCATTTCGTGATTGCCGGTGGCGCCATCGGTAGCCCGGCGCTGTTGCTGCGCAGCGGCGTTCCCGACCCCTACCGATTGCTGGGCAAACGCACTTTCCTGCATCCGGTGGTGATTTCTTCGGCACTGATGCCCGAGCGCATTGACGCCTATGCCGGCGCGCCGCAATCGATCTATTCCGATCACTTCCTGCACCAGACACCGATCGACGGTCCGCTGGGCTTCAAGATCGAAACGCCGCCCTTGCATCCGGTGCTCTTTTCGACGACCCTGCAGGGATTTGGTGAGGCACACGCCAGACTGATGCGCGAATTCACGCAGGCCAACGCGCTGCTGGCGCTGCTGCGCGACGGTTTCCATCCGGAAAGTCGCGGTGGCCAGGTCCGTCTCGGCAGCGATGGCCTGCCGGTGCTCGACTACCCACTCGGCGACGTGATCTGGGAAGCGACGCGTCGAGCCCTGCTGGCGATGGCCGAAATCCAGTTTGCCGCCGGCGCGCGCTGGGTCTTGCCGGCGCACGAAACGACCCCCGGTTATGCCAGCTGGGCTGAAGCCAGGAAAGGGATCAATGAACTGCCGCTCAAACCATTCGTCTGCCGGGTGGTCAGCGCGCATGTGATGGGGGGGTGCGGGATGGCCGACGGGCCGCAGCGTGGAGTCGTCGATCATCGCGGCCGGCATTTTTGGCTGGTTAATCTGTCCGTTCATGATGGTTCGCTCTTTCCAACCAGTCTGGGGGTCAATCCACAGCTCTCGATTTACGGACTGGTGGCGCGTAACGCCAGTCTGCTGGCCGCCGAATTGTCCGGCAGACCCAACCCGGTCATTCCCTGACGGAGATTGACGGTCATGCTCGCACGTGTTCTTCGCCTGGCCCTGCTCATTGAGATGGTGCTTTACATGGCCATCGCCAGCTATGGCTTGGCTGCTTCGCCGTCCGCGGCCGCCGGGCTGGCGCTGGCCGGCGTGCTCTCGCTGCGCGCCGCGTTGATCACGCTCACCTACGGCTATGCCTGGGTCTATCACTCCCCTGCTCCGCGCCTGTCGGTACGCCAGACCGTGCTGATGGTGCTGGGTGAATACACAGCGATGTTGCTCAGTTTCGTCATGATCTTTCCCTTCGAACGCTGGTGGATGGGTACGGATCGTCTGCAGGCCAGTATCGCCAACGCGGCCGGAACTCCTGGCAGGCGCCTGCCGGTGCTGCTGGTCCATGGCTACTTCTGTTCGCGCGCTGCCTGGTGGTGGCTGCGCCGCCGCCTCGAGGCGGCCGGCTGGACGGTGGCGACGATCAGCCTCGAACCGATCCACGGCAGCATCGAGGATTATGTGGCTCCCCTGGCCAGGCGCATCGATGCCGTTCTTGCCGAAACCGGCGCCGAACGTGTGCTGCTCGCCGGCCACAGCATGGGTGGGCTGGTGGCACGGGCCTATCTGCAAGGTTGCGGCCATGCGCGGGTCGCCGGTCTGGTGACTCTCGGAACGCCACACCAGGGCAGTCACCTGGCGCGCATCGGGCCTGGCAGGAATGCCCGTCAGATGCGGCCCGGCAACCCCTGGCTGCAGAATCTTGCCAATCCGGCGGCGGTGCTCGATACTCTCGCCATTTATAGTCCGCACGACAACTTCGTGATGCCGCAGAGCCATTCGCAATTGCCGGGTGCCGCCAACGAACCGATCGACGACCTGGGTCACCTGGCGATGCTCTATTCGCCACGCGTGGCGCAGGCGCTGCTGTCCGCATTCGACCGGATGGACACGCGCAGCAGGCAGGCACCCCGTGTCTGAGCGGGCAATGAAGCGGCTGGCCCAGTTCGCAGCACAGTGCTGCTTGCTGCTGTCCGTGCCGGCAGCGGTGCCGGCACAGGAGGTCTTTGTCACGCGCGGCGCCGGCAGTCCGATGTATTCCGACCAGCCGCAAGCAGGCGCCAAACCGGTACTCCTGCCCGAACTGAACATCAGCAAACCGGTGCCGGTCCCCAAAGTGGCTGCCCCGGCTGCCAGCCGGGTCTCCAGGGAAAGCGACCAGCCCGCGGCAGCGGTGCCTGCCTACCACAGGTTCAGCATCGTTGAGCCTGCCAATGATGGCAGTGTCGCCGCCAACAATGCCTTGTTCGAGGTACGGGTCGCCATGGAACCTACCCTGCAACTGGGCAACGGGCATGCCATCACGGTCAGCATCAACGGTCGTCCCGTCGGCCAGCGCTTCACCACCAATGAATTCATGATTCCCCCCGAGTTCTGGGGAGACACGCTGCCGCCGACCAACCAGCGCTACCAGCTTGACGCCGCGATCGTCGATGGCCACGGCAACGTGCTCAAACAGGCCGTGCCAGTGACCTTTTATCTGCGCCATCTTGCCGTCTGGCATCCGCGACGGCCGCCGCGGCCGATGCCGCTGCCGATGCCCGTGCAGAAGCCGCCGCCAACGTTTGGGAAGTTCGAGCAGCCGGGCAAGCCTCCTTTGAACGTCAAGCCGCCCGTCCGGTCAGAGCCGTAGCCATAGGGTGAAAACCCCCAGGGCGCATTCCGCCCCCTCCCTGCTCCATCCGCACCGGGTTCCCGAATGAGATTGTCGGGCCAGTCCGTGCATCACGGCTGTATGCATTCGTAGCGGATCAGATCAGGGTCATTGGCGGTGACCGCCTTTCCAAGGCAGATGATGCCCCGATCGTGCAGGGTAAACTCCTCGCGCTGCACGAAGAAACGCGAGCCATTGTTCAGCAGGACATAGGTACCGTTGGTGCTGCCATCGACCAGGATGAATTTGCCCTGTCGGAATTCGATGTCGGCATGGGTACGGGAAACCCGGTCCTGATCTACTACCAGATGGTTCCTGTCGCCGCGCCCGATGGTAAAGATGTGGGAGTCGGGCATCACCTCGTACGTCTTGTTGTGGTATTCGAGAATCAGGCGGGCGAACAACAGGCTGCGTACTTCATCCTGTTGTTCGATGCTGACGAGTTGTGTCAGGCTGGAGGGCTCCTGCCAGATCACTTCGACAATCTCCAACTCATCCAGTTTGCCCCGGACACGCGACCAACCGAGACTGCGGGTCATCAGTTCGAGGTTGTCCGGCAACTGGTGAACCACCTCGCGAGTGGTGATGATCTGGTCGGCTTTGGCCAGGGCAACCATACGAGCTGCCACATTGACCGCGTCCCCGAACAGATCGCTGGGCTCGACCAGGACGGACCCGTGTTGCAGGCCAATCCTGACAGCGATGTCGAATTCCAGCAAGTAGGAATCATCCTTGATCGTGGAGTGCATCTCACAGGCAGCCTGCAACGCTCGTGCTGCGTCCGGAAAGCGGCTCATGATCTCGTCGCCGATGGTTTTGACCACTGTTCCGTCGAACTCGGCAGTCTTGGCCTTGAGCAACTCGAGAACCCGGCTCTCGATCTGCCGCGCCTGCAAATTGCCATATTTTTCGAACAAGCGGGTACTGCCGCAGATATCGGCAAACAGCACGGTTGCCGATATCTGTTGGCGTACTGCCGTTCGATCGCCCGCTGCGGACAACTGCTTGGGCACTTTCATGTCGATCTTCCGAGTTCCCATAGGCCAGAGCGTCAGATACCCATTTCCCGAGCTCGTGAATGTTCCATCAACCGCCGCATTTTCGGACGCGCAGCAGCTTCGTCTCCTTGCTGAAAACAGTTCGAGCAGAATCTGCCGGTTTTGCAGTGCGCGCAGAAACCTCGACTCGCACGGATGATACTCCTGATCGGACATTCCGGCGCATTCGGTGCCAATCGGAGGTACGATCGAAAGTAGTGGACGCCTCGGTTGGTGGTAATCCTCTGGATCCCTGAAAGGCCCTATTTGCGTCCCTTCGGCCTGCTGAAAACAGCGGTTTGGCTCCTCTGTCCAACACTTTCGATCGCACCCGCCAATCGGCAGCAGTTCTCATTTTGAAGCAGACCGGCTAAATTGTGCGGTTTGAAGCTTCTGAGGAAGACTCCTCCCGTTCCAGCATAGCGCCGGGCATTCAGCCAAAATGAGAATTGCTGACGAAATTTCGGGGAAACCTCAGTGGGTAAACGGGTAGTTAATGTCGAAGTCGCGTATGCGACTCACGAACCCCCTCCCCCTCGCGGGGGAGGGGGAGAGAGAAACGGTCATGACTTTCATGATCGGGGGTGCCTGGAAAAGTCATGACCGTTAGAATGCACTCTTTGGCGGCAAAGTCCCCATGAACGCACGTCTGCGCGAGATCCCTTACAACTACACTTCATTCTCCGACCGCGAGATCGTCATTCGCCTGCTCGGGCCGGAAAACTGGGCGCTGCTTGACGAATTGCGTGCCGAACGCGTCACCGGCCGCTCGGCGCGGATGCTCTATGAGGTACTCGGCGACATCTGGGTGGTGCAGCGCAACCCTTACCTGGAAGACGACCTGCTCGCCAACCGCGAGCGCTGCAGCGCCTTGGTCGAGGCGCTGCGCCACCGCCTGCGCGAAATCGGCAAACGGCGGCAGGGCAATGCCAAGGTGCTGCAGTTGATTCTCGCGGCCGAGGCAGCGGTCAATCGTTTTGCACAGCATTTCGACGATACCGCCCGACTGCGTACACGGGTCCGGAGGGTGTTGAGCCGGCATACGCGTCGCGACAACATCGCTTTCGATGGTCTGTCCCGCGTCTCGCACGTGACAGACGCGACCGACTGGCGGATCGAGTACCCTTTCGTCGTCCTCTATCCGGACAGCGAGGAGGAGATGGCTCCGCTGGTGCGTGGCTGCATCGAACTCGGGCTGACGATCATTCCGCGCGGCGGCGGCACCGGTTATACCGGCGGCGCCATCCCGTTGACGGCGCGCTCGGCGGTGATCAACACCGAGAAACTGATCGACATCGGCACCGTCGAAGAGCGGCTGCTGGCAGGTTGCGATCGCCCAGTGGCGACCATCCGTACCGGCGCCGGCGTCGTCACGGCTCGCGTTTCGGAGGCCGCAGCAGCGGCCGGGAGCGTCTTTGCCGTTGACCCGACATCGGCGGAAGCGTCGTGCATCGGTGGCAACATCGCGATGAACGCCGGCGGCAAGAAAGCCGTGCTCTGGGGAACTGCCCTCGACAACCTGGCGTGGTGGAAGATGATCGACCCGAGTGGTCACGTACTGGAAGTAACACGCGTACACCACAATTTCGGCAAGATTCACGAACAGGAACTGGCACGCTTCGAGATCAAACGTTTTCGCAAGGACGGCAGAACACTCTACGGAACGCCGGAAATCCTGGAAATCCCGGGCGCCCGTTTTCGCAAGGCCGGCCTCGGCAAGGACGTGACCGACAAGTTCCTGTCCGGTCTGCCGGGCGTCCAGAAGGAAGGGACCGATGGCCTGATTGTCGCTGCCCGCTGGATCCTGCATCGGATGCCAGCACACACGCGCACCGTCTGCCTGGAGTTCTTCGGACAGGTGCGCGAGGCAGTGCCGGCGATTGTCGATATCACCGATTACTTCAAGCCAGGTGGTGCCGGCAGGGTGGCCGGGGTGCTGCTCGCCGGCCTCGAACACCTCGACGAGCGCTATCTGCGGGCCGTCGGCTACGCCACCAAGGCCAAGCGCAAGGCGGAAACCGCAGGCCGGCCGAAAATGGTTCTGATTGGCGATATCGTTGGTGACGACGAGACGGCGGTAATGACGGCCGCGTCGGAAGTGGTACGTCTGTGCAACCTGCGCGGTGCCGAGGGGTTCATCGCCGTCGATGCCGAGACGCGCAAGAAATTCTGGCTCGATCGCTCGCGCACCGCAGCCATTTCACGCCATACCAACGCCTTCAAGTTGAATGAAGACGTGGTGATTCCACTGCCGCGCATGGGCGAGTACTGCGATGGAGTCGAGCGCATCAACATCGAGTTGTCGATCAGGAACAAGCTGTCGCTGTGCGCTGCACTGACGGAATTCCTGCGTGGCGACCTGCCCCTGCATCGTGGCGACGCCGACCTCGACAGGGAGCTGCTGATCGGCGATCGGCGAACCGCAGCGCTGGACGCTGTCACCAGCGTACAGACACGCTGGCAATGGCTGCTCGAAAATCTCGATCTACCCCTGCCACAGGCCGAGACGCAGTTTGCCGATCTGGGCATCCGCGTCGATGCGCTAAAAAACCGCGCTGCCATGCCGACGCTCTTCCATCGCCTGCAGGATTACTCGCTGCGCGTCTCGTGGAAGAAAGAACTCCAGCCGCAGCTCGAAGCGATTTTCGATGGCCTGGTCTATCGACCCGTACGCGAACGCATCGTCGCCATCCATCAGGAGGTTCTGCGCAGCCGCCTGTTCGTCGCGTTGCACATGCACGCCGGTGACGGCAATGTGCATACCAACATCCCGGTCAACTCGGACCATTACGACATGCTGCAGGCGGCTTATGCAGTGGTCGCGCGCATCATGGCGCTGGCACGGGCGCTCGACGGCGTCGTCTCGGGCGAGCATGGCATCGGCATCACCAAACTCGAGTTCCTGAGCGAGGACGAGATTCGGCCGTTCCGCGCTTACAAGGCGAGGATCGATCCGGACGGCCGTTTCAACCAGGGCAAGTTACTCCCCGGCGCCGATCTGGCGAAGGCCTACACGCCCTCGTTCTCGCTGCTCGGCACCGAGTCGCTGATCATGGAGCAATCGGAGATCGGTAACATCTCGACGATGATCAAGGACTGCCTGCGCTGTGGCAAGTGCAAGCCGGTCTGTTCCACGCATGTGCCGCGCGCCAACCTGCTCTATTCGCCACGCAACAAGATCCTGGCTACTTCCCTGCTGATCGAGGCCTTTCTCTACGAGGAACAGACTCGCCGCGGCGTCTCGCTCAGACATTTTGACGAGTTCAATGACGTCGCCGATCACTGCACGATCTGCCACAAGTGCCTCACCCCCTGCCCGGTCGACATCGATTTCGGCAATGTTTCGATCAGGATGCGCAATCTGCTGCGTGAACAGGGCAAGAAGAGGTTCGTTCCGGCGAAAGCCGCGGCGATGGCTTTCCTGACGATCAAGGACCCGGCGACGATCAAGCTGGTCCGCAAGCTGATGATCGACTGGGGCTACCGAGCGCAGCGCCTGGCCTACCGACTGGCGAGGTCCTGGCACCTGCTCCAGAGCCAGACCCGGCAACCGCCAGCGACGCTGGGTTCGCCCACGCTCAGAGCACAGGTCATCCATTTCATCAATAAACCGATGCCGGGCGGACTGCCCAAACGGACTGCCCGCGCCCTGCTCGATATCGAAGACGACAAGGTCGTGCCGATCATTCGCGACCCCCTCAAGATCAGCGCACCGGATTACGATGGTGACGCGGTATTCTACTTTCCGGGTTGCGGCTCCGAGCGTCTGTTCTCGCAGGTCGCCCTGGCCACCCAGGCGATCCTCTACGAGATCGGCGCACAAACGGTTCTGCCGCCGGGCTACCTGTGCTGCGGCTATCCCCAGACGGCCGCTGGCGAGGCCGATCAGGGGCAGCGGATCACCACCGACAACCGGGTGCTTTTCCACCGTGTCGCCAACACACTCAACTATCTCGACATCCGGACGGTCATCGTCTCCTGTGGCACCTGCATGGACCAGCTCGAAAAATACCACTTCGAGCAGATCTTTCCTGGCTGCCGCCTGCTGGACATCCACGAATATTTGCTGGAGAAGGGAGTCCGGGTTGATGGGGTCAGCGGTACCCGCTATATGTATCACGACCCCTGCCACGCACCGATGAGGACGATACCGGGCATCAAGGTGGTCAACAGTCTGATGGGACAGCCAGTCGATCTCTCCGAACGCTGCTGCGGCGAATCCGGAACGCTGGCGGTTACGCGCCCCGACGTGTCCACGCAGGTGCGCTTCCGCAAGCAGGAGGAGATCGAAAAAGGCACCAGCCGACTGCGCTCCGATGGTTTCACTGGCGACATCAAGGTGCTCACCTCCTGCCCATCGTGCCTGCAGGGCCTGTCCCGCTACCACAATGACACCGGCACACAGGCGGACTACATCGTTGTCGAGATGGTCAAGCGGCTGCTCGGTGAGGACTGGATGGCGCAATACGTCCACAAGGCCAACAACGGCGGTATCGAGCGCGTTCTTCTGTAGCTCCAAGACTCAAAGGGGAAGGAATGGAGCGACAGGCCAGTCACACGATTCCCCTTTCACCCGCGCCGAACTGGACATCCCTGTCCCTTCATCACATCTCCCCTTCCGTGACCTAGTTCCTCTCGCTGACTGCCCTGGTGGCTTATTGTGGAATCCTGGATGGCGCATCGGCGCCCTGAAATCTGCAAGGAGTCAGCAAGTGTTCGAATACGATTTTGAGGATTGCGAACTATGCGAATTGCCGGAAGGCGAAGTGGTATGGGAAAGCGACCTGTGTCGCGTCGTCATGGTTGGTGACCCGGATTACCCCGGCTTCTGCCGCATCATTCTGCACCGGCCTATGCGCGAGATGACCGACCTGCCTCAGAAGGAAAGGATGCAGTTCATGAGCGTGCTATTTGCCGTGGAGAGCGCGGTCCGAACCTTGTACCAACCGGACAAGATCAATCTCGCGAGCCTGGGCAATATGATGACGCCGCACGTTCATTGGCACCTGATCCCTCGCTGGCGAGACGACAGGCATTTCCCCAATGCTGTCAGGACGAAACCGCCACGGCAGAATAGCCCACGTCGCCCCCTCGTTGACAGGCAGCAACTGGGTGACCAGATCATCGCCGCCATGCGTACCAGATAGCCTGATAGAACCAGCAGTGAAAACCATGAATGCAGTCCTCCCCAATATCCCGGCAACCATGAAGATTCCCGATCTGCATACCGGTTTCCAGCTTCTCTCTCGGCTTCCCCTGGCCAATTCACGGCAGGCTGCGCTCGACATCAACCTTTTTCTCGATAGTCTGTTGAGGACGCCACCGGAAGGCGAAGTCTATCTGCAGCTGCTCGAACAGACGCGGATTTCACTCTGTTTCATCGAGGAAGAGCTTGCCCGCAGCTACATCAACAAGGCGTTACCGCTAGGAGAGGTCGAAGCAAGTGCCTTCTGCCAGGTCATTGCCACCTGGCAGAAGGCAGCTCGCGCCTATGCGCATTGTGCACAGCTTCTGGACAGCGACGACAACAGCAACGTCCATGCCGAACGATTGGCCCTGATCCTGCACCGCTGCATTTACTACACGGGAATGGTGATCATCGAGCACCATCGCGCCCGCCAAGCTCTACCGGCAGGAGTGTGGCTAAACCTGCATGGATATTACGCCAGTGCCGAAGAATGGGGGATTGCAAATCTTCCCGTGCCGGATTCGCTCGATCCCCTTGGACGCAGCAGCCACTGTACTGCCGCTTTCGTCGGCCTCCTCCTCGCTGAATTGGCGAGTCCCTACAGTCTGTCTGTCGGTGACATCAGCCTGGTACTTCGCTGGGCAAGCAATTGGTCTCCTCTGGTAGCAATGCACCCGGTCGTAGAGAATGAGCCCTTACCTCCGTTCGTCGTCGACCTGATGCAGGATTGCGGTCTGCGGGCATCGAATGAGTGCCGGCATCGCGAACATCTGCGTCGACTCGACACCACTCGCCTGGTGAGCCAGCTCAATCAATTGAAAAGGCAGTTGCAACAACGAATCTCGCCCGCACAGCTCGGCCTCGGTGAAGATTGTACTGCTGCACAGTGTTATCGACTGGTCAATCGTCTCTACAAACCATGGAGCATATTGCGTGCCGCACGCAAGTTTCGCCGACACAATGCGTCGGGAATTTCCAAAGTATCCACGGGGTTTTCGGCAATGCACTACCACATCTCCGGAAAGGAGTTCCAGCAGCCGGAGATTGCCAACATCTATTCGCGCCAGGAATTCGAAAGCATGTTTGCCTTCCGCCACATGCTTGACCCGACGCAGATGCTGGAAGTCCGCCAGGTACAGCTCGGCTTTGACTTCGACACCTGGGAAGTGCTTGACCAATGTGCGAATGGTTTTCGCCTGCTGCGCTCGCTTGTCGGCAAGAAAGTCGCACCGGGGCAACTGCTGTCGATCTGCCCGCATGACGGCAACTCGCATCTTCTGGCACAGGTGGCGTGGTTGATGCAGGAAGAAGGCGGCAATCTGGTCGCAGGGATCGCTGCACTGCCCGGTAAACCTCAAGCGGTTGCTGCTCGCCCGCTGGCACTCGAACCGGGGCACCAGGTTCCCTATCAACGGGCGTTCTTGCTGCCGGCAGTCCCGGCCATCGGCGCCGAACAAACCCTGATCCTCCCGCCGGGGTGGTTTCGAACCGACCGCCAGCTCGAAGTCTACACGGAATACCCAATGCAGGTCAGGTTACAACGCCTGCTGGCCGATGGCGCGGACTTTGAGCGGGTAACTTTTAGCGTGGTTTGAGGGTGACCATCACCGAATGCTGCCTGCCATGGCAGGCGGCCACGGTGATAGAGGTGATTTTGCGTTATGATGTGTCGTCACGATTACGCAGAGACCCCCATGGCTGGCTTGGACGAAACCACGAAGATCCCGACCGAGATCAAGCTGCATCAGAAATCCCGCATTATCGAATTGAGCTTCGAGGGCGATGAGCGTTTCGAGCTGAGCTACGAATTCCTGCGCGTGTTCACGCCATCTGCTGAAGCTCGTGGTCATGGACCAGGCCAGGAGGTTCTGCAAGTCGGCAAGCGGGACGTCGATATCGAACGGGTTGAGGCGGTCGGCAACTACGCCATCAGACCGGTATTCTCGGATGGTCACGACAGCGGGCTGTATTCCTGGGATTTGCTCTACCATCTGGGCGTCAATCGCGACCAGCTCTGGCAAGCGTATCTGAAACGCCTGCAGCAGGAGAATGGCAGCCGTGACCCCTCCGAGACCCCGGCAGTCGCTACCAAAGCATCCCACACTTGCGGCAAGCACTGATCCGTCCCGATTGATCCTCAGTCAGGTCATGAGCATGAGCAACCAGCAAAGCACGACCCACTTTGGCTATCAGGAAGTTGCCGAGGAGGAGAAAGCCAGACACGTCGCCGAAGTTTTCGATTCCGTTGCACAGCGTTACGACCTGATGAATGACCTGATGTCGGGTGGTCTACACCGGCTCTGGAAAGCGTTCACCCTTGCCAAGAGTGGCGTTCGCGAGAGCTGGCGGGTGCTCGACGTGGCGGGTGGAACCGGCGACCTGGCACTGGCTTTCGCCAGAAAACTCGGCAGCCGAGGACAAGTCTGGCTCACGGATATCAACCACGCCATGCTGGTCCGTGGTCGTGATCGACTCTGCAATCAGGGTTTCATCGTCCCTGTCGCACAGTGTGACGCCGAAAAGCTACCGTTTCCCGATGATTATTTTGATTGTGTGACGGTTGCCTTTGGCCTGCGCAACATGACACACAAAGATCTGGCGCTGGCCGAAATGCGACGCGTCCTCAGGCCCGGAGGACGCCTGCTGGTGCTCGAGTTTTCTCAGGTATGGAAACCTCTGGCAGCCGCTTACGATTTCTATTCGTTCCAGGTCATCCCACGTCTTGGACAGATGATTACCCACGACGAGGCGAGCTACCGGTATCTTGCCGAATCGATTCGCATGCATCCGGATCAGGAAGCGCTCAAGTCATTGATGGAACAAGCCGGACTCGAGCAGGTCGAATACTACAATCTGGCGCTGGGCGTTGTCGCCCTGCACCGTGCTTTCAAGTTTTAGGAGGAGCGATGCACTGATGAAAAAGATCCTGATGACTCTCGGTATCTGTGTATTCAGTCTTGGCCTGGCGGTTGGAGAGGCCGACGCGAAGCGACTGGGCGGCGGCAGTTCGTCCGGCATGCAGCGCGACTCGGTAACGCAGCGGCAAGCAACACCACCTCAGAATGCAGTGCCCCCTGCACCTGCCGCCGCGACGGCACCGGCAGCAGCAACCAAACGTAACTGGATGGGTCCTTTGGCAGGTCTGGCCGCCGGCCTTGGAATCGCCGCACTGTTATCCCACTTCGGCCTGGGTGAAGGCATGGCCAATTTTCTGATGATCGCGTTACTGTTGATGTGCGCCGTGGTCGTCTTCAAATTGCTGTTTCGCCGCAGAGGTTCACCGGTGCCAGATGCTCAAGCCCTCCAGTACGCCGGGGCAGGCGCTCCGGGAATGGCACCGACGCCGCAAGCCTTCAATCCTGCACCGGCGGGGGGTCTGCCGGTCAGCCCTGCCGCGCCACTATCGGCCAACATACCGGCAGGCTTTGACGTGGATGGTTTCCTGCGGGTTGCCAAACTGAATTTCATTCGACTGCAGGCGGCCAACGATGCTGGCAATCTCGACGATATCCGCGAGTTTGTGACTCCCGAGATGTTTGCAGAAATCAGACTGCAGTTCGATGAGAGAGGGAAGACAACACAGCAAACTGATGTTGTGACGCTGAACGCGGCGTTGCTCGAAGTCGTCACCGAGGCCGACCGGCACATCGCCAGCGTTCGCTTCAACGGGATGATCCGAGAAGAAGCCGGCGCGGTGGCCGTGCCTTTCGACGAAATCTGGAACCTTACCAAAGCCGTGGACGGTTCTCGCGGCTGGGTAGTCGCCGGAATCCAGCAACTTTCCTGAACGAGCGATGCTGGCCTGGCCCACGCTCGTACTGCTGAATCACCTGTTACAGGGAGAGTCCTGGGCGCGTGATCGACTGCTTCCTTTTGCCGGCAAGACAGCGCTCCTGCAATTTGGTAGCACGGCCTTGCTGCTCAGGATCAGCGACGGGGGCCTGTTTGAAACCACAGCAACGGGTACTCCTGCGACGGTCAGCATCACCCTTCCTGGTGACGCACCCGCGCTTGCGTTGACCGGCCAAGCCTCCCTGCTCACTTCGGCGACCATTGTAGGCTCTGTCGACCTGGCAGAGACCTTGGGCTTCGTGCTTCGCAACTTGCGCTGGGACATCGAGCATGACTTGTCGAAAGTCCTTGGCGATGTGGTGGCTCACCGTAGCCTCCAGCTTGCCAAGCAACTGGGACAATGGCAACTGGTGGGCTTGAGAAAGTTGGCGATCGGTGTGGCCGAATATCTGACTGAAGAGGATGCAGCAATTGCTCACCGCGGTGATATCGAGCGGTTTTGTCTAGAGGTGGACGCCTTGCGTGACGATTTTGCGCGCATGGAAAGAAGGCTGGCTCGGCTGGAACTGGGTTAACACTCGGCTGGGTGGTGTACGTGGTACGCTCCAGTATGTGGGAAAAAAGAAAGGCAGCTCTCAGGCTGCCTTTCTTTTTTTACGACTGACAAAGTCTCAGTCACTTAGTGACGCTGGCGTAGCCGCTTGATTGCCTGCAACTGGGCAACCGCTTGCGCCAGTTCCGCCTCGGCAGTAGCGAGACCAACGTCGGAAGTCCGGTCCTTGAGCGCTTCCTCTGCACGACGCTTGGCTTCTATCGCCTTGGCTTCATCAAGGTCGTGCGCACGAATCGCCGTGTCGGCCAGGACCGTAATCAGCGCAGGCTGCACCTCCAACATTCCGCCGGAAACGTAAACCATTTCGTACTCATCGCTATCCGGCACTTTCAGACGAATCGTTCCGGGCCTGATACGGGTCAATAGCGGTGTGTGCCGCGGATAGATACCAAGTTCGCCAGCCTCACCCGGAAAGACCGCGAAGTCGGTTTGGCCGGAAAAGATCAATTCTTCGGCACTGACGACGTCAACATGTACTCTGATTGCCATGGTTATTCCCTTTGCTCGGCCGTATCCCTGGCACAGTGCAAGGGATACGACGTTTGTGCTGCCCGCTTTAGAGTGTCTTGGCTTTTTCGAACACTTCCTCGATGCCGCCAACCATGTAGAACGCCTGCTCGGGAATGTTGTCGCATTCGCCTTCGACGATCATTTTGAAGCCCTTGATCGTGTCCTTGAGTGGAACATACTTGCCAGGAGACCCGGTAAAGACTTCAGCCACGCTGAAGGGTTGTGAAAGGAAACGTTGAATCTTGCGAGCACGATAAACCGCCAACTTGTCTTCCGGCGACAGCTCGTCCATTCCGAGAATCGCGATGATGTCGCGCAACTCCTTGTATTTCTGGAGCGTCATCTGGACGGCACGGGCAACGTTATAATGCTCCTCGCCAACGACCTGGGGATCGAGCTGCCGTGAAGTCGAATCGAGCGGGTCGACAGCCGGGTAGATGCCGAGTGAGGCGATATCGCGCGACAACACCACGGTCGAGTCCAGATGCAGGAAGGTTGTCGCCGGCGACGGATCGGTCAGGTCATCGGCAGGCACATAGACCGCCTGAATCGAAGTGATCGATCCGACCTTGGTCGAGGTGATACGCTCCTGCAGACGGCCCATTTCTTCGGCCAGCGTCGGCTGATATCCGACGGCAGACGGCATCCGGCCAAGCAGCGCCGAAACCTCGGTACCGGCCAGCGTGTAACGATAGATGTTGTCAACGAAAAAGAGGATGTCACGGCCATCATCACGGAATCGCTCGGCCATGGTCAGGCCAGTCAATGCGACGCGCAGACGGTTGCCTGGAGGCTCGTTCATTTGACCAAAGACCATCGCCACTTTGTCGAGGACATTGGACTCCTTCATTTCATGATAGAAGTCATTGCCCTCGCGGGTACGCTCACCGACACCGGCAAACACCGAAAGACCCGAGTGCTGTTTGGCGATGTTGTTGATCAACTCCATCATGTTCACCGTCTTGCCCACGCCAGCGCCACCGAACAGTCCCACCTTTCCGCCCTTGGCGAAAGGACAAACCAAGTCAATCACCTTGATCCCGGTTTCCAGTAGATCGACCGACGGCGACAGCTCGTCGAACTTCGGTGCCATCTGGTGAATTTCACGTCGCTCTTCGGTGGCAATGGGCCCGGCTTCATCAATCGGCCGACCGAGAACGTTCATGATGCGGCCAATCGTCGCATTGCCGACCGGCACCGAAATGCCGGCGCCAGTGTTGTTGACTTTCATGCCACGCCGCAGTCCGTCGGATGACCCCATGGCGATGGTGCGCACAATGCCATCCCCCAACTGCTGCTGAACCTCGAACATCAGGTCGGATTCGCACATATCCGATTCTTCTGCCTTGTCGAGCTGGAGTGCGTTGTAAATGTGGGGCATGGCGTCACGTGGGAACTGGATGTCCACCACGGCGCCGATACACTGAACAATGTTTCCTTGACTCATCGTCGTATCCCTAATCAATAAATCAACTATCGCGTGGTCAGACAGCCGCTGCGCCGCCGACGATTTCCGAAAGCTCTTTGGTGATCGCTGCCTGGCGAGCCTTGTTGTAAACCAGCTTGAGTTCGCCGATCACGTTCTTCGCGTTATCCGAAGCCGACTTCATGGCGACCATGCGCGCGCTCTGCTCGGAAGCCATGTTCTCGGCTACCGACTGATAGATCATCGCCTCCACATAACGCAACAGCAAGTCATCGATGACCGTCTTGGCGTCAGGCTCGTAGAGATAGTCCCAGCGATTGCCCTCACCCCCGACGAGATCCCCCGAGAGCGGAAGTAACTGGTAGAGCGTCGGCTCCTGCTTCATTGTATTGATGAAGCGGGTAAAGGCGATGTAGAGAAGGTCGATTTCGCCCTTCATGTAGGCGTCCAGTTGCACCTTGACCGGACCGATCAGCTTCTCGAGGTGCGGCGTATCCCCCAATCCGGTGAGCTGCGAGACGATGTTCGCACCCGCGCGCTGCATGAAGCCCAAGCCCTTGTTGCCAATCGCAGTCACCCGAAGCTTCTTGCCTTCAGCGTCCCACTCCTTCATCTTCGCTAGGGCAAGCCGCAGCACGTTGGTATTGAGGCCACCGCAGAGTCCCTTGTCGGAGGTGACCGTGATCAATCCGACCGCTTTCACGGGCTCGCGTACGGTCAGAAAAGGATGGCGATAATCCGTCAAGGCATGCGAAAGGTTACCGGCCACCCGGCGAATCTTCTCGCCGTAGGGGCGGGCAGCCCGCATCCTGTCCTGCGCCTTGCGCATCTTCGATGCGGCCACCATTTCCATGGCCTTGGTGATCTTGCGCGTACTCTCTACGCTCTTGATCTTGTTCCGGATTTCCTTGCCGCTAGGCATGGCAATCTCCTTGATCGATCAGGCCAGTGTGGCCTTGAATTCCTCAATCGCCTTGGTGAGCTTCTGCTCAGTGTCAGCGTCAAGATCCTTGGTAGTTTCGATCCTGGTCACGAGGTCGGCGTATTTTTGCTTGACGAAGCTGTGCATTTGCTTCTCGGTGGCAAGCGCCTTCTTCACTTCAACATCGTCGAAAAGGCCCTTGTTAACCGCGTGCAGGGTGATCGCCATCTCGGAAATCGGCAATGGCGAATACTGCGGCTGCTTCATCAGTTCGGTGACCAAACGGCCACGATCAAGCTGTTTGCGGGTCGCCTCGTCGAGATCCGATGCGAACTGCGCAAAGGCGGCCAGTTCACGGTACTGGGCGAGCGCCAGACGGACCCCCCCGCCCAGCTTCTTGATGACTTTGGTCTGGGCAGCACCGCCGACCCGGGAAACCGAGATACCGGCATCAATCGCTGGACGCACACCCGCATTGAACAGGTCGGTGTCCAGGAAGATCTGACCATCGGTAATCGAGATGACGTTGGTCGGAACGAAGGCAGACACGTCGCCTGCCTGCGTCTCAATGACCGGCAGGGCCGTCAGCGAGCCTGTCTTGCCCTTGACCTCGCCATTGGTAAACTTCTCGACCCATTCTGCGGAAACGCGTGCTGCGCGTTCAAGCAGGCGCGAGTGCAGATAGAACACGTCGCCAGGGTAGGCTTCACGTCCTGGCGGGCGGCGCAAAAGCAGCGAAACCTGGCGGTAAGCCCACGCCTGCTTGGTCAGATCGTCGTAGATGATCAGTGCATCCTGACCACGGTCACGGAAATACTCGCCCATGGTGCAACCCGAGTAGGGCGCGATGTACTGCAGAGCGGCGGATTCGGAAGCGGTCGCAGCCACGATGATGGTATATTCCATCGCGCCGTTCTCTTCGAGCTTGCGTACCACGTTGGCGACGGTTGAGGCCTTTTGACCGACCGCAACATAGATGCAGATCAGGTTCTGGCCTTTCTGGTTGATGATCGTATCCACGGCCACTGCGGTCTTGCCGGTCTGCCGGTCACCAATGATCAATTCACGCTGGCCGCGACCGATCGGCACCATGGCGTCGATCGATTTCAGCCCGGTCTGTACCGGTTGCGAAACCGATTTGCGCCAGATGACACCGGGTGCGACCTTTTCGATCTTGTCGGTCAACTTGTTGTTGACCGGACCTTTACCGTCGATCGGCTGCCCGAGCGAGTTCACCACGCGACCGAGCAACTCCGGACCCACCGGAACCTCGAGAATGCGGCCGGTGGTCTTGACGGTGTCGCCTTCGCTGATTTGCTCGTATTCACCGAGAACCACCGCGCCAACCGAGTCGCGGTCGAGGTTCAAGGCCATGCCGAAAGTATTGCCTGGAAACTCGAGCATCTCTCCCTGCATGACATCGGTCAGGCCGTAGATACGGCAGATACCATCGGTCACCGAAACGATGGTGCCCTGGGTGCGCAGATCGGCGCTGATCGCAAGATTCTCGATCTTGCTCTTGATCAGTTCGCTGATTTCGGAAGGATTCAACTGCATGGAAATTCTCCTAGTTCTTGAGCGCCAACCGCAGGCTCTCCAATTTTCCACGTACGGAGGTATCGAGAACCTGGTCGCCAACCACAATCTTGACGCCGCCGATCAGCGATTGATCGACGACCACTTCGGCAGTCAGCCGGGTTTTGAAGCGCGCTTCCAGATCCTCGATCAGCGCCTTGAGCTGCGCATCGTCAACGGGAAAGGCACTGTAGATCGTGGCTTCCTTGACGCCCTCCTGCGCAGCCCTCAGTTCCTCGAAGAGACCCGCGATTTCCGGCAAGGCGGAAAGCCGCTCGTTGTTGGCAAGAACGTCGATCAGACTGGCTTCGCCACCATCCTGCGCCTTGCCGATCAGCGACTTGAAGAGCGCACTCTTCTGCGTGGCGGACAACTCGGGATTGCCGATGCAGGAACGCATCTGTGCATCCGTGGCAATGGCAGAAAGCAGCGACAACCGCTCGGACCAGGCCGTCAGCGCCTTGTTTTCCAGCGCGATGCGGAAAACCGCTTCAGCGTAGGGGCGCGCGATGGTAACGAGTTCGGCCATGGTCTTAGAGTTCCTGCTTGAGCGCGATCAGCATTTCGGCATGTGCCCTGGCATCGACTTCGCGCTTCAGGATGCGCTCGGCACCCGCCACGGCCAGATCGGCGACACGGCCACGCAGTTCCGCTCTTGCCTGCTCGACCTGTTGCGCAATCTCGGCCTTTGCCGATGCGACCACCTTGTCGGCTTCAATTTTCGCCGTCACTTTCGCCTCTTCAACCATCTGAGCGCCGCGCTTCTCGGCGGCAGCAATGATTTCGGCAGCCTTTGCCTTGGCGTCGCGCAGGGCATCTGCAGAACGTTTGCCCGCCAGCTCCAGCTCGTGCTTCCCACGTTCGCCGGCAGCAAGCCCCTCAGCGATCAGTTTTTGGCGATCGGCCATGGCCTTGGCTAACGGAGGCCAGACGTATTTCATGGTGATCCAGATGAACACGCCAAACCAGATCGCTTCGCCAATCAACGTTGCGTTGATGTTCACGCTAACCTCCTGTTAAGAGTTAGTCCGAAAAGCGATCAGCCCTTGACGACAGCAATGAAGGGATTTGCAAAAAGCATGAACAGCGCGATACCGACACCGATCATGGTGACCGCGTCGAGAAGACCCGCAACAATGAACATCTTTACCTGGAGAGTCGGAATCATTTCCGGTTGGCGAGCGGCGCCCTCAAGGAACCGGCCACCGAGCAGACCAAAACCGATGGCGGTACCGAGAGCACCCGCACCGATCAGGATGGCGACGGCGATGGCGGTGTTACCAAGCAACATAGACAGAGCGGCTTCCATTACTTTCTCCTAGTAAAACATGCTAAATGGGTTAAACGAAGACAACGTGAATCAAACTCGCAACCGGGCAGTCGGCCAGTTAACCGTGGGACTCGCTGGCCATCGACATGTACACGATGGTGAGCATCATGAACACGAAGGCCTGCAAGGTGATGATCAGGATATGGAACAGGGCCCAGGGCAGAGCCAGTGGCAACTGCCACAGACCCAGCAGGGCAATCAGGATGAACACCATCTCGCCGGCGTACATGTTGCCGAACAGACGCAGCGCCAGCGAAATCGGCTTGGCGACATCCTCAATGACCCGGAAGAGAAGATTGAGTGGCGCCAGCTTGGCACCAAACGGCACGGTCAACACCTCATGCAGGAAGCCCCCGACACCCTTCACCTTGACGCCCATGATCAACATGATCGCGAACACCGTCAGGGACATGCCGAAAGTCAGGTTCGGGTCGGTGGTCGGTACCACCTTGAAATAATGGACGCCAGCAAAGCCGAGGACGAAAGGAATAAAATCGACCGGAATCAGATCCATCGCATTCATCAGAAAAACCCAGACGAAGATGGTGACCGCCATCGGCGTAATCAGCGCGCTCTTGCCATGGTAGGTATCCTTGACCTGCTGATCGATAAAGGACACCAGCATTTCGACGAAGGTTTGCAGCTTGCCCGGCTGGACGACGGCCGCCTTGCTGGCAAGTTTGGCCATACCGATGAAGGCGAACAGGCCGAGAAGACCGGATACGATCAGGGAGTCCAGGTGAAAAGTCCAGAAACCGTGACCGACGGTCAGGTTGGTCAGGTGGTGGACAATGTATCCACTCGTCGTCAATGCCTCGCCCGAAGCCATATATTCCCCCTGTTCGACTATTGCTGCCTGAGCAGCGCCATCCAATAAACCACAACTGTTGCCACATAGGCCAGGAAGAGCGGCAAGGCTGCGAGTTGTGCGTAGCTCTTGAAGACCACGGTAAACAACAAAAGGGTTACGGCAAACTTGTAACCCTCACCTGCCACCTGATCCCGAAATACTCTTCTTGCATCCGCCTGCTTCGATAACCGCAAGGCCCGCCATGCATAAGCAGAAGCACTGGCCATGGCAATCCCGCCACCGAGTACCGCAGAAACCGCCGCATCAAATCCCAGAGCAACCCCCGCGACCAACCCCACTGCCAGGGTGACCACCAACTGGCAGACCAGGACCCAGCGGACCTGCGGATGCACGGCTAGTCCCTCCAAAACACCAGCAGGATACCAGACTCACCGTAAGGAATCAAACCGCAACTGCAAAAAAGTTTGGATTCCTTGATAGAATCTGCCCTGCAGCCAGGATCGGGGGGCCCGGGAAGGGCTCCCATGATGCGGCGCATCAATGGCGCAGGCGCTGCAAAATTCCTTCAAGTTGATCAAGGTCGCCGAACTCGATCAGCACCTTGCCCGCCCCGCGTTTATTGGCTCGTATCGCTACCTGGGCGCCGAGCAGATCGGCCAGTTCGTCCTGCAGTCGCAGCACATCGCGATCCGGCCTGCTTGGCGTGGTGACTTCTTTCGGTGGGTTGAGGGCACACTGGACCAGTCGCTCGGTTTCGCGCACCGACAAGCCTTTCTGCGCCACTCGTTGCGCCAACTGGACCTGCAGCGCACCCGCCAGCGGGAGGAGCGCGCGCGCATGCCCCATGTCGATTTCCCCGCGCATCAGGAGCTCCTGCGCCGGTGCAGCCAACTGCAGCAGACGCAGCAAATTCGACGCTGCCGGTCGTGATCGTCCGACGGCATCGGCTGCCTGCTGGTGGGTCATCGAGAACTCATCAATCAATCGTTGCAAACCCAGCGCTTCCTCAATCGGGTTGAGATCCTCGCGCTGGATGTTCTCGATCAGTGCCATGGCCAGCGCGGCTTCATCCGGAATGATCCGGATCAAAGTAGAGACCTCGGTCAAACCAGCCATCTGCGCCGCTCGCCAGCGCCTTTCGCCGGCAATGATCTCGTAACGGTCGTCGCTGACCGGCCGTACGAGAATTGGCTGCATCAACCCCTGCACCCTGATCGAGGCGGCCAGTTCTTCGAGGGAAGCGCTGTCCATGCGCGTACGTGGCTGATACTTGCCCGGCTGGAGCCGACCGACCGGCAGCGTTCTTTGCTGTTCCCGGCTCTGAGCATCATTATCCGCCAGCAGAGCATCAAGGCCACGCCCCAGTCCTTTCAGCTTCATGGCTCCACTCCAGCCCCGGCAAGCGCCGCGGTCACCCTGCCGGCGCTGCCGGCGTGCCGATCAAGAATCTCCTGCGCCAACAAGAGATACGCTTGTGCGCCCTTCGAGCCGCGGTCGAATGCAATCACCGGCTTGCCATAGGACGGAGCCTCGGCCAGGCGGACATTGCGCGGAACGATCGTCCGATAAACCTTCGAACCGAAATGCCGTTCAAGTTCGCGGGAAACCTGTTGGGTCAGCGTCGAACGCGGGTCGTACATGGTCCGCAGCAGACCTTCGATCTCGAGCACCGGATTCAATTTGGTCCGCACCTTCTTCAGTGTCGCCACCAAGTCAGTCAGGCCTTCCAGCGCGTAGTACTCACATTGCATCGGGATCATCACGGTATCGGCAGCAACCAGCCCGTTGACGGTCAGCAGGTTCAGTGCGGGCGGGCAATCCATCACGATGAAATCATAATCACCACGGATGTCGGCAAGCGCGTCGCGCAGTCGATACTCGCGCTTTCCGAGGTTGATCAGATCGATCTCGGCACCCGCAAGTTCGCGGTTCGCAGGCATCAGGTCGAAGCCGAATTCAGTGCGCAGGCTGGTGCCACGCATCGTCGAACGACCGATCAGAATCTGGTAAACCGTCGACAGCGCCTCGCTCTTGACGACACCGCAACCGGTTGTGGCATTGGCCTGGGGATCCAGATCGATCAGCAACACGCGCTGGCCGATTTCGGCAAGACAAGCCGTGAGGTTGACAGCCGTCGTCGTCTTGCCGACGCCGCCCTTTTGGTTGGTTACCGCGAGTATTCTTGCCAAATCGACTCCCTCCTCAATGCCGCGCCTGGCTGCTGCTCATGACTACCAGATGCCGCTCACCGGTGATGCCCGGCACGTTCAAGCGATGCACCGCATCGACGACCACATCAACCGACAGATTTGCCATTTCGTCCTGTGGCCAAAGACCTTTCATGGCCAGCCAATGACCCTCCGTTTGCAACAGGTGACGCGACAATTTCACGAGCTCGGCAAGATCGGAAAAAGCGCGTGCGCTGATCGTCGGGAACCTGGCCACGGGCCTGTACGCTTCAACACGGCCGCAGTGTACGGCAATATTCGCCAACCCAAGCTCAATCGCCACCTGTTGCAGGAAGGCCGTCTTCTTCGCATTGCTGTCCAGCAGAACCACCCGCAGTTCCGGGCGGGCGATGGCCAGCGGGATACCGGGCATGCCGCCACCGCTGCCCACGTCGAGCAGTGCCGTCCCTTCGACAAAGGGCAGGATCGCCAGCGAATCGAGCAAGTGATGACTGACCGCCAGCGACGGATCTTTCAGGCCGGTCAGACGATAGGTCCTGTTCCACTTATCGAGCAGGGCCGCATAGGCGAGCAGCTTGTTCTGTGCGGTGCGCGAAAGATCGATCTCCAGGACATACAGTCCTTGCGCGAGCTGCATGGCTGGCGTCATGACCCCAGACCGGCGATTCGCTGGCGCTGCGCATTCAGTTGTGCGCGTTTCAAATGCACCAGCAGGATCGAGATGGCTGCCGGGGTCACGCCCTGAATGCGGGAAGCCTGCCCCAGGGTCTGAGGACGATGCAGAACGAGCTTCTGCTGAACTTCCCTGGATAGACCCGTGATGCTGCAAAAGTCGAAATCGTCGGGAAAGCACGTTTCCTCGTTGGCCAGATTCTTGCCCACCTCATCCCGTTGACGTTCGATGTAACCCTGATACTTGGCCTGGTTCTCGACCTGTTCGATGACCTGTGGATCGCGCAGACCCGCGTCCACCGAAAGATCGCCCAAGCGCAGCGTCATCAACGCAGAGTAACTCACGTCCGGGCGGCGCAGCAGTTCATGCAGGTTGTATTCGTGCTCCAGAGGCTTGCCGAAGATCCTGGTCGCGTCCTCCTCCGTAAGCTTTGCCGGCTGTACCCAGGTCAACTTCAGTCGCTCCTGCTCGCGTACGATCGCTTCCCTCTTCTCGCAAAAAGCTGCCCAACGCTGCTCGCCCACCAACCCCAAACGGTGGCCTTGCTCGGTCAGACGCAGGTCGGCATTGTCCTCGCGCAGTGACAGGCGATACTCGGCGCGGCTGGTAAACATCCGGTAAGGCTCCGAGACGCCACGGGTGATCAGATCATCGGCGAGAACGCCCAGGTAGGCCTCGTCCCGACGCGGCGTCCAGGGTTCCTTTTCCTGCACCTGCAGGGCGGCGTTGATGCCGGCCAGCAGGCCCTGCGCCGCAGCTTCCTCGTAACCGGTGGTACCGTTGATCTGACCGGCGAAGAAAAGACCACGCAAAGCCTTCGTTTCCAGTGAGCTGCGCAGGCCGCGCGGATCAAAGTAATCGTATTCGATGGCGTAGCCGGGGCGCAGGATGTGGCAGCTCCCGAGGCCGCGCATCGAGCGGACGATGGCCAACTGGACATCAAACGGCAGGCTGGTCGAAATCCCATTCGGGTAAATCTCGTGGGTTGTCAGGCCTTCCGGCTCAAGAAAGACGGGATGGCTTTCCTTGGCCGCAAAACGATGAATCTTGTCTTCAATCGACGGGCAATAGCGCGGCCCGACGCCTTCGATCACCCCGGTGTACATCGGCGACCGATCAAGGTTGGTCCGGATGATCGCGTGTGTCCGAGCGTTGGTGCTGGTCACCCAGCACGGTAACTGTCGCGGGTGTTGGGCAGCGTCACCAAGAAACGAGAACACCGGCAAGGGATCGTCTGAATATTGCTCGGTCAAGGTCGAAAAATCGATGGTCTTGCCATCCAGCCGTGGCGGTGTGCCGGTCTTGAGCCGGCCGACCGGCAACTGTAATTCGCGCAGGCGGGCGGCCAGCGAAACCGACGGGGGATCACCCATACGGCCACCGCTATGATGGGACAAACCCACGTGAATCCGGCCGTTCAGGAAGGTGCCCGCGGTGAGGACCACGGTTCGCGCGGCAAAGCGCACGCCCAACTGGGTCACGACACCGGCGACATGGTCGCCTTCGAGCATCAGGTCATCACATGCCTGCGCGAAGATCACCAGATTTGGCTGGTTTTCGAGGCGACAGCGGATTGCCTGCCGGTACAGCACGCGATCTGCCTGCGCGCGCGTCGCGCGCACCGCCGGACCCTTGCTCGCATTGAGAATCCGGAACTGGATGCCGGACACATCGGTGGCCTCGGCCATCGCTCCGCCCAGAGCATCAATCTCCTTGACCAGATGCCCCTTGCCGATGCCACCGATCGACGGGTTGCAGCTCATCGCGCCGAGTGTCTCCAGGTTGTGCGTCAGCAGCAAGGTCCTGACACCCATCCGCGCTGCAGCGAGCGCCGCTTCAGTGCCGGCATGGCCTCCCCCGACAACAATGACCTCGAAACGTTCAGGAAATAACATGGACGGTCGCCATTTGCAGCATGCGGAAGACTCTGGAAAAGACCGGCATTCTACGGCAATTTGTTGAAAGACCAGCCAAATAGCCTTGGACTATGGCTTGAATTATCAGAACTAATTGGAACAAATCTGGCGGCTCCACTATGATCCCGCTCGTCGCTTGTTTTCATTCACCGAACTCGAAGGAGAGCTCAAGATGTCACTGATCAACACCGAAATCAAACCGTTCAAAACCACTGCTTTTCACAACGGCAAGTTTGGTCCTGTATCCGACGCCGACCTGAAGGGCAAATGGTCTGTTGTTGTCTTCTACCCGGCTGACTTCACCTTCGTCTGCCCAACCGAACTGGGTGATCTGGCTGACGAGTACGAGTCGTTCAAGAAGATCGGCGTCGAAGTATACGCGGTATCCACCGACACGCATTTTACACACAAGGCCTGGCACGACGCTTCCGAGACCATCAAGAAGATCCGGTATCCGATGCTCGGCGACCCAACCGGTACCATCACCCGCAATTTCGACGTGATGATCGAAGAAGAAGGCCTGGCGCTGCGCGGCACCTTCGTGATCAATCCCGAAGGCATCATCAAGGTCTGTGAGATCCACGACCTCGGCATTGGTCGTGACGCCAAGGAACTGTTGCGCAAGGTTCAGGCCGCCCAGTACGTCGCCAGCCACCCAGGTGAAGTCTGCCCGGCCAAGTGGACGCCGGGTGACGCAACGCTGGCCCCGTCGCTGGACTTGGTCGGCAAGATTTAAGAACCGTGAGAGACGCGCGGCAGACTGCTTGTTCTGCCGCGTGATCCGGGGCCTCATTGCAAAGGGGCCGCCCTGGCGGCCCCTTTGCAATGCCACTCACCGGGGACAAGACGCATGTTAGACGCAAACATCCAGGCTCAGCTGCGGGCCTACCTTGAAAAAATCCAGCATCCGGTCGAACTGGTCGGTACGTTCGATGGCAGCAACCAGGCACAAGAGATGCTGGCCCTGCTGCAGGACATCGCTTCCCTTTCGGACAAGGTCAGCGTCCAGAAAAATGGCCATTCAGTGCGCAGGCCCTCCTTCTCGGTCGGTCGGCCCGGCGAACCCGCGCGGATCAGCTTTGCCGGCATCCCGATGGGACACGAATTCACCTCGTTGATTCTGGCCCTGCTGCACACCGGTGGCCACCCGCCCAAAATCGAGGCCAGCGTAATCGAGGAGATCCGCTCCATTCCTGGGCAGTTCCATTTTGAAACCTTCATTTCGCTGTCGTGCCACAATTGTCCGGATGTCGTGCAGGCGCTCAACCTGATGGCGGTGCAGAACCCAGGCATCAGTCACCAGATGATCGACGGAGCGCTGTTTCAGGGTGAAGTGACCGAACGCCAGATCATGGGCGTGCCAACGATCCTCCTGAACGGTGAACCCTTCGGGCAGGGTCGCATGACGCTCGAGGAAATCATCGGCAAGATCGATACCGGCGCCCTGCAGCGCGAGGCGGAAAAGGTCTCGGCGCGCGCACCCTTCGACGTGCTGATCGTCGGCGGGGGCCCGGCAGGCGCCGCTGCAGCGATCTACGCAGCCCGTAAGGGTATTCGTACCGGCGTGGTCAGCGAGCGTTTCGGTGGGCAGGTGCTCGATACCCTGGCGATCGAGAACTTCATCTCGGTAAAGGAGACTGATGGTCCACGACTCGCCGCCGGACTCGAGGAACACGTCAAGGAATACGATGTGGACATCATCAATCTGCAGCGCGCCGAAGCGCTGCTGCCGAACCGTGAAGAGGGACTGACCGAAGTCCGTCTGGCCAGCGGCGCCAGGCTCAGGAGCAAGACGGTGATCATCGCCACCGGGGCACGTTGGCGCGAGATGAATGTTCCCGGCGAGAAGCGGTATCGCGGCCATGGCGTCGCCTACTGCCCGCACTGCGACGGGCCTTTGTTCAAGGGCAAGCGGGTGGCCGTGATCGGGGGCGGGAACTCCGGCGTTGAAGCGGCGATCGACCTCGCCGGCGTCGTCGGCCAAGTCACCCTCCTTGAATTCGAAGCCATTTTGCGTGCCGACGCCATTTTGCAGAAAAAGCTCTTCAGTCTGTCCAACGTGCAGGTGATCACCCAGGCCTTGAGCACCGAAGTCACCGGCGATGGCCAGAAAGTCAACGGCCTCTTGTACACCGATCGTGCCAGTGGTGAGTCGCGGCGCATCGATCTCGAAGGGGTGTTTGTGCAAATCGGCCTGCTCCCCAACAGCGAGTGGCTCAGGGGCACCATCACCCTCTCTCGGCACGGCGAGATCGAGATCGATGCGCGCTGCGAAACCTCGCTGCCGGGCGTCTTCGCCGCTGGTGACGTCACCACGGTTCCTTACAAGCAGATCGTCATCGCCATGGGCGAAGGCTCGAAAGCCGCGCTCAGCGCCTTCGACCACCTGATTCGTCGCTCGCTTTCCTGAAGGAAGGTTCTGCCGTCAGCACCCGCAGGGGCTGACGGCCAGAAGGGACCCCTCTGACGGCTTGATCACCAGACCACGCTCAGGTAAGGTTCAAGCCATGAAGATCCCCGAGACGACTGCGGACCTGCAGCAAACCCTCGGCAAGGAAATGTCGAGCAAGCGGGCACTGCTGATTGATCGCTATCCGAACGCCCGCACTTCGCTGCGCATGACGCTTTCGGCGATGGGGGTTGGCCTCATCGACAATGCCGGCACCTCGGCCGACGTCTTCCGGCAACTCAGGGCGCACCGTTTCGACATCATCCTCTCCGACTACCTGCTCGAGGACGAGCGTGACAGCCAGCAACTCCTCGAAGAGTTGCGCGCGCAACAACTCCTGCCACGGTCTACCGTATTCATCGTGATCACCAGTGAACGCGCCTATCACAACGTTGCCTCGGTGGCCGAACTGGCGCCGGATGACTACCTGATCAAGCCCTTTACCGCCCACGAACTGAACGTACGCCTGGCGCGCGCGCTCCACAAGAAGCGCTTCTTCGCGCCACTCTACGAACACCTCGACAACGGTGCTTACATTGAAGCGCTGGCGACCTGTGAACGTCTGATCAGACAGGACAGCGGCTTTCGTTTTGACGCCCTGCGCTTCAAGGGAGAAATACTCAATACGCTGGGCAGCCATGCTGAAGCGCAGCGCGTCTACCAGCAGGTTCTGGCACAGCGGGCTGTTCCCTGGGCCCGCATGGGCCTGGCGATGGCACTGCGAGGACAACAACAAATGTCCGAGGCTGAAGCATTCGGACAATCACTCATCGACGACTTCCCGGAATTTATTGCGGCCTACGACTTTCTCGCCGAAGTGCAGGAAGAGGTGGGCAAGCTTCCGGAAGCCCAGGAAGTGTTGCAGCGCGCGGCGATGATCTCGCCCAACAATTCGACACGACAACGCATGGTTGGCGACGTGGCGGCACGTAACCAGGATCTCCAGGTCGCCGAAAAAGCCTACGGCAAGGTGCTCCAGCGTCGCCGCAACTCGTCACTGAGAGACATTGACGACTACACCAATCTTTCACGGGTGATGCTCGACCGTGGTCATACCACGGCTGCCCGCTTGGTCACCGAAGAACTCCGGCGTGACTGGCGGGGCAACCAGCAAGGCGAATTTGCTGCGCTGGTCATGGAAAGCCTGTGTGCAAACAAGGAGGGCGAACCTGCCAAGGCCAAGCGGGCAGTGGAGAAGGCGCTCCTCCTGCATGAAACCTTGAAAGACGAAGGCCGTGCTGCGGCGGTTTCGGAAAAACTGGCGCTCGATCTGGCACATGCCTGTCTGGTCACTGGCGACGAAGAAAACGCGCGCGAGATCGTCCGCAGGATCGCCGCCGAAAACCATGAAAACCGCATCATGATCGCCCAAGTCCAGAGCATCTACGCCAAAACCGGCAAGGCCGCAGACGGTCAGGCGCTGCTCGCGCAGGTCGGTCGGGAAATCGTAGAACTCAATAACCGCGGCGTTCTGGCCGCCCGCCGCGGCGATGTCGAAGGCTCGGTGAAGTTGTTGATGGAGGCCGCGGAACGGGTACCCAATCTGCAATTTCTGGTTAATGCCACGAAGGCGATTTTCACTCTGCTGGAACGCAAGGGCTGGGATCCTGTGCTGGCCAGACGGGGTATTCGTTTCCTGCAACTGGCACAGGCCAGGGAGATGCGCAACCCCAAGGTCGTTTCGGCGCGCGAGCTATACCAGCGCGTCGCACGCAAATACGGCGTCGCGACGGTTCCGTTCAGCGCTTCGGGAACGCTGCGCAGCAAGGGCAGCAGCTTCCTATAGCCATTTGAATGGCAATTTGAATGGAATAGTGTCGATCGCAAATTTGATAATCAGGACACTCACCACGCACAAGAACCCCTTCCTGATGAAACCGCTGCCATGACGTATCGCGAGATGAGTGCCGAGGAGCGAGCCGAGAACGTTGCAGCCGGCCATCACCAACGCCAGCCACGGTAAAAAGTGGCCGTGCGGAATGAAAAAGCCCAGTGCGGCGATGTTGGTGGCGACATTGACCACTTTCGACGCTGCCGAGGCATGCAGGAAATCAAATCCGAAAAGGCGGACAAACAGAAAGATCAGGAAACTGCCGGTCCCAGGCCCAAAAAAACCATCGTAGAAGCCGATCGCGCCGCCCAGAATCAAGGCATAGGCAAACTCCTGTCCGCCTTTGTGCCGGGGCTGGTGAACCACCCCAAAATCGCGCCGAACGAAAGTGTAAGCTGCCGCTCCGACGAGCAATACCAGAATCAGCGGACGCAACATCGCCGGCGGCAGCCAGGTGACGGCCATCGCGCCGGCATAGGAGCAGGCAAACGCCGCCAGAGCGGCCGGCAATGTCGTTCGCCAAGGCATTTCGACACGGCGTGCGTAGCGCCAGGCCGCATTGCTGGTGCCGAATACGCTCGAAAACTTATTGGTCCCGAAGAGAGTCGCCGGCATTTCCTGCGGCAGTGCGTTGAACAACGCCGGGATCTGGATCAGCCCACCGCCACCAACCACTGCATCGATCAAACCAGCAAACAGCGCGGCCACGGCCAAGCCGGCCAGCAGCGAGTAATCAGAGACCGCCATCGCGGCTCAGCTCTGCGCAACGAAGAAGAAACGCTTGAACGGGAACAGCGTGTGTCCATCAGGCCGCTGCAGATAGGCGGTGCGCAGCCGCTCTCGATAAATAGCCAGAAAGCGCTCGGCTGCCGCTGGGTCGAGGCATGCCAGATAAGGCACCAGCGTGCTACCTTTCATCCATTCGAAGACGGCATCGTCGCCGCTGAGCAACTGCCAATAGGTGGTTTCCCAGAGTTCCAGGTGGCGACAATGCGGTGTCAATAGCTGTTGGTATTCGGCAGCCGACAAGACGCGACCCATGTGGACGCCGCCAAGCACCTCGCGCCAATCCGCCTCGGCAGCCAGTTCGCGTAGAATTCGATGGGAGGGAGCATTGAAGTTGGCCGGCATCTGCACCGCCAGCACGCCGCCACCAACGAGCTGGCCGAGCAACTGCGGCAGCAGATGCAGGTGATCGTCTAGCCAGTGCAGTGCTGCGTTCGAGAAGATCAGGTCGGGCGGGACCTCTGCCTGCCAGTGGGCGATTTCCGCCAACTGCCAGTCGATCGTCGGCGCCCTGGCAGCGGCTTTGGCAAGCATCGCCGAATCGCTGTCGACGCCAGTGATTTGCGCATCTGGCCAGCGTTCGGCCAAGATCTGTGTGATGTTGCCGGCCCCACAGCCGAGATCGACGATGCGGTTTGCCGACCTGCAATCAAGTCTGGCCAGGAGATCCAGCGCGGGTCTTTGCCTGGCGACAGCGAATTTCAGGTATTGCTCAGGGTTCCAATTCATCTTGAGCGCATTCTAACACTACGCTGAAGATACCCTCCACCGCGTCATACCGGCGCGGCACACCGGAAGTATGAACATATGAAATTCCCCTGCAGGATGGGTCTCCATTGCGACCATGGAAACAAATATGAGCACAATTTATGCGGAACATGCAAGCCCACAGCAGACCAAAAAGCCCGCTTTTACACGGGCTTTCAAGTGGTTAGCGGTATTCTGCGGAACATCTTGGAAGGCTCGCTACTTTCCAATACAGAATCGCCCAAATATCTCCCCAAGCAGATCATCGGTACTGAACTCGCCGGTAATCGTGCTCAGCGTCAACTGCGCCAGCCTGAGTTCTTCGGCGAAAAGTTCCAGTCGTGGCAATTGCTCGTATGCCTTTTGAATATGATGGCGAGTTTTGGTAAGCGCATGCAGATGACGTTCGCGGGCGATGAAGACATCTTCAGCAGGATGCCAGCCGACGATGCGCAACAATTCCTGACGTAACAGCTCGACACCCTCGCCGGTTTTGGCACACAGTGCAATCGCCACGGCATCGGCTTCTTGATGACGTGCAGCCGCGCGTGACGCCAGATCGATCTTGTTGTACACGGTCAGCCGGGCAAGGTGGGTGGGGAGTTGCGCGACAATCGCTCGTTCGGCTTCGCCGACCCCGGTACGGGCGTCAACGAGCAAGACGACGACATCGGCGCGCTCGATCTCGCGCCAGCTGCGTTCAATACCGATCTTCTCGATCTGGTCTTCGGTTTCCCGCAGGCCTGCTGTGTCGATCACGTGCAACGGAATGCCTTCAACCTGCAGCGTGCTGCGGACCAGATCACGGGTGGTTCCGGGAAGTGGGGTGACGATTGCCAGCTCGTCGCCGGCGAGGCAATTGAGAAGGCTGGACTTGCCGACATTTGGCTGGCCAGCAAGCACGACATGCAATCCTCCCTGCAACAGGCGACCCTGTTGTGCACGGTCGAAGACTTTGGTCAGATGCTGCTGCAAGCGCTCAAGGCGCCCAAAGGCATCGGCTGCTTCGAGAAAGTCGATCTCCTCGTCAGGGAAATCAAGGGTGGCCTCGACCAGCGTACGCAGTTCGATCAACTGCCCCAGGAGGTGATTGACTTCCTTCGAGAACTCTCCCTGCAAGGAACGTACGGCGCTGCGAGCAGCGGTACTTGTCGCAGCGTCGATCAGGTCGATGACCGCCTCGGCCTGTGCCAGATCGAGTTTCCCGTTAAGGTAGGCAAGGCGGGTGAACTCGCCTGGTTCCGCCAGGTGTGCGCCAAGTTCCAGGCAGCGCATAAGCAACATCTGCATGACCACCAGGCCCCCATGAGCGTGCACTTCAAGGATGTCCTCGCCGGTAAACGAATGCGGCGCAGGGAAATATAGAAGCAGCCCGCTGTCGATGATACTGCCATCATCAGCCTTGAAGTCGCTACGAGTGGCACACCGAGCGGCTGGTCGTTTGCCACTCAATGCCTCGGCGAAATTGATCAGGCTTGCGCCCGAAACGCGGATGATGCCGATGCCACCGCGACCGGCAGCAGTCGCGATGGCGGCTATCGGGGCCTTGCCCGACTCAGATCTTGCTGTCGTTGGCGGCTTTTCCGCCACTTTCGATCATCCTCGTGATCTGCCATTGCTGAGCAATCGACAGGAGGTTATTGACCACCCAATAGAGCACCAGACCTGCCGGGAAGAAAAAGAACATCGCCCCAAAGATGAACGGCATCATCATCATCACTTTGGCCTGAATAGGATCGGGTGGAGTGGGATTGAGCTTGGTCTGGACCAGCATCGTGATTACCATGATCACAGGCAGTACATAATAAGGGTCGGCTGCCGACAGATCACTGATCCACAGGATCCAGGGCGCATCACGAATTTCGACGGCACCAAGCAAGGCCCAATACAGCGCGATGAACACGGGAATCTGCACCGCGATCGGCAGGCATCCTCCCAGCGGGTTGATTTTTTCACGCTTGTAGAGTGCCATCATCTCCTGATTGAGCTTCTGTCGATCGTCTCCATAACGCTCCTTGAGGGCAACCAGGCGCGGCGTGACGGTTCGCATCTTGGCCATTGACTTGTAACTGGCTGCCGAGAGCGGAAAAAACAGCAGCTTGATGGCAATCGTGAGCAGAACAATCGACCAGCCCCAATTGCCAACCATCTTGTTGAGGGCTTCCAGACACCAGAAGATCGGTGCGGCAATGACCGTCAACCAACCGTAGTCGACCACCAGCGGCAAACCCTGCGCACCAATGCCGCCTTCGGCCTTGGGTTTGGCCAGTTGCTCGAGAATGAGCTGAATCTGGGGACCGGCATAGATCGGCACCGAGATCGCCACCTTAGAACCCGGCGCGGCGATGGGTGCCGGTACGATGACACCGGCCGATACTACCGGAGAGGTGCTGCTTTCGAGTTTGCGCATGTAGAACTCGCGCGGCAGCCCTGCTTCAGGAATCCAGGCAGCGACAAAATAGTGCTGAACCATCGCAATCCAGCCATTGTCGGCCTTACTGGCGAACCTGGCCTTGCCTTTTTCAATGTCGGCAAAATCGACCTTCTGGAATTTTTCCTGGTCCGTATAGACCGCCGGACCGGTGAAAGTAGACACCATCGAACTCTCGCCTTCGGGAGCATGAATGTCACGCTGCAACTGGTAATACACGTGCGCAGCGACTTCCTTCTCGCCACCATTTTCAATCTCATGGGTAACGTCGATCAGATAACTGCCACGTGTGAAAGTGTAGATTTTTGTCACCTTGATGCCATTGCTGACCGGTGCCTCGAGGCGCAGTTCAACGGTCCTTGCATCACCAGCCAATTCCCGGTTTCCGGAAGTGGCCGAGAAGAGTGTTTTGTGGTTTGGCAGACTCTCGCCGATCAGACCACTCTGGGCAAGATACTGGTGCTTGGCCTCGAAGAGGGCAAAGTCCTTGGCTTTGTTCTTGCTGTCCTTGTAGGCGTTGAATTCAAGGCGAACAAGATCACCGCCTTGCTTGGCGATCTCGGCGACAAACAGATCGGTTCTGACCGTGACTGTCTCGGATTTATCAGCGCTTGCCACTGCGGTGGTTGCAGGTGCTGCGGGCAGCGGTGCGTGCAGGTTTACAGAAGGCTTCGGCGCGGGTGCCTCGGCCAAACCACTGGTGGCGGGAGACGCTGCCTTGGGCTGGCTGTACTTCTGCCAAGCATCCCAGAGCATGACCAGAGAAAACGAGAAGACAATGAGCAGCAGCAGGCGGCGGTTATCCATGAAAGCCTATACGATTCGATTTTTATTCAGGGTACAGGGTCAAAACCACCCGGATTCCATGGATGGCAACGGAATAGTCGGTGCAGGGCAAGGCGCGCGCCCTTGATGGCGCCATATTTTTCCACAGCTTCGGTTGCGTACTCGGAGCAACTCGGGAAAAAACGGCAACGGCGGCCCAGCATTGGGCTGACCGCGTATCGGTAGAAGCCTATCAGCGTAAGCAGCATGTGTTTCATCGGATCATTGTCGAGATGAAGTGGCTCTGCTCAACAAGCCCCGGATTTCCTGCGCCATGGCTTGCCGGTCGAGTATCAAAGGCCTGACCGCCAAGCGAAGTACGAAATCGCTTGAGCGAAGCCGGGAACGCATCAGGCGAAACTGCTCTCTGGCCAACCGTCGAACAAGGTTTCGATCAACCGAGCGTCGCAGGAAGCGCTTGGCGACGACCAGGCCAAGTCGCGCTCCGGGCACTTCTTCGATGCTACGCGGGCGGTAATGTAGCAGGAAATGCCGGCTCTTCAGCGCCCTTCTGAAACCAAAAACGGATGAATACTCATCCGTTCTGATCAAGCGATATTGCTTCGGAAAAGCGGTAGCAGATACTGCAGGAGTACCGGCGGTAGATGGCCTGCCGCTCAAACTGCCAGACGATGGCGACCTTTGGCGCGACGAGCCCTGATGACGGCACGACCACCACGGGTAGACATTCGAACGAGAAAGCCGTGTGTACGCTTGCGGCGAACGACCGACGGTTGATAGGTACGTTTCATGGTTAAACCTTTGAAGTCAAAGCAAGAAAAACGTGTGATTAGACAGCTTCCGATAGAGTCTTGTCAAGGCCATATTTTTTCTTGAGCTGTGGATAACTTCGGTCTAACCGGTTAGAATTTAGCCTTCAGCGAGTGGGACAAGGTCTTCGATGGTCGGGCTGAGCCGCCGCCGGTCCCATTGGCCAGACGAACCATGGCTGCATCCTGCCGGCAGGGAATACAGCCATCTTATTGATTCCAAAAAGACGCCTATCATCGAGAGCGGTCGTTGCTGCCGCACTACTACAGGATTACGCTTCATGAGCCTCAATGAGTAGTTTCTGGTCTTCCTGTCTGAGCCAGTTCGAACAGGAACTTCCTTCCCAGCAGTTCAATACCTGGATCCGCCCCCTTCGTCTTGAAGGTGATGATGCACGTGGCCTGCGCCTACTGGCGCCGAACGGTTTCATTCTGAAGTGGGTCAAGGAGCGTTATCTGGCGCGCATCGAAGCCCTGGCCAGTGAATACTTTGCCGCGCCTGTGAACATCACCCTGAGCCTGGGAGAACGTACAGCAGCAAACTCCAATGACGGTGCAATGCCAGCAGGCAAGGCCACGCCGACCGGGGCAACAGCGGTAGTTACCACAACAGCGAAAAAGACCTCGCCGGTCGACAAGGACAGATCAGGCTACGAAAAGACCCGCTTGATCGCTACCTTTACCTTTGGCAACCTGGTCGTTGGCAAGGCCAACGACCTCGCACGGGCAGCGGCCCAGCAAGTTGCCATCAGCCCGGGAGAAGCCACTTATAACCCATTGTTCATCTATGGCGGAGCAGGTCTGGGCAAGACACACCTCATCCATGCGATCGGCAACCGAATCGTTGAACTTGATCCGGAAAAGGTAGTGCGTTATGTCCATGCCGAAGACTACTATTCAGACGTTGTCCGCGCCTATCAGCAAAAGTCTTTCGACGTCTTCAAACGCTACTATCGTTCATTGGACGTTCTCCTCCTCGACGATGTGCATTTCTTCAATGGCAAGAACCGGACACAGGAAGAGTTCTTTTATGTTTTCAATGCATTGAGTGAAGCCAAGAAGCAGATTGTGATCAGTTCGGATACCTATCCGAAGAATATATCGGGACTTGAGGATCGTCTGATTACCCGCTTTGACTGGGGATTAACGGTCCAGATAGAGCCCCCGGAAACGGAAATGCGGGTAGCAATTCTGAAGAAGAAGGCGGAAGTCGAGGGCGTGGAGCTGGACGATGAGGTGGCTTTCTATGTCGCCAAACACTTGCGCTCCAATGTTCGGGAACTTGAAGGGGCCCTCAAGAAGGTGCTCGCCTACTCTGCGTTTCACGGGCAGGGGATCACTCTGGATCTGGCCAAGGAGGCGCTAAAGGATGTGATCGGTTCGGTCAATCGACAGATCACCGTCGAGAGCATCCAGAAGACCGTAGCAGAGTATTTCAAGATGAAAGTGGCCGACCTGTTCTCGAAGAAGAGGACGCGGGTAATTGTTCGACCACGTCAGATTGCCATGTGGCTGGCCAAGAACCTGACGTCGCAGAGCTATCCGTCAATCGGTGATGCTTTCGGTGGCCGTGATCACACGACCGTTCTGCATGCCGTACGTACCATCGACGAGCTGCGCACCAAGGACAACGAGCTCAACCATGATGTGCACGTTCTCCTGCAGGTACTGAAGGGCTGATGGACTGGCAGGAAAAGTCCGTGGGCAAGTGACTGACAACTGGTGGACAAAGTGCCCAGCATGGGCTTGTGGATAAGTTGTCCGTTTACATCCACAAGCTCATACCGTCTTTCTACAGCCGTTAATTAGTAGCTAATATATTGAATTACATACAAAATAAGAATGCTTCAACAGACTTGTCCGGACTTTAGTCTTTATAGGATCTATATATATGCTCTTTACTAAAACACGGCGCGACATCCTGCTGGGACCCCTGCAGGCAGTCTCAGGAATTGTCGAAAGGCGTCACACACTGCCGATTCTTTCGAACGTACTGCTTGAAAAAAAGGGAGAGGTACTGACACTTCTGGCGACGGACATCGAGATCCAGATCACCACGTTTACTTCCGATCCCAGTGGGGATGGCGATGGCGCAGTCACTGTTGCTGCGAGAAAGCTGCAGGAGATTCTGCGATCCTTGCCGGAAAGCGCGGAGGTCAGCCTCATTCTCGAGGACCGGCGAATGCAGGTCAGGGCGGGCAAGAGCCGCTTCAATCTGCAGACGCTGCCTGCGGAAGACTTTCCCTGCATGGCGCTTGCAGAAGGGGAAGTCAAGAAAATTACCGTGAGTCAGAAGCAGTTCCGTCACTTGCTGTCGAAGACCCAGTATTCGATGGCTACCCAGGACGTGCGTTATTATCTGAACGGACTCCTGTTACTCGTTGAAACCAGTGAGTTGCGGGCGGTGGCGACCGATGGTCATCGACTTGCCTATGCGAGCATGCCTCTCGAAAACACGGTGGACGTTCCCGCCGATAAGAGGGATTCGCGGCAGGAACTGATCCTCCCGCGCAAGACAGTGATTGAACTCAATCGTCTGCTGGCAGACTCCGATGAGCCCATCTCGATTGAAATCCTGTCGAATCAGGTACGTTTCCAGTTCGGCCCGGTCAATCTGATCTCCAAGCTGATCGATGGCAAATTCCCGGATTATCAGCGGGTCATCCCGTCGACCCTGCGCAACGTGGTGGCGGTGAACCGCACGACGCTGTTGCAGTCGATGATCAGGGCAGCCATTCTGACCAACGAAAAATTTCGTGGTGTTCGGCTCATCCTGTCGGAAGGCGGTTTGAAGATCATGGCCGCCAATGCCGAGCAGGAAGAAGCGCAGGAAGAAATCGAGGTCGATTACAACGGTGAGCCGCTTGATGTCGGTTTCAACGTTTCCTACCTTCTCGATGTGTTAAACAACACCTCTGACGAAACCATCGAATGGGGATTCAACGACGCCAATTCAAGTGCCTTGCTGACCATCCCCGGCAACGAGCACTTCAAGTACGTTGTGATGCCAATGCGAATCTGAGCGCACTCGCAGCCACTGCAGCTAGCAGCGAAGTTAACAGGAAATGGATACTGGATTCAGCATGATTCAAGAGAATGAGCAGTTTGCCTACGACGAATCGAGCATTCAACAACTCGAAGGCCTGGAGGCAGTTCGCAAGCGTCCCGGGATGTATATCGGTGATACTTCCGACGGGACCGGTTTGCACCACATGGTGTTTGAAGTCGTCGATAACGCCATCGACGAAGCACTGGCAGGTCATTGTGACGATATCGTGATTACCATTCACGCCGATAACTCGATATCGGTTAGTGACAATGGCCGCGGTATTCCAACCGGCATCAAGTTCGATGACAGGCATGAGCCAAAACGGTCTGCAGCCGAAATCGTGATGTGCGTGCTGCACGCTGGCGGCAAGTTCAACCAGAATTCGTACAAGGTGTCCGGCGGTTTGCATGGGGTGGGCGTTTCCTGTGTCAATGCGCTTTCGCGATGGCTCCGTCTGACCATCTGGCGTGATTACAGGAAGCACTTCGTGGAGTTCAACCGAGGGACAGTCGTCGATCGTTTGATCGAAATCCAGAAGGGGGTCGAGGTATCGCCACTCAAAGTGCTCGGAAATACCGAGAAACGCGGTACTGAACTGCACTTCATGGCTGATGAAGAGATTTTTGGCCAGGTCGAGTTTCATTACGAAATCATTGCCAAACGCTTGCGCGAACTTTCATTTCTGAATAATGGCGTGAAGATTCGCTTGCACGACCAGCGTACCGGCAAGGAAGAGAATTTTGCATTTCTGGGCGGAGTCAAGGGTTTCGTAGAATACATCAATCGAACCAAATCGGTCCTGCATCCGAACATTTTTCATGCCAGCGGCGATTCAATCAGCATCAATGGCCTGATCAGTGTCGAAGTCGCGATGCAGTGGAACGACAGCTACGCAGAGCAGGTCCTTTGCTTTACCAACAATATTCCACAGGCCGATGGTGGCGCCCATTTGACCGGTCTGCGCGCTGCCATGACGCGGGTCATCAACCGTTACATTGAAGAGCATGAGATCGCCAAGAAGGCGAAGGTTGACATCAGTGGTGACGACATGCGTGAAGGGCTGGCCTGCGTTCTGTCGGTGAAAATGCCCGACCCGAAGTTTGCTTCGCAGACGAAAATGAAGCTTGTTTCCTCGGAAGCGCGTCCGGCAGTTGAAGAAGTCGTCACCGCGAGACTTGCCGAGTTTCTGCAGGAGAGGCCGGTCGATGCCAAAGTCATCACTGGCAAGATTGTGGAAGCGGCACGCGCCCGTGACGCTGCGCGCAGGGCCAGGGAAATGACACGTCGCAAGGGTTTGCTCGATGGCGTCGGTTTGCCGGGCAAGCTCGCCGATTGCCAGGAAAAAGACCCGGCGCTTTGCGAGCTTTACCTGGTCGAGGGCGATTCCGCCGGAGGCTCCGCAAAACAGGGCCGGGATCGAAAGTTCCAGGCGATTCTCCCGCTCAAGGGAAAAATCCTGAATGTCGAAAAGGCGCGTTTCGACAAACTGATTTCCTCGCAGGAAATTGTGACCCTGATTACAGCCCTTGGAACGGGTATCGGCAAGGATGAATACAAACCCGAGAAGTTGCGTTACCACCGGCTGATTATCATGACCGATGCCGATGTGGACGGTGCGCACATTCGTACGCTGTTGCTGACGTTCTTTTACCGGCAGATGCGTGAACTGGTTGAGGGCGGTCACGTTTATATCGCGCAGCCGCCGCTATACAAGATCAAGCACGGCAAGACCGAGCGTTACATCAAGGACGATCAGGCCCTGAAACAGTTTCTTCTGACCCTGGCCCTCGAAGGTTCGGTATTGACGCCGCAGGCAGGTGCTCCGGAAATTTCCGGAGCGGCGCTGGAAATCCTGGCGAGAGAATATCTGCTGGCCGAAGCCGTCATCAACCGCCTTTCGCACCTGATCAACCCGGAAGTGCTGCATGCGCTGATCGACAGCAATCTCAAGATCGAACTGGCGGATGAGCGATCTGCCACCGCCAGTGCCAAGGCCCTGATGGAAGCGGTCGACAACAGGTTGGGGATCAACATCGTGGCGCGTTACGATACGGCTCGCGAACGTTGGCAGTTACGTATCGAGAAAATCCTGCATGGCAATCTCAAGCTCGGCGTGATTGACGAAGATTTACTGGTCAGTGGTGACTATGCGCAACTTCGTAAAACCGCCGAGATACTCGCCGGCCTTTTTGCTACCGGTGGTTTTGTAGCTCGCGGCGAAAAGAAGAAAATGGTCAGCAGTTTTGCTGAAACGATGCAGTGGTTGCTCAGTGAGGTCGAGCGTAGTGTGACCAAGCAGCGTTACAAGGGGCTTGGTGAGATGAATCCTGCGCAGCTCTGGGAAACGACCATGGATCCGAAAGTACGCCGTCTACTCAAGGTCCAGATCGAGGATGCGATCGGCGCCGATGAGATCTTCAGTACGCTGATGGGCGAACTGGTGGAGCCGCGCCGCAGCTTCATTGAAACGAACGCGTTGGCCGCACGTAACATCGACGTTTGAATTCATGGTGCATCATGGTCGGCGAGCCTGGAATTTTTATGGCTGTTAGTCAGCGGTGGCGATTGATGGCGTTACGGGTCGCCTCGGCGGCGCTACGGGCGATATTGGCGTAGTCTTCGCCCTTTCCGGCGTAGAGGATGGCACGCGAGGAATTGATGATCAGTCCGACGCCGCTGGCAGTGCAGCCGGCGCGTACCGTGGCTTCGATATCGCCACCTTGTGCGCCGATGCCAGGAACGAGCAACGGCATGTCTCCGATCAGCGTTCGCACCCGAGCGATTTCGCTGGGAAAGGTCGCGCCGACCACGAGCGCGCATTGGCCATTGACGTCCCATTCCTTGCTGACCAGGCGGGCCACCCTTTCATAGAGTTTTTCACCGCCGACATCGAGGAACTGGAGATCACTCCCGCCAGGATTCGACGTGCGACACAGCAGAATGATTCCCTTGTCGCGATACGCCAGGTAGGGTTCGATCGAATCCCGCCCCATGTATGGATTGAGGGTGACGGCATCGGCCCGGAAGCGCTCGAAAGCTTCGATGGCATATTGTTCGGCGGTGCTGCCGATGTCACCCCGTTTGGCATCGAGGATCACGGGCGTTGCCGGATGTCGGAGATGAATGTGTTCGATCAGTGCTTCGAGTTGATCTTCGGCGCGGCGAGCGGCGAAGTAAGCGATCTGCGGTTTGAAGCAGCAGACCAAGTCGGCAGTAGCGTCGACGATGGCGCGACAAAACTCGAAAATGGCGTCCGGTCTGTATTGCAAATGGGCGGGGAATCTTGCCGGATCGGGATCGAGACCGACGCACAGCAGGGTATTGTTTTCGCGCCATACCGAGTTGAGTGCTTTGATAAAGTTCATGGGCTGATTACCTGTTGCAAAGGCCTCATTCTAACGGTCATGACTTTTCCAGGCACCCCCGATCATGAAAGTCATGACCGTTTCCTCCAGACTCTCTCCTGCTTGCAGGTGTGGGGAGATTCGTGAGTCGCTGACGCGACTTCCACATTGAAAGGTTCTTCGCCTGGGCAGGCGAAGACAGGATGAGCCGCGACGCGCACGGCATTGCTGGCCAGGCAGATTTTGAGTGAGGACAGGGCCTTGAAAACGATCGAGCAGTACGACTATCTTGCAATGCGTGCCGGGGCATTGGTCATTGAAGCAGATGGATTTGGCGAAAAGGTTCTGCGACTGGCCGACGGTACGATGCTCAAGCTCTTTCGGCGAAAGCGCTGGTTGTCCTCTGCAGCCTGGTATCCCTATGCCCAGCGTTTCGCTGACAACGCGGTCGCGCTGCGTAAACGTGACGTACCAGTGCCGGAGATCATCGATGTCTTGCGAATCCCTTCGATTGCGCGCGACGCCGTACACTACCATCCACTGCCCGGGAAGACGTTGCGCGAGATGCGCTACGAAGGCCTGGATCCGGATACCGAACAAGAGCTGAAGAGCGCATTCACCCGTTTCGTGATTCGCTTACATGAGAGTGGAGTGTATTTTCGTTCGCTGCACCTGGGGAACGTAGTTTGCCTGCCCGATCGACGCCTGGGCCTGATCGACATTGCGGATGCGCGGATCGGCGGCAGTCGCCTGGGGAGGCACAAGCGCGCGCGCAATCTTCGATGCCTGCAGCGCATTCCTGGCGAAAGCGAGTGGGTGGATTTCTACAGGGTGCTCAATGCCCGATGATGCCTTGGGAAATTCCAGTCAATGCAGGTTGTGCGCATGCGCCTGACCCTGTGCGATGAAACATGCGCCAGTGAAACTGTCCAGGAGAAATTTTGCCGCTCATCGCTGCTGTGCGGCGATGAGCATTTCGATCACGGGCAGTACATCCGGTCGGACGCCACGCCACAGAAAAAACGATTCGGCGGCCTGTGCAACCAGCATGCCCAGGCCATCGGTGACGAATCCGGCGCCGCTGGCCAGCGCCTGCGTCATGAAGGGGGTATTTCCCCGACCGTACGCCATGTCATAAGCCAGAGAATCCGGTGCAAAACAATCGGCGGGTAGTGGCAAGCACTCGCCACCGAAACTTGCCGAGGTGGCGTTGATGAGCACGTCGAACTGCTGATCGGCAATGTCCGCAAAGCCGCCAGCGGCAAGATGACCACGATCGGCAAACCTGGTGATCAGCGCTTCCGCCTTGCCAGGCGTGCGGTTGACCACCAGCAGTTGGGCAGGACCTTCTTCGAGCAGGGGGAGCAAGACGCCGCGCGCAACCCCGCCGGCACCTATCAGGAGAATCCGTTTGTGACGTAGCGAAATTCCCAGGCGGACCTGAATGTCGTGTACCAGGCCGATGCCATCGGTGTTATCACCAAGCACAGCGTTTTCGTCAAACTTGAGCGTATTGACGGCCTGCGCCAACTGTGCCCGCTCGGTCAGGTGATCGGCGATCATCACCGCGTCGACCTTGAAGGGAATGGTGACGTTCAACCCTTTGCCGCCCTCCCTGCAGAATTCGGCCACGGCTTCGGAAAAACCACCGATGGGTGCAGAAATGGCCGCGTAGCTCATGTCCTGGCCGCATTGTCGAGCAAAGGCAGCATGTATCAAGGGTGACTTGGTTTGGCTGATCGGGTTTCCGATCACTGCATAGCGGTCAGTCATGTATTTTCCTTGGCATCGACAACAACCATCCAAAGCCACTCAACGAGCATGAATTCTGGTAGTCAGTCAATTTCAATCATACCGACACGGTCGATCGTTGGTGTCATGGGATGAGCCATGCCGCTCACAATTGCAGATCGAAGAATCCAGTGCATTGACTTGCAGGGCTCGAATGATGAGCTTTCGAAAGCAGCATCATGGCACATCAATCAACTGGTCGCCATCGGCAGCCTGCACGCGGGTGCAATCGGAAGTGCAACTGACGCCGGGCGAGGTGGTTGGCGGTGGCACTCGGCACTAGCAGCCTGTCGGACTTGGAGTAGTGAAAACCGCCAAATTTCACGATGCGGAATGAGCAGGCCGGATTTCGTTGTTTTTCCGGCTTTTTGTACGGTTTTCCCGTCGTTTTTCCCTACTACAAGGGCTTCCCTGTAAGGCCAACAGTAGGTTTTCATCGTCGCCTTTCTTGAATCGCGCAGCGATTCTAAATGCGGCTCGGGCGGTGGCCCACGCCGCGAATTCGTCCCTGTCGAGAGACTTCCTGTCCTGCCAAACCGCGTGGTACTCGGCGAGCAAGGCGCCAATCAGGCGCAGTGCAGAGGCGTCGTTTGGAAAGCTACGGATGACGCGCTCACGGCGGCGGATCTCCTCGTTGAGCCGTTCCGGCAGGTTCGTGGGGCGTAGCCGGCGCCGGTCTTTTCCCGGCAGCGCCATGACGGTCATGGCCTCGTCGAACCCCGCCTCCAGACAGGCCACCGCCTTGGGCGCGCTCCTGGCAAAGCGTTCGGCGAACTCGCCCCTCTGGCGTTTCGCTTCACTCACCTCCGAGGCCTGGAAAATCCGCTTGGCGGCGGCCGCCACATCGGCACGAACCGTGACCAGCGCGTGACAGAGCCGATGGCGTATCAGATGAACCGGGCAACGCGGCCAACTCGCCCCCTGAAAATGCCTGGCAATGGCCTGTGTCAGGCCTCCATGCTCGTCGGAGACGACGACGGCAACGCCGGTCAGCCCTCGCCCCTTGAGCCAGCGAAACGTCTCCTCCCAGGGGCCGAAGCTCTCCGTATCGCCGATCCTGACCTCCAGGAGTTCCCGGTTGCCACCGGCACCCACCCCCGAAACGATGAGGGCCGCTCGCGGGACGATCCGCTCGTCCTCCCGGCTCTTCAGACACCGGGCATCGACCAGAATGAGCGAGGACTCGCCCTCCCGCCGCCGTTCGTTGAAGGCCCGGACGCGCGCGTCCAGACCCGCGCACAGCGCGCTCACCGTCGATTTCGAGAAACTCGCGCCGCACAACTCCTCCGTGATCACCGCCACCTTCCGTGTCGAGCCCCCCTGCACAACCCTTTTCCATCAGTGCCAGCACGAAAGCCTGCCCACTCCTCTGGGAGCGCTTGAAGCGCTCGGGCGAGAAGATACCCTCCCGTATTTTCGGCACCATCGATCTCACTGGTTCCCCCCGCGGGTAGAGCGTACGCGCACGGCTGCCATTTCGATCACCGGCTCGCGCTTCCGTCCGCTCGTGTCGCTCCGCTCCCAAAGCTTCACTCCCCTGCGCCTCCAGTATCGGGTTCAGCACCGTCTCCACCCGCTTTGCCAGTCCGTTCTGCCCGCTCAGCAGCCCTGGCAACAACTCCTCATCTACCCTAACCTCATAACCCGCCATCGCTGCTCTCCTTCGGTTGAGCAACTCTTTGACAAAGTCCTTTTATCGAACTGAAGCGGTGGCTGACCAGCCACCCAATTTACAGCAGTTTACGGACTTGATCCGAGTTTGTCGCGGCGCACTGCAGGGCGTTGCAGTTCCACTTTGCCATCGGCATTGACGCCGTGCAGCGCAAATATGTTCTTGGCAAGATCGATATCGCGCGTTACGATGGTCATGATTTCTCCCCTTGGGTCGGTTGATGAGTTCGCAAACCCCATCTTGGCACTTCGTTGCCGCTTCGCGTCAGGCCTTGGCCTCACGCTCCGTCCGGGACGGGGAAGTCCCTTTCATTCGTTAGGGCGCATAGTCCAATATGACTGACGGTCACGCGCACGGGACGATGAACGTCACGATTACCACGATGACAAAGACGACCGCGATGGCAAAGACGAGAATGAACCTCGCCTTGCATCACCTCTTTGCCGCATGTCGATTCGCTGCGCGCATTCGTGGAGTCGAGCGAGACCATACTGGCCAACCTTTTGGCGCCTTTTGGGGCGAGATCCTCCACCATGCGCTTGGAGTAGCGACTCTGACCGCAGCGTCACTTGAGAGCTACGCGAACGAGATGTACTTTGAGGGCTCGATCCTCGCGGAGGCGTTGCCACTCCCAGCAGCCGCAGAGATTGCTGATCTTGTCGACCGGGAACCTGTACTTCGGAAGTACGCGGTGGCTCTTGCAGTTCGGGCAGGGAAGCGCCTGGACTTCGGCGCAGGCCCGGTACAGAACGCGGACGCCCTGATCAAGCTGAGGAATGCAGTTGTTCACTTTCGACCAGAGTGGTTCGGAGAGCAACAGGCCCATGACAAGCTTTCGAGACTCCTACAACACAGGTTCCAGGCTTCGATTTTCTTGCCAAATGAGGCCCTCTTTCCGCGAAGCTGGGCGTCAGCTAGCTTCGCGCTGTGGGCGGTGCAATCGTGCATGACGTTCATGCAGCACTTCTACGCGCAAGTTGGCCTACCTTGTCCGATAGACCAGTTCGAAGATCAGATCTCAAAGCTCCTGAATGCGCCCTAACATGTCGCTGCAGCCGACCCGCTAGGCGTGGCGGTTGAACTATTGAGTTGGGCAACACATGAGGTCGTGATTCGGGTAAATTTCCAGTAACCACGATAGTCCATGGACACTCGAATACTTAACAGCCTGCCTGCACACCTGCCGCCTTCATTGGCTGCGCTTACAGCCCCCTGTTACCTTCACAAAGCCAGTCGAATTGCTGTGGGCGCATTACTCGCGTGCGCATTGGCGCTGGTACTTGCCGGCCTCTTTTTCATCGCATCACGCTGGCTTGCAGGAAAAAGTGACTTCAGTGAGATCGCCTTTGCCTTGTTCTTTCTGTTTTTCTTGATCATGCTGCTACGCCCGAGCGTATGGTCCGACCTGATTACTTTGGCGGCTGACAGCCGCGGTTTGTATTTCGTCGGCGGCACAAACAGTCATTTTGTTCCTTGGCAGGACACCGGCCCGATGTGGTTGGAAACCGCCTACACGGGTGACCACCCGGAGATGAGCGTGGTGCTCACCATCCGGACTCATTCGACTTTCTGGGATGCCGCAAAGCAGTCGAATTTCATGCGGCACTCCATGCCTTCCGAAAAGCCGCCGGGCTATCTGCCTGTGCCGCTGGGTACGCAAGGTATCGATCCTCAAGTTACAAGGAAATGTCTTGAGGCACTGCGTGCGTTGTCGGGTACCAGCAACACCTACCCACAATACGATCCCGGCCCCGACCAGCGAAGGTGGGAGTTGGTTGCGGCGGGATCTTTGCTTCTTGCTGTCTCGATCTACTTCATCTGCACAATGCTGCAATCGTACTTTCAGGGCTACGGCATCGGCGTGGGGTTTGTCATCCCGGTAGCCATGGCATTAGCCGCGTTGTGGATTGTTCGCTACGGATGGAAACGAAGGTGTTAAGCAGAAATCCACCATCGCCACTCAAGCCGGATGAGGGACCGAACTTCACGACCCACCGGCTTGTCCGTAAAGGTTCAGTATGGATCTTTCAACCCACGGGGTTTGTCAAGATATTCCCCAGTGTCTTTACGATGTTCGGCTACGTCTTCATTGCCGCTTCCGTCCTGACGGTGTGGCAAAGCCTCTTCAATAGCCTGGCGGCATTGTGTGGTGGCGCACTGGCCATCGGCGTCGGACGTTTAATTGCTAGGTTCTTGGGGAATACCCCGCGTTTTGACACTATGCGTCGTCTAGTGGAAGTACCGGAGCAGCCAGCGTTGAGTCTACGTTTGGATGCGTCATCTGGGACGACGTCACTCGACTTTACGGAGGTAAGCGAACTTGAGATCGTCCACAAGCGGGTGACAGACACCGAGATCGACGACTACGACAACTACGAACTCAATCTGGTAACGCAGGACGGCCGGCGATTGAACCTGGTATCTCACCCCAACAGCGTACAGATTGCCCGCGAGGCACAGCAACTCGCGACCGTACTCGGCAAGCCGGTGGCCGACTGGCGCGCAAGCACCACTGCCCGGAATGGTAAATTGAACTAATAGTCGGCGCGGGCAAGATAGCGGCTACGTGTCGAAACGCGGTGTGCAACTTTTCAAGGCCGTTTGGGAGTACTTCCGTCGGCATTGGGCCGCAGGGTTCCCGAATCTGGGTGACCGTTCGACTTTCGTTCGGCAACTGGCCAACCTGGGCCACGTCAAAGCCCTTCTGCATCGGCACTGGGCGGTGGCACTGGGGGCCTTCGAGACCAAAGTGCATCTCGTAGACGGATTCCCGGTGCCCGTCTGCCATTCCTGTCAGCACCGGATGTAAATTGACCCAAGTCACCGATTGAAAATTGATACACCGGGTTGAGAGAATCGGCGACTTTTTGGGTTGCCGGTGATGACAAACGAGGGGTATGTGGAAATCGAGGTTTTGAGGAGACACGGGTTCAGTTTGCGGCGGTTTGCGGCGGAGATACTCTGTTGAAAGTCAACTTTTTAGGCGGTTTGAGGGTTGGCTGGACGGGTATGACATAGAAGCGTTCGCTGTCGAAAGGCTTGTTGGTCGTGAGTATACCGTGGATGGCGACGAGAAGTTTGCGCATGACGGCGCAGACGACTTACATGGGGGGTTTGCCGCGAGCCGCGAGGTGTTCGGCGTAGGCCTTGACGTGGGGATCGTGGGCCTTTTGGCGCTGAGGGTGGGCATGTAGAGGACGGCACACAGATGTCCGTTGCCGGCCTTGGAGATGCCCGTTTTTTGTCGACGCGGGTCCCGGAGCGGAAATGCTTGGGGTCCAGGCCGGCAAACTTGATTCACTGCGGCGCTCGCAGTCCCTGGGGCAGTAGGCTGATCTCGCCGAGGATCGACGGCCTTGGTGTCGGCAATGCCCTTGACCGAGATGAGCAAGGTGTAAGCATTGGCCCACTCCTTATGGATCTTGATGAAAGCCACCGCCTCGCGGATCAGGAGGGCGATGCGCTTGTCCAGTTGGGCGAGGCCTTGATTGAGATCCTTCAGGACGGCCTTGGGCGCGTGCTGGTTGAAGTCCGTGGCATGAAGCTGGTTCTTGGCGGCAGCTCGGTCGTTGGTGAGGGCGCGGATGCGGCGGGCCAAGGCCCGCAGCGTCAGTTGTGCATCAGAAGGGCGCTGCTACCGTGTGAAAGGCATGTGTTCGGCGTACCCGGCAAGTGTTTCGGCATCGACCTTGTCGGTTTTGCTGTGCTTGCCCAAGACCTTGGCAAAATTGTGGGACGCCTGGGGATTGACGACCATGACGCGCAGACCGGTATCAAACCGGGCGATGGAGAGTTCCAGGGAATAGGTGCCGGTGGCTTCCAGACAGAGGGTCAGAACCCATTCCTCCGCGCCCACATCAATCCCTGCGTACAGGTTTGCCATTGCTTGTGCCAATGTCGGGCTGCTCATGATGTTTCTCCTGGTCGAGTTGGATGACTAGGGTCACCGGTTCCCTGACCCTGCGTAAGCGCCTTCCTTGCAGACGCAGGCTCGAAGCCTCGGATACTCTCCACGGAATAGGCGAATAGGGTGGGGAGCCAATCTTGCCTGCAGACGCTCCAGAAACGCTCGGCAGGCGTGGATTCGGTGTCCCTGCTCCCACGCCTTGCTGCTACTGGATTGCAGATATCATGCTCGTCGCTGCTCTGCTTGCCGGTGGGGTGTTGACCGGTGCGAATGCTGTCCTCTACGCGAAAGGGACGAATCGGGTCGGTTGTGCCGATCCGAATGGCGCGCTCGTTGTCCGCAAGCCAGAGCCTGCCGCAGTGGTTATGGTTCCCAAATCGCACAATGCAGAGGCGTCAAGGTCTGCCGCTGAGTGGGCACGCGACTGAAGGCATACAGAGCTGGACGCATTCCCTGACCAGACGATCCCCGGCGCGGCCGCAGGGAGTGGGAATCCCGGCCTGCGGGTGCGGAGTGCCGTCTTCGTCGATCTGCGCGGCTACGGTATCCCAACTGACCAGGCCATCCCTGTCGAGAGACAGGCGCAGCAGCCAGCCGGTTCGGGCGGCGGGGAGGTCAAAACCGTCAAAGACGAAGTTGCCCAGACTATAGACGATCAGCCTGCCCTGGTAATACTCGATGTCCTGCGTCACATGCGGATGCCCGCCGATCACCAGGCTGGCACCGGCGTCGATCATCAAACGGGCCAGTTGTCGCTGTCGTTCACTCGCTTGCCGCTCGCGTTCCCAGCCCCAGTGCATGAAAGGGATCACCAGGTCGGCGCCGGCCGCGCGCGCAGCACGGATGTCGGCAACGACCTGGCTATCCTCGCTCCAGGCGATTCCCGGCCATTCGGCACCGGCTTCGAAGGCACGCGGCTTGAATTCGTTGTAGGCCAGCACGGCGATGCGCAGGCCGCGCCGTTCGATCCACAGCGGACGGTGCGCCTCGGTCAGATGGCGACCGCCACCGAAGGCGGCGATATCGTGGCCGGCGAGATGAGCGAGGGTTTCGAGAAAAGCCGCCTGACCGTAATCGCCGGAATGATTGTTGGCCACACCGAGCGCATCGAATCGCCCACGCAGAACGGGCAGCACGCGCGGGTCGGCGCGGAAGCTGAAAATCTTGTTGTCCAGCGGTTCCCCGGTCGTGGCAATCGGGCATTCGAGGTTGCCGATGCGGTAGTCGGCGTCCTTCAGCAGCGCCGCGAAGGGTGCCAGCGGGTCCCCGCCGCGGCGGATCAGGCGGCCCGGACCCTCATCAAGCATGATGTCGCCGACGAAAATCAGACGGACGGGTTCGGCGCGCACACTCCCGGCGAGCAAGGCCCCCAGTGCGCCGAGCAAAGCGACCAGCAAACGCAGCCTGCCCTGCCCACTCATCGTGCCGGCCCGCTGGTGGGAGACCACTCGCACCAGTATTGCAGCTCGCCATCGCGAATCGGCTCATAGACCTGGTTGAGGCCAGTAAAGCCGTAGCCGGCACCTCTGCCTGCGTGCGGCGGGTAAGGGTGTGTTGCCTGCTGGATCGGCACTGGCCCGCTGTTCCGATCGGCAAAGACATAGAGCTTGATCGCCGCCAGATCGGCGGGTTCCTTCTGAAAAACGATGCGGAAGAGGAAGTATGAGCCGATCGGTTGCACCGGAACGGTATAAGGCGAATTGACCGGCCGCGCTTCCAGATCACGTGTTTCCCCACCGTACGTAACGTGACAGAACAGCTTCTCGGCATGCACGGGCATGGCAAGCAGCAGGGAGACGACGAGGAGGCGTTGGCAGTGCTTGGGCATCCTGTGCCAGCCTATGACTGCCGCTCGATCCAGGCAGCGATTCGCTCGGCCGCCGCTTCCCAGTGGGCGTCGAGCATCAGCGTATGTCCGGCACGCGGAACCACCGCCACCTCGGCCTGCCAGCGCACGGCGGTGAAGCCCAGCCCGGCCGGCGGGAACACCGCGTCCGCTTCGCCGCCGATGACCAGTACCGGCAATGCCTGCCGGCGCCAGCCGAAATGCATTGCCAACAGCGTCAGATCAAGGATGGCACGCCGTGATTCGGACTGGAAAAATGGCGCAAAGCGGATCAGATTCTCGTTGGTCGTCTCCGGCGAATAGTAGACATCACGCATCATCTGCAGCGTCTCCGGCGAATACTTGCCGCGGATGGCGCGCGCTTGCTGGTCGAAGAATGTGGGCTCGGACAAGGCCATCTTCATCGTCGCGCCGAGAATGCCGGTCGGTGGCACCGGAGCCATCAGGACTGCGGCCTGCGCCTGCTGACGTTCAAGAAAGCGTTCGACGACCACGGTGCCCATCGAGTGCCCGATCAGGATCGCCGGTACGTCAAATTTCCGGGTCACCTGGGCGAGGTCTTCGGCATAATCGTCGATACCGAAAGTATGCAGATGCTCGCGGCCCTCGCTGGCGCCGTGGCCGGAGAGGTCGAGCGCGTGGCAATCGAAGCCGCGGCTGCTGAACCAGGGTAGAAAGTACGCGTCCCAGCAATTAGCGGTGGCATAACCGCCATGAACGAAAATGAGGGGAGAAGAATGCCTGGCGCCGACCGCCGGCCGGTGCAGGGTATGGATGCGGCGAGTTTTCATGGGCGGGTGGAAAGTGGCGGTGAGACCTGCGGGTTGACGCTGTTTGGAAGCGGCTTGAAGGTTGACTGTCGGGCCAGGGCTGCGTGTGCTGGCGAGAGATTCGCCAAGTATCGCAGGGTCGTGCCAGTGCAGGCAATCTCCCCTTTTTCAACGGACTCTCGCCGCTGGTCGGGCATCCTGATCGACACTGGCTTGGCTGCGCTCCTGCACCCTCTGCGGCAAACTGGCGCACAATGGCGCCTGCTGACCGTCTTTGGAACTCTCGCATGCAATTCCAGCCGCGCATTCTCGTCTGTTTGGCCTCAGAGGAAATCATGCAGAACACTCTGCCCGCCCTGCGCCTGCGGCCGGCGCAGGTGATCATTGCGGCCAGCGACTCGGAATTGGCGCGCCAGGGTGCGCTGCAGTTCAGCCGTGTCCTGCACGATGCCGGCTGGCCGGCCAATGCAGTACGCATCACCGAGCATACGCCCGACCATGATCTCGGAAACATCAGTCGCTACGCTCGGGAACTCGCTGCCGAGCTGCAAAACCAGCATCCCGGCCTGCCGATCGACCTCAACGCCAGTGGCGGGACCAAGGTAATGTCCTTCGGTTTTGTCGGCGCGCTTGCCGGCCTCGGCGATGCCTGGTATTGCGATACCCGCCACGGTCTGCTCGAGCACCTGGGCGGTGGTGCGCCGCTGCTGCTGCCGGCCGACCTGCTCAAGCTCAACGAGGTCCTGCAGGTACAGGGTTATCGCGTGGTAGCCGATCCGACCTGGAACCCGACCTTCGTGTGCGCCGCCGCCGCGCGCGCCGACCTGACCGAGCACCTGGTCCGTGAAGCACCACGGCTCAACGGCTTTTTCGGCTACGTCAACCGGCTGACGCGCGAAGCCTTGCCCCAGACGCGTACGGACGGCAGCATCGTGCGTACTTTCCGTGCCGAAATCCTCGCCCAGCGCCCGCTGTTCACGAATAATCACGAACTGGCGCGCGCCTTTGAACAGGCGGGCATCTGGGAATGGGACGGCGATTGCCGCTTCGTTTTTGCCGGTGAGGCCAGCGCCAGGTACGCCGGTGGTGGCTGGCTTGAGGAATGGGCCTGGCTGACGCTGGCCGGGCTGCAGGCCGATGGCCTGATTCCCGACGGTCATTGGGGCACCAATCTGCGCGTCGACGCCGGCCACGGCCTGCAGGAGGCGGCCAGCAACGAGCTCGATGCAGCGCTGGTGTGGCGCAACCAGTTGCTGGTTCTCGAGTGCAAGACCGGCGTGCAGATCAGCACCGAAGGCGGCAGCCAGTCGATCCTCAACCGCCTGGACAGCCTGCGTCGCCATGTCGGGGGTGCGATGGGCGAAACCTGGCTGCTCACCGCGCGGCGCCTGCAGCAGGGCAACGGCGCGGCGGCGCGCGAACGCGCGCGTGCCTACCGCATCCGTCTGATCGAGCCTGAACATCTCGTCGATCTGCGGGCGAAAATCTGCGCCTGGATGGACATCACGACCGCCGCATCAGAAGCCACGGAATCCCCTTGATTACGGAGTCGCATCCGCCCGGCGGGCGACGACCAGTCAGGCCGCGGATCAATTCGCGGGCAGGTGCAAGCGGTCGAGTCGCAGGCGCTGGCGTTCATCGAAGAGACGTCGGGCGCCCAGACTCACCGCCACCATGGTGCCGAAACCGGTGCCGCCGGCGATCAGGAACATCACCAGAATCTGGTATTTGACCGCTTCCACCGGCGGTGTACCGGCCAGGATCTGGCCGGTCATCATCCCCGGCAGGCTGACGATACCGGCAGCGGACATGGCGTTGATGATCGGGATCATGCCGACCCGCATCGCTTCGCGGCGGCTGTCGGAAATTGCCCGCCGCCAGTCCTGGCCGAGCGCCAGCCTGGCTTCGATGATCGTCCGTCCTTGCGCGGCATCCTGGGTCAGGCGATCGAGTCCCAGCGAGATGCCGTTCATGGTGTTGCCGAGCACCATGCCAAGCAGCGGTATCGCGTATTGCGGCGCATACCAGGGGTCGGTGCCAATAACCAGGAGCAACGCCAGCAGGGTCACCGTGAATGACGAGACGAACATCGACAGGGTGCCAACACCGAAACCCCAGCCGCCGACAAAGCGGCGCTTTTGCCTGACCATCACCTCGCGCCCGGCGACCGCCAGCATCACCGCTGCCAGCAAGGCTACCCAGAGTGGCTGCGCACTCTCGAACAGCACCTTGAGCACCAGGCCAATCAGAAACAACTGCACTGTGCTGCGCACAGCCGAAACCAGCAGCGGGCGTTCGACGCCAATCAGCAGACGCCGCGACAGCCCGGCGAGGGCCAGGATCAGGAGCGCAGCGATTGCGAGGTCGGACGGTGAAAGCGCCAGCACGTTCATCGCTGCCCGATCTCCTGCAGCCTGCCGTTGTCGAGAAGATAGCGGCGCTGCGCGACGCGCCCGATCTGGCCGGCATCGTGGCTGACCCAGAGCAGCGCCGCCTGCCGCTGCTGGCGATAGTCGTCGAGCAAGGACTCGACGCGACGGGTACTGTCCCAGTCGAGGTTGCCGGTCGGTTCGTCGAGCAACAGGACAGCCGGGGCCTGCATCAGCGTTCGCAACAAGGCGAACCGCTGCCTTTCGCCGGTCGAACAGCGGGCAACTTGCCAATCCATTGCGGCCGCGGGCAGGCCGAGCCCTTCGATCCACGCCGCATCGACCCCGTACTCGAAGTGGTCGCCGATCCGTTCCGACCACCACTGGCTCTCGGCGACCAGCAAGGCCACCGCGCGCCGCCACGCGGGCGCCGGCAGGCTCGTGCAACGGGTGTCATCGAGCCGCACCTCGCCGCGATGCGGGTCGAGGTCGGCGATGGCGCGCAACAACAGCGTCTTGCCGCTGCCCGAGGCCCCCTCGATGCAGACACACTCGCCAGCACCGATCGAGAGGTCGACCGGACCGACATGGCGAGTCACGAGCTGTTGAATGCGCAGGCGGGGCATTGATGATCCGGAGTCTGAACCCCTGCGACCAGCGCAGCGACTTGGTCGCAGGGGCGTCTGCGGCGCCCCTTGCACAAGTCGCTGCAGACTACAGGATCGGCGTGTGTGCGGCGGCAGTCGGCAGTGCCGAGCCACTCGGTTCGTACACCACATGCGGACGACCGACGAGCAGGGGATCGATCGGGCCGATGGCTTCGATGTCCTTGCCGGTGTAATTCAGCTTGTGGAGGACGTAACGCATGGCGTTCAGGCGCGCACGCTTTTTGCAGTCGGACTTGATCACCGTCCACGGCGTTTCCGCCGTGTCGGTATGGAAGAACATCGCCTCCTTGGCCTTGGTGTAGTCATCCCACTTGTTGAGCGAGGCCAGGTCGATCGGCGACAGCTTCCACTGTTTGAGTGGGTGCACCTCGCGCTCCTTGAAGCGGCGACGCTGTTCCTTGCGGCTGACCGAGAACCAGAACTTGACCAGGTGAATGCCGCTGCGCACCAACGTACGTTCGACCTCCGGCGTCTGACGCATGAATTCCTGGTATTCCTCTTCGCTGCAGAAGCCCATGACGCGCTCGACACCGGCGCGGTTGTACCACGAACGATCACAGAAGACGATCTCGCCGGCAGTCGGCAGGTGGCGAACATAACGCTGGAAGTACCATTGACCTCGTTCCTGTTCACTCGGTTTCTCGAGCGCGACCACGCGCCCGCCCCGCGGATTGAGGTGCTCGGTAAAGCGCTTGATGGCACCGCCCTTGCCTGCCGCATCGCGCCCCTCGAAAATGATCACGACGCGCTGCCCGGTTTCCTTGACCCAGTTCTGCAGCTTGAGCAGTTCAACCTGCAAACGGTACTTCTGCTTCTCGTAGGCCTTGCGCGACATCAGGTTACGATAGGGATACGAATTGGTGTCGCGCCAACTGGTCGCCAGTTCGTCGTCGGGACTGGTTGCGGGCTTGGCCGCCGGCTCTTCCTCCTTGCCGAGCAGCGCCTTGCGCAGGGCCTGCGCATCATCCGGCGACGATCCGGTCATGATCGCTTCCAGCGTCTTGGCCAGCGAAGCCGTATCGCCGACGTTCGCGGAAGAGATGATGTCACGCAGGGCGACTTTCTTCTGTTCGATCGCCGAACTGGCAGCTTCGGCTACGTCATAGGCTTCCATGCCGCCTGGGGTGCGCGCCGGCGCAACGTCACCGGCCGAGGCCTTGCGCGGTGGTGCCGAACGCGTGGTCGTGGCAGGCGCACGGGTCCTGGGGGCCCGTCCTGCCGGTTTGGCAGCGGGAACCGCCGGTTTGTCGGTGGTGCCGGCCTTATCTTCAGCGCCTGCTGCGGGCGGCGGAGTTATCTTGTCCATCTCTCTCTCCAATGGGGGGTCTGTTGCGAAAAGTTGACGCCGGATCGTGGCCTGGCGGTGTCCGTGATGATACCGCCGAGATGTCATACACTTCAATCGCTTGAATGCCCTTGAGCAAATCTTTTCCAGGTTTTTCTGCGTTTGCCGTGTGCACCCGGAAAAAGTTCGGCCCGGCACTGGCCGGGCACACCACGGACGGCAAATAGCGCGTTCGGAAACCGGACTTCGATGAGTGGCTTTGGCCATTTCCAGACGATTCCGTCTCCGATCATTCTCATTCTTCTTCGTGCAAGCGCTTTCTCAGTGTGCAATTTGTTAGCATAGGTCGAATGCGCCGAGGAAATCCGCATGCAAACGAACGTCACCATCGGTCGCGTCACTAGAGGAGAACACTGGAATGGATTCGCTAATTTCTGCCCTGCACACGCATTTTCCCGCTGATCGTGTCATTGCCGATGAACTGCGCCGACTGGCCTGGGGCACCGATGCCAGTTTTTACCGGCTGGTACCGCGCGTCGTGGTGGTCGTTGAAAACGAAGCCGACCTGCTGCACGTGCTGGCAGTCACCCGGCAGCACCGCATCCACCTGACTTTCCGCGCTGCCGGTACCAGCCTCTCCGGGCAGGCCATGACGGACGGTGTTCTGGTCCTCATCGGAGAAGGCTTTGCCAGTTTCGAGTTGGCTGCCGATGCACTGAGCGTTCGCCTGGGACCGGGAATCGTGGGCAGCGAAGTGAATCGTCGACTCGCCCATCTGGGGCGCAAGATCGGCCCCGACCCGGCGTCGATCGCCACCTGCAAGATCGGCGGCATCGCCGCCAACAACGCCTCCGGGATGTGCTGCGGCACCGCCCAGAACAGTTACCGGACTCTCGCCGGCATGCGCGTCATCCTGGCCGATGGCAGTGTGCTGGATACCGAAGAAGCAGCCAGTGTTGCCGCTTTCCGCCAGAGCCACGCCGGACTTCTCGACGAACTCGAACGCCTCGGACAGCAGACCCGTGCCGACATCGCCCTGGCCAACCGTATCCGGCACAAGTTCAAGATCAAGAACACCACCGGTTACAGCCTCAACGCACTGGTCGATTACAGCGATCCGCTCGAAATCCTGACGCATCTGATGATTGGCTCGGAAGGCACGCTGGGCTTCATCTCCCGGATCACCTATCACACGGTGACGGAAGATCCGTTCAAGGCCAGCGCGCTGATCTTCTTCCCGGACATCGAGACCGCCTGCCAGGCCGTGATTCGCCTCAAGCCGCAGCCGGTTGCGGCGGTGGAACTGCTCGACCGCGCCGCCCTGCGTTCGGTGGAAAACAAGCCTGGACTGCCGCCGATCATCCGCTCACTCGGTGATTCCGTCGCCGCCCTGCTGGTCGAGGTTCGCTCGCACCATGCTCCCGGTCTGCAAGCGCACATCGATACCACCCTCGCGGCGATGACCGGCATTGCGACCGTTGAAACGCCGTACTTTTCGACTGACCCGGAAACCTGCGAGATGTACTGGAAAGTACGCAAGGGCACTTTCCCCTCGGTCGGCGCGATGCGTCGCGCCGGCACGACAGTGATCATCGAGGATGTGGCTTTCCCGATCGCCTCCCTGGCCGCGGCCACCCTCGACCTGCAAGCCCTGCTCAAGCAGCACGGTTACCACGAGGCGATCATCTTCGGGCACGCGCTGGAGGGCAATCTGCACTTCGTGTTCACCCAGGACTTCGGCGATCCGGCTGAAGTGCAGCGCTACGCCGGCTTTATGGACGAGGTCTGCAAGCTGGTGGTCAACAAGTATGACGGCTCGCTGAAGGCCGAACACGGCACCGGGCGCAACATGGCGCCTTTTGTCGAAATGGAATGGGGCCAGCAGGCCACCGACCTGATGCGCCGCATCAAGGCGCTGTTCGACCCGGAGAACCGCCTCAATCCCGGAGTCATTCTGAATGACGATCCGGCCGCGCACCTGCAACACCTCAAGCCCATGCCACCCGCCGAGGATATCGTCGATCGCTGCATCGAATGCGGCTTTTGTGAGCCCCTGTGCCCCTCGCACCAACTGACCCTGTCGCCGCGCCAGCGCATCGTCAGCTGGCGCGAACTGTCGCGGCGCGGCGCTGCCGGCGAGCCTGCCGGCGCACTTGGCAAGGATTATCCCTACTTCGGGCTCGATACCTGCGCGGGTTGCGGATTATGTTCCACCGCCTGCCCGGTGGCGATCAATACCGGCGACCTGACCCGTCGCCTGCGCGGCCGTGCCCAAAGTGATTTCGCGCGCAGCGTCGGCCGCTGGACTGGCGAGCACTTCGGAGCCGTCGCTGCGACTGCCCGCCTGGGATTGCAGCTCGGCCACCTGGCCAGTGCGGTCGTTGGCGACAAAGCACTTGGCATCCTCTCCAGGGGCGCCTGGAAGACGACCATGCCACGCGCCGGCAGGTCAGTCGGGGCGCATCGGGGTAACGGCGATCCGGTGGTCTACTTTCCGGCCTGCGGCGGACGGATTTTCGGGCCGAACGCCGCTGGCGAAGCCCAACTCGGCGAGGTGATCCAGCAAGTGCTGGTCCGCGCCGGTTATGCACCCCGCCTGCCACAGGAATTTGACCACCTCTGTTGTGGCCAGATGCTGGCCAGCAAAGGCCTGGCCGAAGAAGCCAACGCCAGCGCTGCGCGCCTCGAGGCGGCACTCGACGCTGCCAGCGAGCATGGCCGCTACCCGATCATCATGGATGCCAGTACCTGTAGCGTGCGCATGCAGGAGTATCTGGCTGGTCGCCTGCCACTCCTCGACTTCCACGAATTCGCCCACGACGCGCTCCTGCCCAGGCTCAGGCTGGTCAGGCAAGCCGGCCCGATTGCCCTGCACATCAACTGCAGCGTACGCAAGAGCGGTTCGGACGCCAAGCTGCAGAAGGTTGTCAGTGCCTGTGTCGAACGGGTGATTGCGCCGGCAGGGGTGTCTTGCTGTGGCTTCTCGGGCGATCGCGGTTTCGTGGTGCCGGAGTTGAACCAGCATGCCCTGCGCAAGATTCACGACGAACTGCCAGCGAGCTGCATGAGCGGCGTCTCCAGCAATCGGACCTGCGAAATTGGTCTGACGGCGGAAAGCGGGCGGACCTATCGTTCTGTGGCTTACCTGCTGGAGGAGTGCAGTCGAACACAAACCATGGAAGCGTGCTAACGGTCATGACTTTTTCAGGCACCCTTGATCATGAAAGTCATGCCCGTTTCTCTCTCCCACGGTTCGTGCAGTATCGCGGGCCGGCTGCGGCGGCGCGGAGCAGCACTCCGCCAAACCCCGCTTTGGCCTCGCGAGAGGAGAAGAGGAGCGATGCTGCGCTGACCGATGTCGACCATTTTTACAGTCGTCTGCTTAATTAGCGCAACCGGAATCTCAAAATTCCCTCACGTAGAAAAGAATCCATGAATTTCTTCGGGTTATCGCGGGGAGTTGATTCCCGGCCTGTTTCTTGCTTCGATGACCTTGTCGATGTAGATGGTTGCCAAGGTTGAAAAGTGTATCAATTTTGCATCGATCAATCCGGGAAAACGCCGTCAGTTCTCATCGAAGTTGACAACGCCCCCCAGAAGTGGAAAACAATAAAGTGACTGGGCATCGTGTTAGATCACAGAGTTAAAGTTGTTTATGATGTTGTTGTCGGTATGGGATTCTTGCAGGCTAGTGCAAGAATCGCTTCACAAACCAGGCCAGGTCGGTGGCATTGCCAATCAAGCGAGCATCCGCGGCCTGAGACACTATCCTCAAGGAGTGAAGAACATGGATATCCCGGAGGATCCCCCGCCCCGCTTCCTTCCCGGTCTTGGAGGAGGTCCCTTCTCGGAAGCCGAATTCCTTCACCAGCAAGTTGCCGAGATCGAAGCGTATGTGGAGCGCTTTCCATCGGCCGAGAGGGATCTTCGTGCTCTGGCATGGATTGAGGCCAATGCCAGTCAATATCGGCAACAGTGGCAAATACGGATGGTCACGAGCGGACGCCATCGGCAATCCATGCACGGGGGCTGACAACAAGAGTTCGACGAATCTTGGAGTATAGCCATGCACCTCGTAGCCATGCACCTCATTTTACTCGTCCTGTCGATGCTGGTCGTGGGCTGCAGTCATTCCCCATCATTGACTGCGACCGCAACTGCCGAAAGCCATCAACCGGAAGGCGCCGCCGGCCTCAGTACACAGCCCGGATGGCACGGCCAGAAGTTTGCCATTGCCACAGCCAATCCACTGGCCAGCGCTGCCGGACTCGCCATGCTCAAAGACGGCGGTGCGGCGATCGACGCGGCAGTTGCTGCGCAGATGGTGCTGACCCTCGTTGAACCACAATCCAGCGGTATCGGCGGTGGCGCTTTTCTGCTCCACCACGATGGTCGCCAGACGGTTGCCTTCGACGGTCGCGAGACAGCACCGGCAACAGCCAGTGCAAGCCTGTTCGTCAAGGCCGACGGCAAGGCGATGACTTTTCAGGAAGCCATCGTCGGTGGCCGCGCAGTCGGCGTGCCAGGTGCCCTGCGGATGCTCGAAATGGCACACGCCGAATATGGCCGGCTGCCCTGGTCGACCCTTTTCGAACCGGCGATCCGACTCGCCGAGAACGGATTTCCGGTCAGCCAGCGCCTGCACACACTGCTCAAGGCTGACCCCTACCTCAGGAAGGATCCGCAGGCCGCTGCCTATTTTTACGATCCTGACGGTCAACCCGTTACCGTCGGCAGCCGTTTGCGCAATCCCGAATTGGCTGGCGTCCTGCGCAGGATCGCCAGTGAAGGGTCACGAGCACTGCACGAGGGTGAGATCGCGCAGGCGATCGTCGACAAGGTGCAGCAATATCCGGCAAACCCCGGCCAGCTTAGCCTGGCTGATCTGGCTGGATACCAGCCGCAGCGCCGCAAGCCGCTGTGCAGCAGCTATGCGCCAAAACGGGTTGAGCCACCGCGAACTTACCTGATCTGCGGTTTTCCGCCTCCAGGTTCGGGAGCGATCGCCATCGCCCAGATTCTCGGCATCCTCAATCACACCGAGGCTGCATTCCTGCCGTTTTCCACCCCACTCTGGATGCACTATTACAGCGAAGCAGCACGCCTGGCTTTTGCCGATCGTGCCCAGTATGTCGCCGATCCCGATTTCGTCGCCGCACCGGCGGGCAACTGGTACGCGCTGATCCAACCGGCATACCTGGCTGAAAGGGCGCGGCTGATCGGCCCACACAGCATGCAGGTGGCCAGACCGGGCTCGCCATCGCCGGAACCAATGACTCAGGCAGCGATGCCCGAACAACCTGAATACGGGACCTCCCACCTCAGCGTCGTCGACCAGCACGGCAACGGGTTGGCGATGACCACCACCATCGAAGATGCCTTCGGAGCACGCCAGATGGTGCGGGGGTTTCTCCTCAACAACCAGCTCAGCGATTTCGCCTTTATTCCGACTGACAGCAGTGGTTTGCCCATCGCCAATCGCGTCGAACCAGGCAAGCGCCCGCGCTCGTCGATGAGTCCAACGCTGGTCTTTGACCAGGACAGCGGCGAGCTGGTGATCAGCGGCGGCTCACCGGGCGGAGCGTTGATCATTCACTACACGGCCAAGCTGCTTTACGCGATGCTGAACTGGGGACTGGAACCTCAGCAGGCCATCGACCTGCCCAACTTTGGCTCACTGAACGGGCCGACGCTGCTTGAGGAAAAGCGTTTTTCCTGGTCCTTTGTCGAAGCGCTCAGGGCCCGCAGCCACGTGGTGAACGAAGTCGTCATGAACAGCGGTTTGCAGGCCCTCGAAAAGACTTCGGGTGGATTCGCCGGCGGCGCCGATCCACGCCGTGAGGGCCTGGTGCTGGGCGAGTGATGATCCCCGCCTCCATGCCCTCGCTGATGCGGGCAGCACTACGACAGCCCCCGAATCGGCATGTTGGCCTGTCACGCAGCGCCACCGGCAAGCTTTCTCCCGGTGCTACCCCCCCCACTACACCACATAACAGTGTTCTTTAAGGAAAGCCACAGCCTCGCCAAGGGTTATATCCGAGCTATCGAGCAGATAGGTCTGAGCCTCCGGAAAAAATTCATTCCATAGTTTTTCCAGGCCTTCCTGCATCTCATGGGGCGCGCACTGCCGAATGAAGCCGAGCACCAGTTCTGGCTTGAAACCATCCGCTCGAACCTTGCGGATCAAGGCTCTCGCTGCGGCTCGCGTCAGAGCAGGTTTGGGCAGCGTCTCGGCTGCGATGCAGACAAAAATCGTCAGCAGCGAGTCATCGTCAGTCTTGCCTGCAGTTATCTTGTGCCATTCCTTCGAAACTGCGGCATCGAATAGACTGGCATCTTCGAGATCGACATCCCGCAAAAAATACCCTTTCTGAACGGTTTCTTCGAACAGCTTGTCGATCGCCAGCGAGGGATCGAGAATTCGCGGCAGATCCTCGGTTTCGACCTCCTGGAGGTGGCGTCTGGCAATCTCCTGGTACGATTCAGGGAGAATCTTGAATATCTCCTTGATTCGCTTTCTGCCTTTCGGCGCTACCCCCTTCTTCCTGATTGCCCTCAGAATACTGACGAAGCCGGCAGCATTGGGGATTGCCGGTGGGGTGTCTCCGCCAAGATAGACGAGCATGGTCGTACGCAGGAACGATCCAACGGGCACCATCGAAAGGGTGGAGGGGGCTACTCCAAGGTTTTCGGCAAACCAGAGTGCCGCTCCAATCGCCAAGTGATACGCCTTCCTTTGTTCGAGGGCGATTCGATATTCGGCTGGCTCCCTGAGCGACCATTCAGCCAGGAATTCCCTTTGTGACTTCGCGCTCATACCGCCAATGATGTCACAATCGGGCAAGGCCCAGAGCGCCTTGATCATTTCGGAACCGCCACGCGAATGTGACAGAAAGGTGTGGTCCCGCAGCGATCGAGCTGCTTTGTCGAGGTCACCTCCACTGCGATCGGCAAGAAAAAGACTGACCAGATTGACGATCCGCGTACGCGCCTCCTCGATATTCGGCCGCAAATACTGCGTCCCGAAATACTCGGCAATCTGCAGCATTCCCTTCGGGGCGTCGTTCAGGATACTGGCAACCCTATGCTGATCGATGATCCCATGGTGCACCCCGTACGTGAGCGCCTTTTCGAAAAAAGGCCGCGCATCGAATACTGCGATCTGCTGGTAGCTAGGCGGCATGGACGATCATTCTTCTGTGGGTAGCCGGTCATTCAAAAGCCTGCGACTATAGTGCCGACTCTTCCTCCGGCCCGGCACGCAAGCTGTCCGCGGAATCTGGCCTTACCAGGTCGGACGACATGAGTTCTTCGGCCCTGACCCGCGCGCGCAGGATTAGCAGGACCTCCCGAAAGATCTCCGGGTATTGGTAACGAAGTGTCCAGGCCAGTTCCATCCAGTCATGATCATTAACTTCACTGTGCGCCAGGAAAGGACGATTGACACCGGGATCGGCGAGCGCGTCCAGACGTTCCTCGTCGGTCATGTCGTCGGCAGATTCTTCTGCGTCGGCAAAGAAATCAAAGGTCGCCGTCTTGAAAAAATGCTCGATGTTTTCGACACGCTCGCAGAAATAATCGGCCAGGGCATCGCAGCCACCTTCGAGTTCCCCGATCGCCTCGAGGAACTCGCCGGGATCGCTGCCAGCCCGGAAAAGCACCGAATTGATCATGCCGTGCAATCGCTCGTGACTTTGGTCGCCATAACGCCGTTCGAGGACGATTGCCCGTGCGAATTGCTCTGGGGAGACCAATAGGTTCACCACCGATTCACGGGACGAATCGAAGTCGCGCAGAACGGCCAGCAAGTCTTTGGCTGGAAAGTCGTCGAGCGCCACCACCAAGGCATCGTCACCATCGCTTTCCGCCAGCGAAGCCAGGGCTGCTTCGGCACCGACGATATCGCCAAGGTGGATCAGTCTCCCTGCTCTCACCAGTACCGGATGGCTCATCAGTGCTCCCCCGAAAATTGATCTTTCCGATCAAACCCCTGTTCGGCGAGCCAGTCGGCACCGGACTCTCCGAGGTCGATGCCATCATCGAAATCCTGCTCGTTCTGGTCGCCGTCGACACGCTGGTCTGTAAGCCGTCCATGCGCTGGTTCTGAGGGCGCTGCAAAGCGCCCTTGCAGATATTCCAGGCAGGCGGTCACCACCATGAACCGGTCGCCGTTCGGGTCCTTGAGGGCGACCTCGGCGAGGGCCTCGGCCCAGGGTTCCAGCTCCACCGCCGCCAGCAGCGTTGACCAGCTGGGCAAGTCTTCGGGCTCCCGTGCGGAAAGATCCCGCATCACTTCCGGACTGGCAAAACGCATGCCGCCGTGGAAGGCAACGGCAACCATTTCCGGATTGCACTCGATCATTGGCAGGAGTTGTGCAAGCTGCCCGCGCTTTGCCTTGAGCCGCTTGGCCAAGACATCGTGCCCGGCCGAATCGGTCATCAAGTCGTCCAGCTCGGCGTCATAAGCAGACTTCAGATCTTCAAAGAATAGCGACAGCCTCACGACAGTACTCCTTCAAGATAATTTTTCCAGATTTCCCGCGCAGTTTCCAAAGGCTTATCGAGAAGATTACGACGTCGATTCTCATCATAGACCTGTCGACGAGCGGTATCAGAAAGCGTTTCATAGGCTTCCTGAACGTCGCGAAAGAGGTCGGTCGCCTCCGGAGCCTTGTTGCGGTCTGGGTGGAGCAGCAAAGCCTTTCTGCGGTAGGCAGTCTTGAGCACATCGTTTGAGGCATCACTGGCGATCCCGAGTATGGCGTAATAGTCTTTCATGCGTTCTCACCGAGACGGTTGCTCCGGACACTTCAGGCAACGACCATGACTTCGACTTTCCCATCTCATCCCCGACCCCTCCCACGGCCCGCGTTTCATCGCCGGCTGGTGGCGCACAGCAGCGCTCCACCAGCCGGCCTTCGCCTCCACAAGTGAGGAGGCGAGATTCGTGAGTCGCGACGCGATTTCACTTCAACATCGCTTGGGAAAGGCCGAGACGATGCCACAGGGTCGTGGTCAGCTCCACCTGGTTGAGCGTATAGAAATGCAGGCCGGGAGCACCACTGGCCAGCAGTTTTGCGCAAAGCGCGCTGACCACATCAAGACCGAAAGCGCGGATCGACAAGGTATCGTCACCGTAGCTTTCAAGTTTTTTTCTGACCCAGCGCGGTATCTCCGCGCCACAGTTATCCGAGAAGCGGGCAAGACTGCTGTAACTGGAGATCGGCATGATGCCGGGGACGATCGGGACATCGATTCCGACCGCCTGGCACTCGTCGATGAAGTATGCGTAGGCGTCGAAGTTGTAGAAGTACTGCGTGATCGCTGAATCGGCACCGGCGTCGAGCTTGCGTTTGAAAGCCAGGAGATCGTCCATCGGGCTTTTTGCCTGTGGATGATATTCCGGATAGGCTGCAACTTCGATATGGAACCAGTCGCCCGTTTCGGCACGAATGAACTCGACGAGTTCATTGGCATAGCGAAAGGTGCCCGGTCTGGCCATACCCGACGGCAGGTCGCCGCGCAGCGCAACCAGATGACGAATACCCTGTGCCTGATACTGTTCGAGAATGCTGCGAATGCTGTCCTGGGTTGATCCGATGCAAGACAGGTGCGGTGCTGCCTGGTGACCTTCACGCTGGATTTCAAGTACGGTCTGCAGAGTGCGGTCACGCGTCGAACCGCCGGCACCAAAAGTGACCGAGAAAAACCGGGGTTTCAGGAGCGCCATGCGAGCACGCGCGGCCCTCAACTTTTCCGCACCCTCCGGAGTTTGCGGCGGAAAAAGCTCGAGGCTGAAAACGGGAGGCTGCGGTGTCATGAGTCGGTAAATGTCAGTAGCGATATTGCTCGGACTTGTAAGGACCTTCCTTCGCCACCCCAATGTAGGCGGCCTGCTGATCGGTCAGCTCGGAAAGCTCGGCATTGAGCTTCTTGAGCTGCAGGCGGGCCACTTTCTCGTCGAGGTGCTTGGGCAGGGTATACACCCCGACCGGATAGTCGGCATTGCGTGTAAACAGTTCAATCTGGGCGATCGTCTGGTTGGCGAACGAGGAGCTCATCACGTACGATGGATGGCCGGTACCGCAACCGAGGTTGACCAGACGACCTTTGGCCAGGAGGATGATGCGCTTGCCATCGGGGAAGACGACATGATCGACCTGCGGCTTGATCTCTTCCCAGACATAAGCTTCGATCGAGGCAACGTCGATTTCGTTGTCGAAGTGGCCGATGTTGCAGACGATCGCCTGATCCTTCATCCGGGCCATGTGCGCATGGGTGATCACATGGTAGTTGCCGGTGCAGGTGACGAAGATATCGGCCTTGTCAGCCGCGTAATCCATGGTGACCACGCGGTAGCCTTCCATGGCTGCCTGCAAGGCACAGATCGGGTCAATTTCGGTGACCCACACCTGTGCGGACAAGGCGCGCATGGCTTGTGCCGAGCCTTTGCCGACGTCGCCGTAACCGGCGATCAGGGCAATCTTGCCGGCGATCATCACGTCGGTGGCACGTTTGATGCCATCGACCAATGATTCGCGGCATCCGTAGAGGTTGTCAAACTTGGATTTGGTGACCGAATCGTTGACATTGATTGCCGGAAACTTGAGCTCGCCCCTGGCGTGCATCTGGTACAAGCGATGCACGCCGGTCGTGGTTTCCTCGGTCACACCCTTGACTGCTGCCAGACGACGCGAGTACCAAGTCGGATCGCTGGCCAGTTTGGCCTTGATCGCGGCAAAGAGGATCGCCTCTTCCCCGGAAGTCGGGCTGGCAAGGACCGAAGCGTCGTTCTCGGCTCGGGCACCAAGGTGCAGGAGCAACGTCGCGTCGCCGCCATCGTCGAGGATCATGTTGCTGTAACCCGCATCCGGCCATTCAAAGACGCGGTGGGTGTAGTCCCAATAATCTTCCAGCGACTCGCCCTTGACAGCAAAAACCGACACTCCGGAAGCTGCGACAGCCGCAGCAGCGTGATCCTGGGTCGAAAAGATGTTGCATGAAGCCCACCGTACTTCAGCACCGAGGGTAACCAGGGTCTCGATCAGTACGGCGGTCTGAATCGTCATGTGCAGCGAACCGGTAATGCGTGCGCCCTGGAGAGGCCTGGTGGCCGCGAATTCTTCACGAATCGCCATCAATCCCGGCATCTCGGTTTCGGCAATACGAATTTCCTTGCGGCCCCATTCGGCGAGGCCAAGGTCAGCAATCACATAGTTTTGAGTAGCAGCATCCGACACGGTAAGGCTCCTTGAGAACGGTGACCAGGGGACGGAAGCTGTCGGGCATCTCTGCTGAAGGACTTCAGCCTGCGCCCATCCCTCTCCTCGCGCCCGGCACGGGTTGGTTGGATGAGCGCCGTTTGAATAATCCGAGCCTGAAACTGTCGGACGACAGCCCTGCAGCGCTCCTCGGATCGAGTCTGGATTATAAATCGGCTTGGCAAGTACTGACCAGTGTTAGTACGCGAGCGAATCGTAGGTCCGTCGCCTGCCCTGGATTTCGATACTGACCTGATTGGGTGCACAGATCGCGATCTCGCCGGGGCGAGTCAGCCAACCCTGACGCACGCAGTATTGCCGGGGACCTGGATCTGCGGCAACGCGCACCCGACGCTGGTCGACGACAACCGTTGTCATGCCCAATGGCCCAGGGACTTCAATGCGGCGATTGCGCGCCAGCTCAAGTTCTGAGAACACCTCACCACCACGCTTGACGATGACTTTTTCAGCGACGCCGGTCTGCCATGCCCAAGGAAATGACGCTGCGCAAACACACAAACCCAAAATGACCAGCAGCCAGTCGCCGGACCTGAACAGCCCGACCCAGAGCATCACGGATTCTCGCCAATCACCATTGGAAAACGCAACTCGCGGTGACGGACCAATACACGCGCACACCCCCGAAACTCGCGCCCCAACCATTCGGCAAAGTAGACCGAGCGATGCTGGCCACCCGTGCAACCGATGCCTACAGTCAGATAATTTCGGCTGTCCCGAACATATGACGGCAACCATGTGCGAATGAAGCCAGCAATGTCGCCACGCATACGCAGCACTTCGGGCTCGGCTTCGAGGAAATCAATGACGGGTGCGTCACGGCCGGTCAGCAGACGCAGGATGGGATCGTAGTGCGGATTGGGCAAGCAACGAACATCGAAAACGAGGTCGGCGTCGAGCGGCATCCCATGCTTGAACCCAAACGATTCGAAAAGTAATGTCAGTCCCTGACAGGAATCTGAAGGAAGATCTCTGGCCACGAACTGGCGAACCCACTCGCGAAGTGCGCTGGCTTTGACGCCGCTGGTATCGATATGATGACCGAGGGCCGTCAACTCGGCAAGACGAACCCGTTCTTCGGTAATGGCCTCTGTCAACGTCAGCTTGTCACTGGCCAGGGGATGTCGGCGTCGGGTTTCAGAGTAGCGCTTGATCAAGGTTGCATCCTGCGCATCGAGAAACAGGAATTGCAGGTCAAGATCGTTGGCGCGCAGGGCATCAAGCTGCAAGGGAAGCATGGCCACGCTATCGCCACCGCGAATGTCGATCACGACTCCCACCTGGTCGTAGCCCTGTTGCTCAAGTTGTCCGACGAGCGGCTGCAATAACTGTGATGGCAGGTTGTCCACGCAGAAATAGTTGGCGTCCTCAAGCACTTTGAGGGCGATCGATTTACCCGAACCGGACAGGCCACTGATGAGAACGAGATGCATGCTTCGGAGCATAACGGATGCCCGGCGTGATGAGCAAGCCATTCGCCGCGAGGTTTTTGTATCTTATTGAATTTCAATAGGTTATTCTTCTATTGGAAGCTTCTACGGCGACTCATGATGGAATCCCTTCCGTGAGAGTCGCAGTGCGACCCTCCCCTCTCCCTGCCAGATACCTGTCCTTGTATCAAGAAGATCCATATATAAATCTTACTATAAGTATAGTGATAACAAACTTGTTGATATGTTTTTTTATCCAAAAAAATCAAAATCTTATGTCAGATTTTCGGGTTGCGAAAAGACGGTATGGGGATGTGGACAGAATCTGAAAACTTATCCACAAGCCCGTTTTGCCAGGCTTATTCACTGCTTTTCAGAGGTTTTTCCCTGACTTTTCCCATGGCTGGGTGGCTTTTCGGTACTGCCATGAGACCTAGATCTGCAATAAACTCTTCTTTCCAGGCAATTGGTTCGAACTCATGACAACTCTGAATATCCCTTTCCTTGCCGACCTTGTGGCAATTCGGCGCGATATCCATGCTCACCCGGAACTTGCCTTCGATGAACGGCGAACAGCCGAATTAGTGGCTCGCGAATTGACCAGCTATGGACTGGAAATTGATTGTGGCCTGGCACGTACTGGCGTTGTTGGCACCCTGTGCAAGGGCAGCAGTCCTCGTGCGATCGGACTCAGGGCTGACATGGACGCACTTCCTTTGTGTGAGAAGAACGACTTTCCACACCGTTCCAGAAACGATGGACGCATGCATGCCTGCGGTCACGACGGACATACGGCAATTTTGCTGGGTGCCGCGCGCTATATGGCCGAGCATCGGAATGATCTTGATTTCAACGGCACCGTTTACTTCATTTTCCAGCCTGCCGAAGAGTCTGAGGGAGGCGCCGAGGTGATGATTGCCGAAGGGCTGTTCGAGAGATTTCCGATGGACGCGGTCTTTGGTCTGCACAACTGGCCAGGTATTCCTGTCGGCGAGATGGCCGTGATGCCGGGGCCCGTGATGGCTGGCACCTGCACTTTTGAAATCTGGGTACGGGGGCAGGGTTGCCATGCCGCGATGCCACATCAGGGGGTCGACACGCTGGTCGTCAGTAGTCATCTGCTGCTCGCGTTGCAGACTGTCGTTGCCCGCAACCTGCATCCCTGCGAGTCGGCGGTGGTGAGTGTCACTCAGATGCATGCCGGTGAAGCCTGGAATGTGATCCCCGATGATGCTGTTCTGCGCGGTACGATCCGCAGTTTCAACATTGAAACCCAGAATCTTGTCGAAGGCGCAATCGAGCGGTTGTGCAACGGCATTGCCCACACATTTGGAGCGCAGATTGCGGTGTGTTTCGACCATCGCTATCCTCCGACGGTCAACAGTGTTTCGGAAACGGAAGTCTGTCGGCGTGTGGCGAGCGACCTGCTTGGCGCTGATCAAGTGCATGCGCACGAACTTCCCTCGATGGGTGCCGAGGATTTCGCTTATATGCTTCGCGAAAAGCCAGGTTGCTACGTCTGGCTGGGCAATGGCCCGGGTTCCGGGGGTTGCACCCTGCACAATCCACATTATGATTTCAACGACGAGATCCTGGCGCTGGGAGTAAGTTACTGGGTCAAGTTGGTTGAAGCGGTGCTGGGGCGTCAGTCCTGACTGAAGCAGCCCGGCTCCCTCCTCCGAGCCAAGGCAGGTGGCGTCTCGCTGACCATGGAAACCATGGGTAGATCGGCGCGTACCGTTGGCCAACGAAACCGCCGTCTTTTTTGTTACACTCGCCAGCTGAACCCATGGGCAGCGTACCCGAGGATCGGCAAAACGCGCCGATCCCCCTGTTTCAAAAAGATGGTGGGGAGTACCCGGTGCAGTATTCAGGCACCCCCCGAGTCCGGGCCGAAGCCAGGACTCCCAAGACCATAAAAGGAGAACAGCGAGGAGAGTGTAATGGCGGGGACTTACAAGCAACTTACGTCTGTTAAAGCAAGAGCGGCACGCCGTGCGAATTCTTCTCGCTGAAGACGACCGAATCATTGCTGATGGCCTGTGCCGGTCACTGCGTCAGGGAGGCTACGCGATCGATTGTGCCTACAATGGCACTGACGCTGATACGGCCTTGTTAACCAATCCCTACGATCTACTGATTCTCGATCTTGGCCTACCGAAAATGCCGGGTTGGGATGTGCTGCGTCGTCTACGGGCGCGCAATGCAACGACTCCGGTATTGATTCTGACTGCGCTTGATGGGATCGATGACCGGGTGAAGGGGCTCGATCTCGGGGCTGACGACTATATGGCCAAACCCTTTGAACTGGCTGAACTTGAGGCTCGTGTGCGGGCGCTGAGCCGTCGGTCGTCGGGTACTTCACGGATGATCCAGTGCGGGTCGCTGACTTTCGATCAGACCGACCGCTGCGCACTGGTCAATGGCGAGATGCTCGATCTTTCGGCACGCGAACTGGGCCTGCTCGAGATTCTCCTGTCGCGGGCAAAACGCCTGGTCAGCAAGGATCAATTGGTGGATCACCTCTGCGGTTGGGGCGAGGAAGTCAGCCACAATGCGATCGAGGTCTATATCCACCGCTTGCGCAAGAAGCTCGAATCAACCGGAGTTAACATCATTACCGTGCGTGGGCTCGGCTACAGTCTTGAGAAACCTGCGGAAGCGAGAAAATCCTGATATCCAGCGCTCGCTGTTTGGCGAGATTCTCGACTGGATGTTGGCCCCGCTCCTTTTCGTGTGGCCGATCAGCATTGCGTTTACGCACTACTTCGCCAATAGTGTTGCCAGTTTCCCGTACGATCAGTCCTTGCGCGAACATGTGCTCGCCATATCGCGCCAGGTCAGCTTCATCGACGGGCAACCGCAACTGGCTTTACCGAGTCTGGCACAACTCTTCCTGCGCTCGGACGAGACCGATAACGTCTATTTTCACATGCTCGATCAAAATGGTCAGTTGATCGCCGGCGATCCGGAACTGCCTGTGCCAAAAATGGCGGGCATGCTCTCGAAGAATGAACATAGTGAAGTGCTTTTCCGCGATGACGAGTACCACGGACAGTCCCTGCGCATAGCCTACATGTCGCTGTTCGAAGCAGGAGCAGGAGCAGGACTGGGCAACGGGCAAGGTGTCCTGATTGAAGTCGGTGAAACCACCGAGAAACGTTCTCAACTGGCGAACAAGATCATCGCCAGTGTCATCCTTCCACAGTTCGTGATCATTCCGCTCGCGGTAATCCTGGTTTGGTTCGGTCTGTCGCAGGGTTTGCGCCCACTGACGCGTTTGCGTGACCGGATTGCAGCCCGTCGTGAAGCCGATCTATCGCCGATTGCCCTGCGCCGTATCCCTGAAGAATTGCGCCCGCTGACCGAAGCATTCAATTCGATGTTGACAAGAATGCAACAAAACGTGACTGCACAGCGCCGTTTCATCGCCGATGCTGCGCATCAGATGCGGACCCCGCTGACCGGCCTGAAGACGCAGGCGCAGTTGGCGATCCGCGAAACCGACCCAGCCGAACTGCGGCACGCCCTCAGGCAGATCCTGAACGGGGCTGACCGTGCCTCGCATCTGGTCGATCAACTACTGGCTCTGGCCCGTGCAGAGGCGAGCGAGCACTCGCAGCAGACGCTGGTGGCGCTCGACCTTGATCACTTGTTACGAGAGGTCGTGGAAAACTGGGTTGTGCTGGCGCTCGAAAAATGTATAGACCTGGGTTATGAGCCTGCCGGGAGCGTGCTTATCCTGGGCAATGCCTTCCTCCTGCGTGAAATGATCAACAACCTGCTCGATAATGCTTTGCGCTATACCCCTCCTAGGGGACGGGTGACCGCGCGGGTGGTTGCGCAAGGTGATTTTGCCCTGCTTGAAATCGAGGATAGCGGGCCAGGGATTTCCGATGCCGAATCCCAGAGGGTTTTCGACCGCTTTTACCGTGTCGATGGCACCGATGGTGAGGGCAGTGGCCTGGGATTGGCCATCGTTCGCGAGATTGCAGAGGTCCATCAGGCTGCAGCCAGCCTGCGCCCGAACAACCGAGACATGGAAATTGGTGAGCCCAGCGGCTGTGTCGCCAGGATCGTCTTCCCGGTGTATGGCCCGCAGCGTTCCCAGTCCTTGGCACAGGAACCTGTTCAGACTGGTTTTGCCTGATTGCCGATCGAGCATCCAACGCTCACCTGCACCAGTGGACCCGTTGCCTCCCGTGCGGGAAGCCGTCAGACCAGCTTTCGCAGTTGGGTGGGGGCAACTTCGACCATGAAATCCCAGAATGCGGCCAATGCGGGGGTCAGGTGTTTGCTCTTGTGGCGAACGATATGCCAGCGACGCATCACGGGTGTTCCTTCGACCCTGAGGATGCTCAGGCGTTCGGCTTTCAGTTCGAGGCCGAGTGTGTGCTGGGAAATGAAACTGATGCCAAGACCCGCCACCACTGCCTGCTTGATCGCTTCGTTGCTACCCATTTCCATGCCGATGCGCGGCTTGACCGAACGTTCGAGAAAGAATTCCTCCATTGCCGATCGTGTGCCCGATCCCGATTCGCGGACGATCAGCATTTCGTCCGCAAGGTCCTCGACAGCTACGTTGGGCAGCCGGCTCAAGGGATGTGCGGTGCTGGCAATGATCACCAGCGGATGCGGTGCAAAGGCCACCGCTACAGCGTCGAGTTCGGCCGGCGGACGGCCCATGATGGCCAGGTCGACCTCGTTGCCGGCGAGCAGACGACTGACGGTATCCCGGTTATCGATCAGCATCCGGATACGCACGTCGGCCTGCGTCTTGCGAAACTCGGCCAGCAGCCCGGGTGCGAAATATTCAGCCGTGCTGGCCACGGCGACGGCAATGCGTCCGCCCTTCAATCCTTTCAGAGCGAGCAGCGCTTCATCCGCCTCCTTCAGCGACTGCAGGATCTGGCGCGTATGGCTGAGGAGAATTTCGCCAGCTTCGGTCAGAAAGACGCGTTTGCCAATCCGTTCGAATAACAGGGTGCCGCTGACTTCCTCGAGCTGTTTGATCTGCAGTGAGATGGCAGCATGCGTCAGGTGCAGCTTTTCCGCTGCACGCGCAAACGACAGATGGCTGGCGGCGACCGAAAAGATCTGGAGTTGGCGGATGGTGGCGTTTCTCATCGATAAGGTTGTGTTAAATTAAATGAACAATACGTTTAACTAGCGTTTTTGTATCAGACCGCTAGAATCCGGGCAATCCCTGGATCGACAAGATTTCAATCGCTTGGAGTATCACCATGCTATGCGGACGCACCAACGTTAACAAATTCCTGATCGAGGAACAGCGCCGGAATCCAGCGCTTTTCGGCGATTTTTCGATGCTCATCAGCGACGTCGTGCGCTCGTGCAAGGCCATTGCACAGGGAGTTTCGCGGGGCTCACTGGCCGGTGTGCTGGGTGATGAAGGTCGTGAGAACGTTCAAGGCGAGGCCCAGAAAAAACTTGACGTGCTGGCCAACCAGGCGTTCATTCACCACTGTGAATGGGGTGGCCATCTGGCTGCGATGGCGTCGGAAGAAATGGAAGACATCCATCGGATTCCATCCGAGCATCCTCGTGGCAAGTATCTGCTGGTCTTCGACCCGCTCGATGGATCGTCGAACATTGACGTCAACCTGTCGGTGGGCAGCATTTTTTCAGTCCTGCGCTGCCCCGAGAATTGTAATGCCGACGCACTGACTGCAGCCGATTTTCTACAGCCCGGCAGCCGCCAGGTCGCCGCTGGCTACGCACTTTACGGTCCATCGACGATGTTGGTGCTCACCGTTGGCAGTGGTGTATATGGGTTCACGCTCGATCGTAACATCGGCGAGTTCCTGCTGACACACCCGCATCTCGTGATTTCACCGGAAACCCGCGAGTTTGCGATCAATGCTTCCAACGAGCGTTTCTGGGAGCCGCCGGTGCAGCGCTACGTCAGCGAGTGTCTGGCAGGCAAGACCGGCATTCGCGGCAAGGACTTCAACATGCGCTGGGTAGCTTCGATGGTCGCCGAGGTCCATCGGATTCTGATGCGCGGCGGCGTTTTCTTGTACCCGCGCGATAGCAAGGACATCTCCAGACCGGGGCGACTGCGCCTGATGTACGAGGCCAGTCCGATGGCAATGATCGTTGGTCAGGCCGGTGGCCTGGCATCAACCGGCAAGGAACGTATTCTCGATGTGCAGCCAACCAGCCTGCACCAGCGGGTGCCGGTCATTCTGGGTTCGCGCGACGAGGTAGAGCGTATCGAACGCTACCACCGCGAACATGAAACCGGTGAAGACCAGCCGTACAAATCGCCCCTCTTTTCGACGCGAACCCTGTTCAGGGATGACTGAGCAGCGCCGCGAACCGGAAAAACACCCTTTACGCAACGGAGCCACATCTCATGTCGATCAAAAATCCAGTCATCGCAATCACCGGTTCTTCGGGCGCCGGCACGACTTCGGTCACGCGCGCGTTCCAACACATCTTTCGGCGCGAGAAGCTCAACGCTGCGATCATCGAGGGGGACAGTTTTCACCGTTACGACCGAGAGGCGATGCGCGCAACGATGGCTGAGAGAAGCCTCACCGGCGACAACCATTTCAGCCATTTCGGACCCGAGGCCAATCTGTTGGCCGAACTTGAAGGACTGTTTCGCGAATACGGCGAGTGTGGCCGCGGCAAGAGTCGCCACTACGTTCACGACGATGCCGAGGCCAAGCTTTATGGCTCGCCACCAGGAACCTTCACCGAATGGAGCGATCTGCCGGCGGGCACCGATCTGCTCTTCTATGAAGGCCTGCACGGTGCTGCCCAGACCGATGCCATCGATATCAGTCGCCATGTGGACCTCTGTGTTGGTGTCGTGCCGATCATCAATCTCGAATGGATTCAGAAACTGCATCGTGACAAGGCGCAGCGTGGTTACTCAACCGAGGCGGTGATGGATACCATCCTGCGGCGGATGCCTGACTACATCCATTACATCTGCCCGCAATTCTCCAGGACACACGTCAATTTCCAGCGCGTGCCAACGGTGGATACTTCGAATCCCTTCATCGCCCAGGATATTCCGTCGCAGGACGAAAGCATGCTGGTGATCCGTTTCGCCAATCCCAAGGGGATCGACTTTGCCTATCTGCTGAGCATGCTGCACGACTCGTTCATGTCGCGGCCGAACATCATCGTCTGTCCCGGTGGCAAGATGGGTCTGGCGATGCAGATCATCTTCACGCCCATGATCATGCAGTTGATGGACAAGAAGCGTCGTTCACGCTGAACGCAGCGGCAAGCCGTGTTGCCCCCTTGTGTTGACCAAACGGTCATGACTTTTCCAGGCACCCCCGATCATGAAAGTCATGAACGTTCCCCTCCCCCCGGCCCCTCCCCCGCGAGGGGGGGGGAGGGGAGATTCGTGAGTCGCTGACGCGACTTTCACAGTAACCTAGCCCCGATGAAAGGAGACTGTCTTGCCCACCGAATCCCGCAAATTCCGCCGCCGCTGCGCCAATGCGCTGCGCTTTCTTGCCATTGACGCCGTTCAGGCAGCCAATTCCGGCCACCCTGGAATGCCGATGGGCATGGCAGACATCGCTGAGGTCCTCTGGCGCCACCATCTCAAACACAACCCGGCCAATCACCGATGGCATGACCGCGACCGCTTCGTGCTGTCGAACGGGCATGGGTCGATGCTGATCTACGCCTTGCTGCACCTCAGCGGTTACGATTTGCCGATCGACGAATTGAAGCGCTTCCGGCAACTTCATTCCAAAACCCCTGGGCACCCCGAATTCGGCATCACCCCCGGCATTGAAACGACTACTGGCCCCCTTGGCCAGGGCCTTGCCAACGCAGTCGGCATGGCCCTGGCGGAAAGGCTGCTGGCCGAGACCTTCAACCGTGACGGGCATCGAATCGTCGACCACTATACCTATGCCTTCATCGGGGATGGCTGTCTGATGGAAGGCATTTCGCACGAGGCCTGTTCGCTGGCTGGGCGACTGTCCTTGTCCAAGCTGATCGTTTTTTACGATGACAACGATATTTCGATCGATGGCCATGTACAGCCCTGGTTTGCCGATGACACGGCAAAACGCTTCGAAGCCTACGGCTGGCGGGTGGTCTCCCACTGCGATGGCCATGATCCCGATTCGATCGAGGCTGCAATCCGTATCGCCAGGACCGCAACCGGGCGGCCGACGCTGATCTGCTGCAAGACGATGATCGGTTTCGGTTCGCCGAACAAGAGTGGCACACACGATGTGCACGGTGCCCCTCTCGGTGCCGCTGAGATCGCCAATACCCGTCGCCAGCTTGAATGGCCTTTCGCCGCTTTCGAAGTGCCCGCCGACGTGCGCGCCGGCTGGAATGCAAGGGCCAGAGGAGAAGCCGCGGAATATGCCTGGGAAGCGAACTTCGCCGCCTATCGTGCCGCCTATCCCGAACTGGCCGCCGAATTCGAACGCCGGATGCGTGGGGAACTACCCGCTGATTGGCCGGATCATGTCGCCTCGCTGCTTGCCCAATGGGCGACCCGGACCCCTGCGGTTGCCACGCGCAAGGCCTCGCAGAACGTCATCGAAGCGATTGCCCCGCTGCTGCCCGAACTGCTGGGGGGGTCGGCCGACCTGACCGGATCAAACCTGACCAACTGGAGCGGCACCCGGCCGGCGAACCGGGAGGCTGGTGGCAACTACATCAACTACGGGGTGCGCGAATTCGGCATGACCGCGATTGCCAATGGCGTCGCTCTGCATGGCGGCTTCATTCCCTATACGGCAACCTTTCTGGTGTTCTCGGATTATGCGCGCAACGCGATCCGTCTGTCGGCACTGATGAAGCTACGGCAGCTGATGGTCTACACGCATGATTCGATCGGCCTTGGCGAAGATGGCCCAACGCACCAGCCGATCGAGCATGCGGCCTCCTTGCGGCTGATTCCGGGCCTCGACGTCTGGCGCCCGGCTGATGCCATCGAGACTGCGGTGGCCTGGACAGCGGCACTTGAGCGAAACGATGGTCCCTCATGCTTCCTGTTGTCGAGGCAGAACCTGCCGGCACTGCCGCGCAGTGCCGAGCAGATGGCCAGTATCCGGCTGGGTGGCTACGTCCTGCGCGAGGCCGAAGGCGGAACGCCAAGTGTCGTGCTGATCGGAACCGGCTCGGAACTCGGCCTCGCCCTGGACGCTCAGGCCATTCTCGCCCGGGAAGGAATCGCTGCACGCGTTGTCGCCATGCCCTGTACCCAACGCTTCGATCTGCAGCCCCTGGCTTACCGCCAAGAGGTGCTGCCGCGATCGCTGCCGATGCTTGCGGTAGAGGCCGGACACCCCGATCTGTGGTGGAAATACGTTGGGCCAAACGGAGCCGTGATCGGTATTGATCGCTTTGGTGAATCGGCGCCCGCTGCCGAGCTTTACGAATACTTCGGAATCAACGTCGCGAGCATTGTCACGCAGGCGCGCCGTCTGGTCGCACAGGAACCTTGAGCGGGGTGGCAATCTGCAGTTTCAGCGAAGCCGCCTGACCTGCGCTCCAAGTTGCCCGAGTTTCTCCTCCATGCGTTCGTAGCCCCTGTCGAGATGGTAGATACGCTCGATCAGGGTTTCGCCCTGCGCAATCAGACCGGCAATGACCAGGCTGGCTGATGCGCGCAGGTCGGTAGCCATCACTGTTGCACCTTCGAGACGCTCGACGCCGGTGACCATCGCATTGCTGGCGTCGATCTTGATGTCTGCCCCCAGGCGAATCAGTTCGACAGCGTGCATGAAGCGATTCTCGAAGATTGTTTCGCGGATCACTGCCGACCCCTCGGCGACACAGTTGATGGCCATGAATTGCGCCTGCATGTCGGTCGGGAACGCAGGATAGGGCGAGGTGCGAATGCTCACTGCCTTGAGCCGTCGCGGTGCCTTGAGCGTGATCGCTGCACGCTCGGCAGTGATGTCGCAACCGGCGTCGAGCAACTTGTCGACCACCGCATCGAGGCACGCGGCCGAGGTTCCGGTCAGACGAATGCTGCCACCGGTTGCAGCGGCGGCACAGAGATAGGTACCGGTTTCAATGCGATCGGCCATGATCGAATGCGATGCGCCGTGCAGGCGTGCGACGCCGCGGATACGAATCTTGTCGGAACCGGCACCGGAAATCTGCGCACCCATTGAAATCAGACAGTTGGCCAGATCGACGACCTCGGGCTCACGTGCGGCATTCTCGATGATCGTTTCGCCTTCGGCGAGGACCGCAGCCATCATCAGGTTTTCGGTTCCGGTGACGGTGACCATGTCGGTCACGATATGCGCTCCCCTGAGGCCTCCAGCACCGACCCTGGCATGAATGTAACCGTGCTCGACATGGATCCTCGCACCCATCGCCTGCAGGCCTTTGATGTGTTGTTCGACCGGCCGGGCACCGATCGCACAGCCTCCCGGTAACGATACCCTGGCTTCGCCATGACGCGCCAGCAAGGGGCCGAGTACCAGGATCGAGGCACGCATGGTTTTGACCATGTCGTAGGGGGCAAGCGGGTTGTTGAGGCCGAGGCTGTTCAATAGCACACCATCGACACCTTCACGAGTGATCGCGACGCCCATTTGCTCGATCAGGCGGAGCATCGTCGAGATGTCCTTGAGCCGCGGCACGTTGCTCAGATATAGCGTCTCGGGGGCGAGCAAACTGGCGCAGAGGATCGGCAGCGCAGCATTCTTGGCACCGGAAATGGCGATCTCGCCGGAGAGCGGCAGCCCCCCCTGGATCAGCAACTTATCCACTCGTTGCACTCCACTCTTCAGGGGTCTGGGTTTTCATCGACAGGGCGTGCAAGTCACCGCTGTCAAAATGTAGCCGCAATACCTCGTTGACGCGCTGCTGCCGCTGTACGCGATTCCTGCCAGAGAACTCGGCACTGACGATCAGCGCCTCGAAGTGATGGCCATCCCCCACTACTTGCAGATGCTCGCAGGGCAGGCCTTCGGCGATGATTTTCTGGAGTTGTTCAGGGTGCATCATGATTCAGGACCTCAGTTTGTAACCACTCCGGAGGAGTGCCAGGGTCGCTGCCGACACCAGCAGGAAGCTCGTGCCAACGACCGCCAGACTGTTTTCCGGCGGTACGTCCGAGATCCCGAAAAACCCGAAGCGAAAGCCATCGATCATATAGAAGACGGGATTGAAACGCGATACCTGCTGCCAGAATCCGGGCAGCGAATGCAGGGAATAGAAAACGCCGGAAAGCATCGTCAGTGGCATGATCAGAAAATTCTGAAAGCCCGCCAATTGGTCGAACTTGTCGGCCCAGATACCAGCGATCATGCCCAACGCCCCCATCGTTCCACCACCGAGAACGAGGAATAGCAGAATCCACTGTGGTGCCACAATGGCCGGTACGGCAAACCAGATCGTTACCAGCAGTACGCCCAGGGCGACCATCAAACCGCGCAGTACCGCCGCGACGACATAGGCAAGAAAGAACTCGACGTAGGAGATCGGCGGCAAGAGAACGAAAATCACACTGCCCGTCACCTTTGACTGGATCAGACTCGAAGAACTGTTGGCAAAGGCGTTCTGCAGCGCCGACATCATTACCAGGCCGGGAATCAGAAAGCTGGTGTAGGCGACGCCATGTACCTGCACTTGAGCTTCGAGTACATGCGAAAAGATCATCAGATAGAGGACTGCCGTCAGCACCGGAGCAGCGATGGTCTGAAAGTTCACCTTCCAGAAGCGCAGCACCTCCTTGTAGAGCAGGGTTTGGAAACCAGATATCATGGTACGGTTTCCTTGTGGTAATCGCTGCTCTGCATCACTCCCAGGAAAACATCTTCCAGGTCGGCTTGCGTCAGGCGCAAATCGTCAATGAGGCAACCGGCCTCGCGCATTGCGGCGAGAAGCGGTTCGATTTCGCCAAGGCTGCCGAGATGAAAGGTCCACATGCTTTCGTTTTGCGTTGCGCGCGCAGAGAGCAGCGGTGGCAGCTTCGCAGCACCTGCCAGACGCAGGGTCAAGGTATGACCCGCGAAGCGTGCCAACAGGTTGCTGGTCGTATCCAGAGCTACCACAAGCCCCTGTTTGAGCATTGCAATCCGCCCACACAGGGCTTCGGCTTCTTCAAGATAATGCGTGGTCAGGATGACCGTGTGCCCATCGCGATTCAGGCGCCGAATGAATTGCCACAAGCCTTGCCGAAGTTCGACGTCGACCCCGGCAGTCGGTTCGTCAAGAACAATGACTGGCGGTTTATGCACCAGTGCCTGGGCGACGAGAACCCGGCGCTTCATGCCGCCGGACAGACGACGCATATTGGTATCAGCCTTGGCGGTCAGATCCAGGTTGGCGAGAATCTCGTCGATCCAGCCTTCGTTGTGGCGAATTCCAAAATAACCGGATTGAATGCGCAGGGTCTCACGTACCGTAAAGAACGGGTCAAAAACGAGTTCCTGTGGCACCACCCCGAGCAAGCGCCGGGCGGCGCGGTAATCGCTGACCACATCATGTCCCATCACGACCAGTTTGCCGGCACTTGGGCGAGAGAGACCGGCCAGGCAGGAAATCAGGGTAGTCTTGCCGGCACCGTTGGGCCCCAGCAAACCAAAGAACTCTCCCTCGCTGATCTGCAGTGACACGCCAGCAAGCGCCAACAAGGAGCCAAAGCGCTTTTCAACGCGCTCAACGGCAACTGCGACAGGCATGGGACTTGGCCTTTGCGACGCGGCTTGTACGTCCGCTCAGGCGAGCGGTAACAGTTCGGCGACGCCGTAGAGGGTTGCCAGACTGATCAGATTGGCCGGCGGATTCGCCATCCGCAGGCTGATGCCGTGCTCGGCAGCAGTGCGCAGCCAGGCAAGAACAACACTCAGAGCCGAGGAATCCACCTCGGAAACGTCCACGAGGTCGAGCACCACCCGCTCGCTCAAGCGGCCTGAGCGCAAGCAATGACGCCCTGCTTCCAGCAATGAGCGCGCGTTGACGATGACCATTGGCGCAGTCACGCGCAGGCTGTCGCCAGCATGCTCGATCATTTCTTGCCGGCTGCGAGTTGCTTGTTGCGATTGCCGAGCAGGGTGATCAGGCCGTCGATACCGGTGTTGTTTACTTCCTGCTTGAAGGTATCGCGATAATTGGTAACCAAGCTGACACCCGCGACAATGACGTCGTAAACCTTCCAGCCATTACCTTGTTTTTCGAGCGCGTAATCGAGCTGGACCGGCTTGCTGCCGGGCTGGACGACTTCGGTCCTGACCACCACATTGGTCTCTCCTTCCGGAATTTTGCTGGGCTTATAGACGACCGTCTGGTTCTTGTAGGAGGTCAGCGCGTTCGAGTAGGTGCGCACCAACAACGTCCTGAATTCTTCCGTGAGGATCTTCTTCTGTTCCAGCGTCGCCTTGTTCCAGTCACGTCCAACAGCCAGCGCGGTCATTCGCTGGAAGTTGAAATACGGGAGCACCTTGGTTTCGACCAGATCGATCGCCTTCCGGGTATTGCCGCTCTGGATGTCCTTGTCCTGACGGACGACGGTCAATACATCCTCGGTAACCTGTCGAACCATGGCGTCCGGAGCCAGTTCCTGCGCAGTGGCGGGTGCCAGCATGACCAACAGGGCAAACAGCATCGACAATATCAGTTTCATGGATATTTCCTGGGAGATCGGGACTTTGCGGGGACTCTGGTGAAGGCGGGTATCAGCCTAGCGTAATGATTGATCCTCAGGAACCTCGCGCGGCAGTTCTCCATCGAAGATCTCGCTGCGGCGATGTTGCAGATAGGCATTCCTGATGTAGTCGTATTTGTCGAAAGCGGCTTCTTCGACCACCTTGTCGGTTGGCAGCAGGCTTGCCCGCAAGTGGATATAGCGTGTTGCCAGCAGGCTGTTACGCAATGGGATGTCATCGAGATGCCACACCGGATCGTAAAACAGAAAGGTGTCGACCATCCAGCCGAAGGTATCACGTGTCGTTCGTGGTCCGATCAGTGGCCAGTAAAAGTAAGGGCCATCGGCCACTCCCCATTTGCCAAGAGTTTGTCCGAAGTCTTCCGAGTGCTTGACCAGACCTATCTCGGCAGCCACGTCGAAAGCGCCGCCCATACCGATGGTGCTGTTGACCAACACCCGGCCGGCATCGGAAACGGCTTGTTCACCCTTGCCCTGCAGCAGATTGTTCACCGCTGTCCAGACATCCCAGAGATTGCCGAAGAAGTTCCCGACAAGCACCTTCACCGGTAGCGGAGCGACGTAGTCATAGCCTTGGGCAACCGGCTTGACCACCACGTCGAGGCCTTCGTTGACGGCGAACATGGCACGGTTGAAACCCTCAAAAGGGTCCTTGGGATTGTTTGCGGTCGTCGCACAGCCGCTTGCAGCAAGCATCACTGCCGCGCAGGCCAGACCGGACACGCGCATTGGAAGGTATGGTTTCACTGATTTCCCCTTCATTCTATTTCTCGACCGGTCCTTCGGACGCCTTGTTGAACATGAACTGACTGATCAGCTTTTCCAGCACCACCGCCGACTGCGTCTTGGCGATCACCTCGCCGGCCTTCAGCATCGCCGCATCTCCGCCCGGATCGAGTCCGATATATTGTTCGCCAAGCAGGCCGGCGGTCAGGATCAAGGCAAAGGTATCCTTCGGAAAATGATAGCGGCCGTCAATGTTGATGGTCACCACCGCTTCATAAGTCTCCGGGTCAAAACGGATATCCGCCACACGCCCGACGACCACACCAGCACTCTTGACGGGGGCCCGTACTTTCAGTCCACCGATGTTGACAAATTTGGCGGTCAAAGGGTAAGTCTCGGAAAAATTGGCGGCTGCCAGATTGCCAACCTTCAGCGCCAGGAACAGCAACGAAGCAAAGCCCATGGCAACAAAAATACCGACCCACAGGTCGAGCAACTTGCGACTCATCAAGCCTCCCGGAACATGAACGAAGTCAACACAAAGTCGAGTGACAGGATCGCCAATGCCGACTTGACGACGGTGCCCTTGATCGAGCTTGAAACGCCTTCGGCAGTGGGTTGCGCATCGTAACCCTCGAAAACAGCAATCAGCGAAACGGCGATGCCGAAAACGAAGCTTTTGACGATGCCGCTCCAGATGTCATAGCGAAAATCAACCGATGCCTGCATCTGCGACCAGAATGCGCCTTCGTCGACGCCGATGAAGACGACTCCGATCAGATAGCCGCCGAACACTCCGGTGGCCGAAAAAAGCGCCGCCAACAAGGGCATCGAGATCACACCGCCCCAGAAACGCGGGGCAACGACACGGGCAATCGGATTGACCGCCATCATGTCCATGGCGGTGAGTTGCTCGGTCGCTTTCATCAGCCCGATTTCGGCCGTGATCGACGAACCGGCTCGTGAAGCAAACAATAAGGCAGCCACCACCGGGCCAAGTTCCCGCACCAGCGACAGCGCGACCAGCACTCCGAGGGCGTCAGCCGAACCGTAGCGCTGCAGGGTTTCGTAGCCCTGCATGCCCAGCACCATGCCGATGAACAGTCCGGAGACCATGATGATCAACAGCGACTGGAAACCGGCATAATAGACTTCCCGAATCGTCAGGTGCAGGCGTCGGAAAGACTGGCTGGACCAGAGCAGCAGCATGACGAAAAAACGTGCCGCAAAACCCAGTCGCTGCAGTGCAGCATTGACATGGTGACCAAGACGGGTCAGCACTGCCACGATCGCACTTGGACCCAGCCTATGACCGCGCATACGCACCTTTCCCGAGCAGTTCCTGGTTGAGCGGAGCCGCCGGATAGTGGAAAGGCACCGGTCCGTCCGCTTCGGCGAAAACAAACTGATGGACAAAGGGATGCTTCGACGCACGAATCTCGTCCGGCGTTCCGAGTGCGACGACTTTTCCTTCGGACATGAAATAAATGAAATCGACGATCAGCAAGGACTCCTGGATGTCATGGGTGACCATGATGGTCGTGGCACCCAATGCATCATTGAGACTGCGGATCAGGTGCCCGATGACGCCCAGTGAAATCGGATCAAGACCAGCGAAAGGTTCATCATACATGATCAACATCGGATCAAGCGCAATCGCCCGCGCCAGCGCGACTCGTCTGGCCATACCGCCGGAAAGTTCCGCAGGCATCAGATGATGCGCGCCGCGCAGGCCAACGGCATTGAGTTTCATCAATACCATGTCACGGATCAATTCTTCGGGCAGGTTGGTGTGTTCCCGCATTTGGTAGGCGACGTTGTCAAACACCGAGATGTCGGTAAACAGTGCGCCAAACTGGAAAAGCATTCCCATCCGCCGACGCAAGGCATAGAGTTCGTCATTGTGCAGGCGCTGCACCGCTTGGCCATCGACCACCACCTCGCCGCGGCTCGGCCGGAGTTGTCCGCCGATCAGCCGCAACAGAGTCGTCTTGCCACAACCCGAACCACCCATGATGGCCACAACCTTGCCGCGCGGGATCTGTAGACTGATACCGTCGAGGATCAGTCGATCCTCGTAGGCAAAGTCGAGATCCCTGATCTCGACAAGATGATCAGCAGTCACAGCGTCGTACTCAGGACAAAGCGCGGATTATACCTGACCCCCTTGCACCGCATCGTGAAATACTTGCCGCCAATATAATTTTGGAATAATGTCCGTCAGGCCCTTTCTGCCATGACCACAAGCCTTGCATGCTCGCCCTCTCAGGAAACTCGCTGCCCGAAAAGCCCTTGTTGCTCATCATCGATGATGATGCGCTGATCTGTGACACTTTGAGCTTTTCGCTGAGTCCGTTTTTTGAAGTGATCACCAGCCATGCCCGCCCGCATTGCCTGCAACTGCTTCGACAATTGCGCAAAACGCCGGAGTTGGCGCTGGTTGACCTCGGCTTGCCGCCCGTGCCGCACCGTCCGGATGAGGGTTTTTCGCTGATTGCAGACCTGCTCAAGGTCGCCCCCAAGATCCGCATCGTGGTCCTCTCCGGACAAAGTGACGAGGGCAATGCGCGTCACGCGCGTACTCTCGGTGCTGTTGATTTTGTTGCCAAACCGTGCAGCCCCGGCGACTTGCAGCAAGTGCTCACGGGTGCGCTGACGTTTAGCAGGGTAGACGACGAGCACAACGAAGGCACCTCGTCGTTGCTCGGCAACAGCCCGGCCATACAAAAACTGCGGTTGCAACTCCTGCAGTATAGTGACCTACAGTTTCCGGTACTGATCGAGGGGGAATCAGGCAGCGGCAAGGAGGTCATTGCCTCGAGCTGTCTGCATTACCATACCAGGCGCCGCGACCGGCCATTCCTGGCGATCAATTGCGCAGCGATCTCGCCCAACCTGGTTGAAGCGACCTTGTTTGGCTACGCCAGAGGCGCTTTTACCGGTGCGGTAACGATGAAGGCCGGTTATTTCGAAGATGCTGCCGACGGCACGCTATTCCTCGACGAGATTGGCGAACTGGCACTCGACCTCCAGGCCAAGCTGCTGCGAGTATTGGAAAACGGCGAGTACCAACGCGTTGGCGAAACCCAGAAGCGCTTCAGCCGGGCACGCATCATCGCCGCCACCAACCGCGACCTGCGCAAGGAGGTCAAGGCAGGCAACTTTCGGGCTGATCTCTACCATCGGCTGTCGGTTTGTTCAATCGTCGCACCGCCCTTGCGCGAGATGGGTGAGGACAGGCTCGTCCTTCTCGACCACTTCAGAAAACTCTACGCAGCACAAACAGAGCAGCAGCCATTCAGCCTCTCGGTGGAAGCGACAGATTTGTGGTGCAGCTACAGTTTTCCCGGCAACGTTCGCGAGTTACGCAACATTGTCATCCGCTTGACCACCCGGCACTCGGGACAGATCGTCGATACCGCCGCGCTGGCCGCAGAACTTGATCTGCCCGACGAGCCACAGGAGGTCGCAGTGAGTTCGCCAGACGGGACGGATGCAGCGACCAGCGATGCGATCATCGCTGCGGCAACGCATCGCTTGCGGCAAAGAATTCCCTTCAACCTCGATCGGCTGCTCGATGCCACCGAACGTGGCTACATTGAGGCGGCGCTGAAGCTGGCGCACGGGAATGTCAGTCAGGCGGCACGTCTGCTCGGCATGCACCGCACGACGCTCTACAATCGCATGGAATCCTCGGCGCGGGAGCAGTGATGTACCTGGACCATTTCGGACTGCAGCAGGCGCCTTTCCGGATTACACCGCACACCGAGTTTTTTTTCGCAGGAGCCAGACGGGGCGCTACGCTCGAGGCGCTGATCTACGCGATCACCCACGACGAAGGTATCGTCAAGGTCAGCGGCGAGGTCGGTAGCGGTAAAACGATGCTCTGCCGGATGCTGCTGGAAAAACTTTCGGGCCGGGTCGAAACAATCTATCTGGCCAACCCCTTGCTGTCACATGCCGAGATCCTTTGCGCCATCGCCGAGGAATTGCGGATTCCGCTACAGCAAGGGCATGGTCATTTGCTGCTGCGGTCCCTGCAGGAGCGTCTGCTGGAAATCTACGCGGACGGTCGCCAGGTCGTCGCCCTGATCGATGAGGCGCATGCCATGCCACTGGCTGCACTCGAAGCAGTTCGCCTGCTTTCCAACCTTGAATCGAGCCGGCACAAGCTGCTACAGATCGTGCTCTTCGGTCAACCTGAATTGGATCAGCGCCTCGCTGATCCCGCCCTGCGCCAGCTCAACGACCGTATTACCCACCACTTCAGGCTCGAACCGTTGCACCGCAATGACGTCGCCGTCTATCTGATGTTCCGTCTGCGTGCTGCCGGCTATCATGGCCCGGATCTGTTTACCCGGCACGCCATCCAATTGATCAGCCGGGCCTCCGAGGGTCTGACCCGGCGCATCAACATCCTCGCCGACAAAGCCCTGCTGGCTGCATTTTCCGAAGGAGTGCACCAGATCGAAGGCAGACAGGTCCGGGCAGCGATTCGCGACGTCCAGTTCAAGCGCATCGCTGGCCCAGGGCGTGTGCGCTGGCTGTGGGTGGGCGCCAGCACCGCCCTCTGTGCGCTCGGCGGACTAACCTACCTGGCCAGCAGCAACCATGCCAGCGGCTTGCCGACAGCGACGGCGAGCAAGGCGACGCTTTTGGCAGCGGCGACGCCGCGGGAGGGCGAAACCTCGGCCCCGTCCACAGTCGTGGTGCCTGAGCTGACGTTCCCAAGGACGGCAACGCCCGGTACCGCCAAACTGGCCGCACTTGCCGAGCGAATTGCCGCAACCGAAAACTGGCTGGCGCAGACCCCGGACAGCCATTATTTCATTCAACTGTTGATGACCGACGCCGGTAGCCAGCGGGAAGTTGCGGATTTCATCGTTAACCACACGAGCACCCTCGATTTGCGGCAGGTTCGGGTTTATCGTTCACGGTTCGGCGGTAAAGAAAGACTCAGCGTCATTTACGGCGACTACCCTTCCCGCGAGCAGGCGAATGCTGCGCTGGCGACGCTTGGAGAAGTCAGTCCGGAAAGCAAGCCCTATGTACGGGCGGTCGCCAAACTACGCTCGCCACCCCGCCGAAGGCCCGGATAATTATCACTTATGTAATAAAAATCATGTGCTTGCATGGAATTTTCGGCATGGTATCATAAACTACCCTTTGACTGGATCAAGCTTGAGCGTGTCCCTGAAAAATCTGCACATGCAACGCATTTTTGGTGTCATTTCTCTGGCCATGCTGCTTTGTGCCTGCACGCCGAGCACGCTGAGCAAGGGGCCATCTACCGGACATCTGCAGGCAGCCAGTGTGCCAAAAGTCCAGGGGGCAATTCCCCAGCCCGTTCAGCAAAGTGTCTTGCTACCGAAACCCAGAATCATCGGCAAAACTGAAACCTACAGCGTCGTCGTCAATAACGTCCGGGTCCATGACCTGCTCTTTGCACTCGCCCGTGACGCCAGGCTGAACGTAGACATTCATCCTGGGCTCACCGGGCTGGTAACCCTCAACGCCATTGACCAGACGCTGCCACAATTGCTCACCCGCATTGCCAAACAGGTCGACATGCGCTTCGAGATGGAAGGCCCGAACCTGGTGGTAATGCCCGACTCTCCCTACCTCAAGAACTACAAGATTGACTACGTCAACCTTGCCCGCGATGTCACGGGAACCGTATCGACCAGCACACAGATTTCGACCAGCTCGCTAACAGCCGGCGGCGGTGGAGCTGCCAGCACCGGCAACACCTCGCGCATCCAGATCGACAACAAGTCGAGAAACCGCTTTTGGGAAACTCTCGAGAAGAACCTGAAAGAACTGCTGCACGAAACCGACAAGATTTTTCCGGAAGGGTCGACCGAGACAGTCACCGAACAAACTGCGGCGCAGACTACGACCGGCACCGGTACGCCAGCCCCGACGAGCACCGCAGCGCGTGTGGTGAGCCAGATGGCGCAGTCCCTGGCCGGCAGTCCGAATCCCGCCACGCTACAAAACACTGGGGCCTCTGTCGTCAAGCGCATGACCTTCCGCGAAGCTGCGTCTGTGATCGCCAATCCGGAAGGCGGGGTGATCACTGTCAGAGCCACTGCCAGGCAACACGAAAAAGTGCAGGAGTTCCTCGATCGGGTCATGAGTGGCGCGAGAAGGCAGGTGCTGATCGAAGCGACGATCATCGAAGTCACGTTGAGCGATGGCTACCAACAAGGCATCGAGTGGAGTCGCCTGACCAGTGGCACCGACTACAGCATCAGCAAGCCGACGCTGACGACCAATGTGCCCAGTGCCGTGACACCGTACGTCATCAAGTACCGACAGATCAACCCGCTGAATCTGCTGACAACCGTGGAGTTGTTACGTGCTTTCGGTACTGTCAAGGTGCTCTCCAGTCCCAAGCTTGCGGTGCTCAACAACCAGACAGCAACGCTCAAGGTTTCCGAGGATTTCGTCTACTTCAACGTCAAGCAGGACGTCGTTCCCGGCAACACCAACACCAACGCCACCGTGACCACGACGACGACGCCACAATCCGTTTCGATCGGGTTTTTCATGAGCCTGACCGCGCAGATCAGTGATAACGGTACCGTCACCCTGAGCGTACGGCCCTCGATTTCGAGTATCGCCGAACTGAAGCAGGATCCCAATCCGGAACTTGCCAGGAACAACATCAAAAACCTGGTGCCACAGATTCGCATGCGCGAGATCGAGTCGATGATGCGTGTCGAAAGTGGCGACATCGCGGTCCTCGGCGGCCTAATGGAAGATCGGCTTGATAACCGCGATGGTCGCCTGCCAGGCTTTGGGGATATCCCCTTTCTTGGCGAAGTATTCAATACCCGCTCGAACTCCTCGGCCAAATCGGAACTCGTCGTGCTCCTGCGCCCGACGGTGATCAGGGACGCTTCCATCGAAGGCGATTTCAGCAGCTTCAGGGAGTCCCTGCCGAACCGGGATTTCTTCAGGAACGACCAGGTCTATCGCCCCTTCTCGTCACCTGAGCAACCTCCGGAGCCGCTGCAGTGAGCCTGCTGATGGATGCACTGCGTCGCGCCGAGGAGGCCAAACGGCAGGCTGCTGCCGGCCCAACCAGCGGCGGTGACCCGCTTGAACTGCGTCTCGACCCGCTGGAGACGCCCGCGCCGAGTCCCCAGAGACGGATGCCGCCGCCGCTCTCCAGATCTCTCGATACAGACGCCCCGGCTCCAGCCACCGAAGCCACGGTAACGCCGCCCGGCAGACCTCTGTCGGGACTACCGCCGACCGACCTCGATCGTGGCGATACCGCGGCACGGATCGCGGCAGGAAATGTGTTTGCCGTCAAGCAAGTCCCGAGGTCGCGCACAGCCCTATGGTTTTTCCTCGGATTCGGCGGTATCGCGATGCTGGCCATCGGCGGCTACTTCTGGTGGCAATTGCAGACCCTCTCAGGTGGCTCGCTGGTCAGACCGATGGTCACCACTCTGCCAGCAAGCCCGCTGCCAGCCCAGTCGCCTGGAGTGCGGCTACAGGTGGCGGCCGAGACGCCCCTGGCCCTGCCGGCAATTGCCGTCGAATCGCCACGCGCAGCGCCAGCGCCAGCGCCAGCGCCGGCCCCGGGCCTCCGCGCAGTGCGTCCGGAGCGGCTGCGCGGAGGCGCCGCGAGTTCGCTGCCAGGCGAAGCAGCGGGTGTTTTCCGTTCCGGCAACAAGCGAGCGATACACAACCAGACGCTGAACCAGGCCTACGAAGCGTGGCAGGCGGACAAGCTTGACGACGCACAGAGCGGCTACGAGGAAGTGCTGCGTAGCGACGCCAGGAATCCCGATGCGCTTCTCGGTCTGGCAGCGATCGCCATTCGCCGCAGCCAGTTCGAGCGTGCGCAGGACTTGTTCCTGCGGGTACTCGAGTCCGACCCCGGCGATGCCACTGCGCAGGCGGCACTGATCAACCTGCGCGGGCAGAACGACACGGGTTCATCCGAAAGCCGTTTGAAGACCCTGCTTGCCAGTCAGCCGGACTCGGCTGCACTGCATTATGCACTGGGCAACCTGTATGCCCGGCAGGGTCGTTGGCGCGACGCACAGCAGGCCTATTTTCAAGCCTATGCGGCGGACCCCGATAACGCCGACTACATCTTCAATGTCGCGGTCAGCCTTGACCATCTTCGACAGAGCAAGCTGGCGGCACAGTACTACCGGATGGCGCTGAGTGCCGCAGCAACACGACATGGCACCTTCGACCGGCAGGCCGCCGAACAACGCATCCTTGAATTGCAACCGTGATCCTGTCCACGCGCCGCGATCCATTCGTCTGAGTTGCCGGTCAAGCCGCTCATGAACCTGCATTCTCCCGCCGATCATTCGCCTTTGCGGCCGCTGGGTCAGATCCTGATCAGCAAGGGCATCCTCAGTGAAGATCAGCTGCGGATCGCTTTGCTGGAGCAATTGAAGTCGAATCACCCGATCGGGAAGCTCCTGGTCGCACTCGGCTTCGTTTCCGAAGCGACCCTGCGCGACGCGCTCTCTGAAAGCCTGGGCAAGCAAAGTATCGATTTGTCGAATGCGATCATCGATCCTTCGGCACTGAGACTGGTCCCGCGCGACCTCGCCAAGCGTCATCATGTGCTGCCACTCGACTACGATGCCGAGAATCTGCGTCTGACGGTCGCCATTGCCGACATCAACGACATCGTTGCCCTGGACAGGATCCGTAGCCTGACCGGCGATGAAATCGTGATCGACACCCTGCTCGCCGGTGAAACCGAAATCGATCGCAGCATCGATCAGTGCTATGGTCATGAACTGTCGATCGACGGCATCCTGCACGAAATCGAAACCGGCGAGATCGACTTTCGTAGCCTGCAGTCCTCCGCTGACGAATACAGCCAGCCGGTCGTCCGCCTGATTGACTCGATCCTGACTGACGCCGTCAAACGAGACTCTTCCGACATCCATTTCGAGCCGGAAGCAAGCTTTCTGCGCATCCGTTACCGAATCGACGGCATGCTGCGGCAGATTCGCTCGCTGCACAAGACCTACTGGCCGGCCATGGCGGTGCGTATCAAGGTGCTGTCGGGAATGAACATTGCTGAAACGCGTGCGCCCCAGGACGGGCGCATCTCGCTCAACATGCGTGGTCGACAGGTGGATTTTCGGGCTTCGGTACAACCGACGATTCACGGCGAGAACATCGTTCTGCGTATTCTCGACCGCCAGAAGGGGATCGTACCGCTCGCAGGGCTGGGTCTTGCCGAGACGCAACTCAACCTGCTCAAACTGATGATCGCCCGTCCAGAAGGAATCGTTTTCGTGACCGGGCCAACCGGCAGCGGCAAGACGACAACGCTCTATTCGGTGCTCAGTCACATCAACTCCGAGGGGGTCAACATCATGACTCTCGAAGATCCTGTCGAATACCCGATGACCCTGGTCCGGCAAACCTCCGCTGCCGACTCGATGAAGCTCGATTTCGCCAACGGAATCCGCTCGATGATGCGCCAGGATCCGGACATCATCCTGGTTGGCGAGGTACGTGACGCCGACACCGCGGAGATGGCGCTGCGTGCAGCGATGACCGGTCACCAGGTGTACTCGACGCTGCACACCAATTCTGCCCTGGGTGCCATTCCGCGCCTGCTGGATATCGGCATCCTGCCGGACATCATGGCCGGCAACATCATTGGTATCGTCGCACAACGGCTGGTACGGCGTCTCTGTGTGCACTGCAAGATTCCCTACCAGCCGGAAGCGCATGAGACTCGCCTGCTGGGCAGCCCGGCCGAGGCACCGCGGCCGGTCATCTACCGGCCAGGCGGGTGTGAGCGCTGTGAGTTCCAGGGTTATCGTGGACGCCTGGCGATCATGGAATTGCTGCGGATTACCGGTGACATGGACGAACTGATCTCTCGTCGCAGTACGCTTCGCGAAATGCGGCAACTCGCCGATCGCCAGGGTTTTGTCACCCTTGCCGACGACGGCCTGCGCCGCGTTCTCGACGGCTCCACCTCCCTCGAAGAAGTCGGTCGCGTCGTCGACCTGACCGACCGGATGTAGCCGCCATGCCCCTCTACACCTACAAGGCGGTCAGTCCAGAGGGGCGCATGGTCTTGGGCAGGATTGACGCCATCAACCTCGTGGACCTGGAGATGCGACTGCGACGCATGGAGCTTGACCTGGTCAACGGCGAGCCGGTCAGCAACCGCAGCCTGCTTGATCGTGGCAGGGTGCCGCGCCGGGAGCTCATCCACTTCTGCTTCCATCTGCAGCAACTGGTGCGCGCCGGTGTGCCCATCCTCGACGGCCTGACCGATCTGCGCGACAGTCTTGAGCACCCACGCTTTCGCGAAGTGGTGGCCAGCCTGATCGAATCGATCGAAGGGGGCCAGACTCTTTCGCAAGGTATGGACAGTCATCCGCGCGTCTTCAACAAAGTCTTTGTCAGCCTGATTCGTGCTGGCGAAGCCACCGGCCGCTTGCCGGAAGTCCTGCAGAGTCTCGACGAATCGCTGAAATGGGAAGATGAGCTCGCCTCGCAAACGAAGAAGATCATCGCCTACCCGGCATTTGTTGCCATGACAGTGCTGGCAGCCACTTTTTTCCTGATGGTCTACCTGGTTCCGCAGCTCAAGATTTTTGTGAAGAGCATGGGGCAAGTCCTGCCCTTGCAGACGCAGATCCTCTTCTTCATTTCCGATCTGATGGTTGCCTATTGGTACCTGCTACTGTTGCTGCTGGCACTGACTGGAGTCGGGCTGCGGATTCTGCTGTACAGCAATCCCTTGGCACGTTTCCGTTTGGATGTCCTGAAGCTGGGGCTACCACTGTTTGGCGACATCCAGCGCAAGATCGTCCTCTCCCGTTTCGCCAATACTTTTGCCCTGCTCTATGCATCCGGGATCCCGATTCTGGATTCGATCCGAACGACGCAGGACATCGTCGGCAACCTGGTCATTCGTCAGGGTCTGGAGCGCGTCGAACAACTGATCGGTGAGGGACAGAACGTGACAGCCGCTTTTCGTAGTATCGGTTTCTTCCCACCACTGGTGATCAGGATGCTGCGCGTTGGCGAAAGTACCGGCGCGCTTGATGAGGCGCTGCTGAATGTCAGTTATTTCTATAACCGGGACGTCAGGGAATCGGTCCAGAAACTACAGCAGGTGATTGAACCACTGCTGACATTGGTGATGGGCAGCCTGCTCGGGTGGATCATGCTGTCGGTTCTCGGACCCGTCTACGATGTGATCAGCAAGCTCAAGGCCTGACGTCATGCACGCCCGCCGCCTCATCTACCTCAGTCCGCATCAGCTGACGGTCTTTAACTGGCGAGCCGGGATGTTGACCAGAGAAGGCGTCTTCGAAGCGACTGAAGCAGGCAAGCTAGAATTCACCCACTATCTCGGGAATCATTCTAAAAGCATTTTTACCCTTCTGGCCAACGTCTCGGAAGAAGGTTTCCATATTGAAACGATCCCTTTCCTGCGAGGTGAAGATCGCCGCTCGATCATCACGCGCAAGCTCGGGCAACAGTTCTTCAATGCTTCCCTGACGACCTCGGTCTCGCTCGGACACGAAAAATCACGGCGCAGGAACGAGCGCATCCTGCTCGCCGCACTCACCAATAACGAAACTTTCACTCCCTGGCTGACGGCCCTGGCCGGCGCCGAGACAGCCCTCGCCGGTATTTATTCGCTCCCCTTGTTAAGTCCATTGCTGCTCAGGAAGCTCGGTGTCGTAGACGAGCGCTGCTTGTTGCTGACAATTCAGGACCAGAGCATCCGGCAGACCTATGTGGAAAAGGGCGAACTGCATTTCAGCCGCTTCAGCCACCTACCAAACGACAGCATGGACGGCATTGCGCAGACATTTTCGAGTGAAGCGCGCAAGCTGCAACAGTATCTTGTTAGCCAGCGCCTCCTGGGTCGTCAGCAACCGATCCGCGCCTATCTTCTGGTGCACACGAATGCCAGAACAGCCGTCGAGAGTCGTTGTGTGAACAGCGAAACCTTGTCGTTCGTGATCCTTGACATCGAGGACTGCGCGCGCCTCTGCCATCTCAAGACACCGCCGGCGGACACCCGTTGCGAGACCCTCGTTCTCCATCTGCTGGCCACAGACCCACCGCGCACCCAGTTTGCCAGCGCCCAGCAGCGCCATCACTACCATCTCTGGCTGATCCGCTTGCTCCTCAGGAATATGGGCGCAGTCGTGCTGCTCGGCTGTCTGCTATGGTCCGGTAAACAGTTCTACGAGGCCTACCGACTCAGCCGGGAAGCCGAAATGATTCACGCGGAAACTGCGCTGGCCCGTCAGCGTTACGATCACATGATCAGGACTTTTCCAGCAATCCCAACGAGCACCGAGACCTTGCGCCGAGTCATCGACCGCTATGTCGAATTGGAAAAAGGCAATACCTCGCCCGCTTATTTGTTGCGTGACATCAGTCACGCCCTGCAGGGCGACAGTTCGGTCGAACTCGACAGTATCGAGTGGAAAGTGGCTGCGCCGGAGTCACGGGAGGCTGCTACGGCAGGAGCACAGAACACACCGCCTGTCGATAGCGAGCTTGCCGTTGTGCGCGGTACTCTGCGACCAGGTCCTGACAGCCATCCAAGGCAGATACTGGCGGTATTCAACAGGCTGGTCGACACCCTGAAGCACCATCCAAAACTGCAGGTCGAGGTGTTGCAACAGCCTTTTGACGTTGCGTCTGGGAAATCGCTCAAAGGGGGTGATGCGGCGGTCGACGACCTGCAGCCGCGCGTGTTCAAGCTGCAGATCCGCAGGGCGATCGACTGATGAAGATCAACTTCGCCGACCTTCGCAAGTTGCGGGTGAGCATTCTGGCCACCGTCTCGATGTTTGCCGCTGCAGGGTCGGTGCTGTATCTCTCGCATCACACCCGAGACAGCGCCCAATTGGCTAGGCAGGTCGCCAGGACACAGTACGACGAGGCGGACGGCAAGCTCAAAAGGGTGCGCGACGAGGAAAACGAGATCAAGCAGAAATCAATCCTTTTCAACCAGCTGCAGGCGCGAGGCATGATTGGCGATGAGCAGCGCCTGGACTGGGTGGAATTGCTCAAGGAGATTCGTGACAAACGTCGCCTGCTTGATCTGCAATATGAGATCGCACCACAACGCTTGCTCGACGGCAACGTGGCCGGTGATTTTTCCTTTGCCAGCAGTACCATGAAATTGCAGGTGAAATTGCTCCATGAAGAGGATCTCCTACGGCTGCTCGGCGATTTGCGCAGTCAGGCGAAGGCGCTGATCCTGATCAAAGCCTGTACCATCGAGCGCCGGCCGACAAACGCCGATGAGCGTGCTGGTGGGCGAGAAAACCTTCTCGCCCACTGTGAAATCGACTGGTTGACGCTGCACAAAGTGAGCCCGAAGTAGGAAAAGGGGGAAACCATCCATGACCCGGTTCTTGCTCATGGCCAGGAAAGCCCGCGTGGTCGGGCTGCTTGGCTGGTTGTTGGCAGACCCGACAGCAGTTGCCGAAGAGGCCGTCGGTCGTTTGTTCTTCACTCCCGAACGGCGTCAGCAACTCGACCAGCGTCGAGAGATGAACACCCTCGACGAACCACAGATTGCGACTGATTCGACGCTCACGGTTAACGGCATCGTCACTCGTAGCAGCGGCAAGCGCACGGTCTGGATCAACGGCAACCCACAGCATGAAGATGAGACCGGCAACGACCTGACCGTGACCACGCAGCGCGGGAACCCTGGAAGGGTGGTGGTTCGATCCGGTGCTTCTCCGGTCACCAGGGCGCGTGTCGGTGAGACGGTGAACCGTGATACCGGCGAAGCAAATGACCTGCTGAACGGCGGTCAGGTACGTGTTCAATCTGGCTCAAGAGCGACGAAGTAGACCTTGAAACTTGAAACCTTGAAACGTTGCGCCGACTGGCGACAAGGTTCCGAACATTGACCGGATGGCGATCGTCGATGAGGGTGAGATCCATGCGTCCAGAACACCACGCCAGGGTCGGTCAGCGGCGCCAGAGTGGCATCGCGCTGCTGGCGCTGCTGACCCTGCTGACTCTTTGGGGGCTGTATCTATTCGTCGGCCAGCTCAACGCGCTTCAACTCGAGATGGCAGGTAAACGCAATGCCGAGGCTGCGCTGACGGAGGCGAAATACGCCCTGATCGGACGCGCCGCCACCGACCAGAACCGTCCTGGCAGCTTACCCTGCCCTGCGATCGACGAGACCGGCGTATCCCCCCTCCTGATAGGCAATCACTGTCCTTCGTACATTGGTCGCCTGCCCTGGAAAACACTGCGGGTGAGCGATCTGCGCGACCAGGCTGGCGAGCGCCTCTGGTATGCCCTCGCGCCCGCATTGCGCGACGACGATTCCGCGCAACCGATCAATTCCCAGACGCTACCGGAACTCAAGCTCGACGGTATGTCAGACATCGCAGCCATCCTATTCTCCCCTGGTGTGCCACTCGCTGACCAGAATGGCCGACCGGGCAACGCTGTCGCAGACTACCTGGACGGCAGCAACAACGACGGCGATTACGCCTTCGTTTCCGGGCCGCTTTCACCGACCTTCAACGACCGGGTATTGTCCATCAGTCGTGGCGACCTCTTTCGCGCTGTCAATCAGCGAGTTCTTGGAGAAGTGCGCGGCCCTGCAGATAACCCGGCCGGGCCGCCGAACTACGCCTTGCGCCGTTACCATGCCGACCATGCCACTTTTCCCTGGGCTGACAAGGATGGCGATGGATTGGGCGATGTCGATACGACTGTTGGCAAACTGCCCAACAATGATCTCGTATTGCCAAACTCCCTCGCATGGCTGGGCACCAATGGCTGGCTGCCCTTGCTCACCTATCAGCGATTGAGTCCCAACTCGGCGAGGATCGGAATAGTCGGCAGCAGCAATACCCTGAACGTTCTGCCCTGCTCAGGTTCGCCTTGCCCATGAACGCTCTCGCCAGCCATGGCCACGGCAAATCGCTCCGGGATGGTTTCTCTCCGGACGGGAGGGTCATCTTTCTGAATTTACGCGATCCAGCCCATCAGGTGCCTGCATGAAGAATCCGTCCTTCCAGGCTCCGACAAGCCAGGGCTTCACCCTGACCGAACTGGCCGTCGTGCTGGTTATCACCTCGATCCTGATCGGCGGGCTACTGGTGCCCCTGTCGTCGCAGATCGACGCACGCAACAGCAATGATACCAGGGCAGCCATGGCCGAGATCCGTGAGGCGTTGCTGGGTTTTGCCGCCGTCAAAGGTTACTTTCCCTGTCCGGCGATACCAACCATCGCCAGTGGGAGTCCGAATGCCGGACTTGAAGGGGCTCGCAATGCGGGTAGCTGCATCCATCCAGCCGGGGTATTGCCATGGGCAACCCTGGCGGTCGCAGAAAAGGACGCCTGGGGACGGCGCTACAGCTACCGGGTGACCCCGGAATTCAGCAACGCCCCTCCCCTCCTCCCATTCAACCTCTCGTCCAGCGGCGACATCAAGGTCTTGTCCACAGCCGGTGGCGTCGCTGTCGCCACCGTCGTACCAACCATCGTGATCTCCCACGGCAAGAATGGCAACGGGGCTTACACGGCCGAAGGAGCGCAATTACCTGAAGGGAGCGATGCCGATGAACTCGAAAACCGGGTCTTGATCACGCCTGCAGGCGTGTGGTCAGACGGCTCCGTTGCCAAGGAGTTTGTCAAACGGGCGGCACCGACGGTCACTTACGACGATGAAGTCGTGTGGATTGCCCCCGGCGTGCTCTTCAACCGCATGATCACTGCCGGCAAACTGCCTTGATGTCGAGCGCAAGAAGCTTCCTCGACCGGTTGCGCAACGCCGGCATCACCGATACCGACAACGAAGAACAACGTCTGCAGAAGTCCCTGTTGTTTTTTGCGACCGGTCTGATCTGTCTGGCCTCGGTTGTGTGGCTCTTTCTGTACTGGCAGCTCGGACCCCGATTTCCGTCCAACCTGTCTTTTGCCCTGCAGTTGCTGCTCGTCGGCAATCTTCTCGTTTACCTGAAAACGCTCAACTTCAATGCCTTTCGCTGGATCCAGCTATCCTTGTTCCTGTTCACGCCCTTTATCGCACAATGGAGCATTGGCAGTTTCATCACCGCCAGCGGCATCAGTCTCTGGGCTTTGCTGGCACCGATCGGCGCAGTGCTGTTCATCGGCCCGAGAGAGTCCGGGGTCTGGTTTTTTGCCTATGTTTTTCTCACCGTGCTCTCCGGTGGCTTCGACTACTATCTCGCGGACTCGCTGAGCATGGCGCAACACCCAGTGCCGCCGCAGACCACTGCATTCTTCTTTGCCCTCAATTTTGCGGCCGTATCGGCCATTGTCTATGTGCTGCTGCGCTACGCAGACTCCCAGAAGCACCAGGCCCAGCAACGTCTGCAGGAGGCCCATCGGCTGCTGCAAAGCGAACAGGAGCGCTCTGAACGACTGCTCCTGAACATTCTTCCCGCACCGATCGCCAAGCGCTTGAAAAACGGCAACCAGACGATTGCGGATGGCTTTTCCGAAGTCTCGGTGATGTTTGCCGACATCGTGAGCTTCACGCGCGTTGCCGAAGGGCTGACCCCCCAACAAGTTTTTGCCATGTTGAACAAAATCTTCTCCTGTTTTGACGAACTTGCCGAAAAGTATGGCCTCGAGAAGATCAAGACCATTGGCGATGCCTACATGGTCGCCTCCGGCCTCGACGGCGCAAGCAAGAATTCGACCGAGGCGCTGGCCGATATGGCACTGGAAATGTGCAGCCTGCTTCATCATGACTTCAGCATTAACGAGATGCACCTCGAACTGCGCATCGGCATCGGCACGGGCCCGGTGGTCGCCGGTGTCGTCGGCAAGAAGAAATTCATTTATGACCTCTGGGGTGACACAGTGAACATCGCCAGCCGAGTGACTACCGAGGGCATTCCCGGCATGGTTCAGGTCGATGAGCGAACCTACCGGCGCCTACAGCGGAGTTTCAATTTTCAGGAACCCCGGACGATCTTTCTGAAAGGCAAAGGGAACATGGTCGTCCATCACCTGATCGGCCGCCGAACCGCCGGCAGCGCTGATCATGCCCGTTAGGCGGCTGGCCCGTCCGGCGGCAGCCTCCGCAACTCGAAGCACACCTGGCCAGGGACATTGCTGGCCAGTCGTAACTCGTAGCCGCAGCTTTCCGCCTGCCGAGCCGCATGATAAAGCCCGACCCCAAGACCGCTCTCGGAGGCTACGGGCGCGCGCAGCAGGTCGCCCAGGATAAGGGGGTCAAGCGCGCTGCCGGTATCGCAGATACGTAGTACCGAGGCATCAGCGGTGATGGAGACGCACACCTGCAAGTCGCTGTCCACTTGTGCCTTGAGGAGTGCGTTCTGCAATAGGTTGTCGGCGACGCTGTCAAAAAGCGCCACCGGCAGCAGGGCATCGGAGTTCAGATCGACTGCGACGAAAGTGACCGGCGTTGTGGCGTAACGCTGTTGCTGGAGCTGCCACCACGCCGCCACCGGCAGGAGGCCACCCGCATCGGTTTGTGGCTTCTGGAGTTTGCTCAGGGTTTGCTGCAGGCGTTGCGTGATTTGCGGCAACTGGCGCTGCAGCAAGCGATCGAGCCGTTCGCCCTGCTCGCCGTTCATCGTCTGCGCCAGGTAACATAAGTTGCTCAGCGATTGCAGCAGATTCTTGACATCATGCGTCAGGCGAGCACCAGTTTCATGAATCGCGCGCAGATAGCTCACCTGCTGCAATTCGCGAGCGCGCAACTTGGCGATGTAGTGCTCATTGGCGAGTTGCGCCAGCAGATGAAAATGCCAGACCAGCGCCGGACTCAGCTTATGACGAGTATGCAGGGTCAGTTGCAGGGGTTGTCCAGGAAAATCCTGACGGAACCGCGACTCCCTGCCGAAGGCGCCGCTGCGTGCTCCGGCAACCCAGCTCCCGCCATCGACCCACGGTAGATCGAGCATCTCCGCGAGCGCCTGTGACAGGAACTGTTCCGGCTCGCTTTCGCTGCCGGCCAGCATCGTCAGGCGATGTAACCATGTTTCAAACGGCAGGCCGATGGTCAGCAGATAGCGAGAGAAAAAGACGTCAAAACCGGTAAATCCGGGACGGGTGTTCCAGGCCCAGCCAATCAGCAGCAGCAGCAAGGCGATCGAGATCAGCGCGTTGAGTACCGCTTCGAGATACCCTGACTGGCGCAGCAGCATGAAAGCCAGACTACCCAGAATTAGGACGGCAATCAGCAGGAAAATGAACAGGCTGTAGAACAGGTCGATCATCCCGCCGCCGGGTCGGTCGCTTTCCTGCGAGAGTGGCAACAGCAGCATCACCAGAAAGCACGCCGGCATTCCCCAGGCAAATTCGCGATCCAGTGACGGGCCGGTCAGAGCGGCATGCGGTACTACCTGGGGTACCAGCCAGAGCAGCAGCGCGGCCAACAGGTAGGCAAAGGCGATCAGATAGAAAATACGGGTCGGTCGATGATCGATGAACATGACCCGTCCGCCAACCAATGCGGCCAGCATGACCACCCAGACGATCAGCAGCCACCAGCCATACCAGGCGACGCCACAGCCAAGTACCAGGGTGAGCACCGCCAGCCCGATCAAATCGACATTGCGTTCTGCGTAAGTGAACGGTTGCCAGAGAATGAACAGTCCGACATTGACCAGCCAGCATAGCAAACCAATCGTTGTATCGGCCCCGGAGACCAGCGCCAGGTGCAACACCCCCAGCAAGGAAACCAACAGCCAGCGCTGGCGCTGGCGCAAAGCGCTAGCAACGCGCTGCAGCAGGGTCATGCAGCGTCCTGGTCGACTACCCGTAGCCCGGTTCGCAGGCCCATGGCCAGTCCAACTCTGGTCAAGGGTGTCGAAATGCCGACAGGTCCGAAGACCTTGACCGGCAAATCAGCGGGATTTTCCCGGTACGAGTCCGGGCACGAAACGTGCTTTGAATCCACCACCATATTCGACAGTCACCGGAGAATGACATGAACCAGCCGAACAAGCTGCAGTCGGGCTTTACCCTCGTAGAGGTTGCCATTGTACTCGTCATCATCGGCCTGCTGCTCGGTGGGGTGCTGAAAGGACAGGAGTTGATCAACAGTGCCAAGGTCAAGAATTTTGTCAATGACTTTCGCACCGTTTCGGCTTTGGTCTATGCTTACCAGGATCGCTTCAAGTCATTCCCGGGCGACCAGAATCAGACGCAACTGGATAATGCTTTTGGTGCCAACCTGGCGAACGCATGTACCCCGGCGGCGGATGGTAAATGCAGACAGAACAACGGCCGCGTCGAAGGCGCCTGGGATGCCGGTGGCGCCGATGGCAAGGGGGCTGCGACCGAGGAAAGCGTCGTCTTGTGGCAGCACGTTCGCTTGGCCAACCTGGCCACAGGCCCTACGGATCTTAACTCCACGGACTACCGGCCACGTAATACCGATGGCGGTTTCATCGGTATCGAGAGCAACGGCGGAGTGGCTGCGCCGTACATCAAGGACATGCGAGGGTCGTTCTTTATTTGCTCAGCCGGCATCCTCGGCCGTCACGTCAAACAGATCGATACCACCATGGATGACGGTAATACCGCTGGCGGATCGCTTCAGGCCGTAGCGAATGGTGCTGCCCGTGGCAGCGCGGCGGTCAAAACCATCGACATTCAGGAAGGGACCTCGTACACGGTCTGCGCCGCCTTTTGAGCAGTAGCCAAGCCTTCTTCCCCCGGAATAAACAACAACCCGCCAGCGGCGGGCTCGCTCACCCCTTCCTGCAACAGGCCAAGATCCATTGCTTGACAGCGTCTCCCTGTCTCCCGCTATTGCCGGCAAGGGTGCCGCGAGCGCAAGGCTGCCGGCGCGGGATGAGTGCTCAGGGGGCTTCTGCTATACTTCTGCCATGATCAGTGCTGCCTCCCCATGAGCCCAATACTGCCTTCTCCGAAAGCGCTCGATCTGGCCCGCCAGGTCCTGCGTATAGAAGCCGATGCCGTACTCGCGCTGGTCGACCGCATCGACGGCGGCTTCATGCAAGCGCTGCGGCTGATTCTCAATTGCCATGGTCGAGTCATTGTCAGCGGCATGGGCAAATCCGGTCATGTCGGACGCAAGATCGCTTCGACTCTGGCCAGTACCGGCACGCCCGCCTTTTTTGTTCATCCGGCGGAGGCCAGCCATGGCGACCTCGGGATGATTACCCGCGACGATGTGCTGATTGCGCTTTCCAATTCCGGCGAGAGCGCCGAGTTGCTGACCATCGTGCCGAGCATCAAGCGCCAGGGTGCCAAGCTGATCAGCATGACGGGCAATGCGCAGTCATCACTGGCGATCGAGGCCGATGTGCACCTGGATGCCGCGGTTGCTCAGGAAGCCTGCCCACTCAATCTTGCGCCAACTGCCAGTACCACCGCTGCCCTCGCACTCGGCGACGCGCTGGCGGTCGCCCTGCTCGATTCGCGTGGTTTTGGCCCAGAAGATTTTGCCCGTTCGCATCCTGGGGGCTCGCTTGGTCGTCGGCTACTGACGCATGTGCGCGATGTGATGCGTGTCGGGCCGGCCATTCCGGCCGTTCTTGCAGAGACCAGCCTGCCGGATGCCATTCGTGAGATGTCGCGCGGAGGGATCGGCATGACCACCGTGCTGACCCCTGATCGACGGGTGATCGGCATCTTTACCGACGGTGACCTGCGGCGCGCTTTCGCCGGTCAGCAGGACCTGCGCACCCTGTCGATAGGCGACATCATGCGGCGAGAGCCGCGCACGATCGCTCCCGACCAGCTCGCGGTGGAGGCCGTCGAGATGATGGAGCAACACCAGATCAACCAGTTGCCAGTAGTCGACGACAGGGGCATTCTCGCCGGCGCACTCAATATGCATGACCTTTTCAGGGCCAAGGTGATCTGATGTCAGGCCTCCTCGACGACCATGCCAGGGTGCGTGCGCGCCAGCTCAAACTGATGGCTTTTGACGTCGACGGGGTGCTCAGCGACGGCTCGTTGTTCTACAGCGACGCCGGTATCGAGATCAAGGCGTTCAACACGCTTGACGGGTTTGGTCTGAAAATGCTGCAGCAGGCCGGCATCACGGTTGCCATCATCACCGGCCGGCGTGCCCGTTGCGTCGAGCTGCGAGCGCAGGACCTGGGCATCCAGTACCTTTATCAGGCAGTTGACAACAAACTCGAAGTCATGCATTCGCTACTCGCCGAACTCGGTCTCGGGACTGATGATGCCGGTTACATGGGCGATGACATACCCGACCTGCCGGTGATGACCGCCTGTGCTTTCTCTGCCACACCGGGCGATGGCCATGCGCTGGTACAGCGCTATGCTACGCTCATCACCGAGCGTCACGGCGGCCGCGGTGCGGTACGCGAGGCCTGCGAGTTTATTCTTGATGCACAAGGCAAGCTGGCAGCGACGCTGGCACCGTATCTGACGGTGATGACCAGCCGATGAAAAAGTGGAGTAGCGCACTGCTGCCACTGAGTATTTTGCTCGTTCTGGTCGTTCTGACTGCCTGGCTGCGCTACGTTACTGAATTCCCGGAAGTGCGCAATGACGGCAAGAGTCGTCACGATCCCGACTACATCATCAGTGGTGTGCTGGGGCGCAAGCTCGATGCTTCGGGAAACCTGCTGTACACTCTGACCACAGACGAGATCCGTCACTATCCTGACGATGATACGATCCACCTGCTCAAACCGACACTGATTTACCTGGATCCCAAGCAACCGCCAGTCATCATCAGATCAGGGCATGGGCAGGCGAACTCGCAAGCCCAGCGGGTCGATCTCTGGGACCAGGTTGAGATACACCGTGCCGCGACTGCCCAAGAAGGGCAATTGGTGGCCACGATGTCCGAGCTGACGGTGTTGACCGAGGAGGAAAAGGCTTTCACCAAGAGCCGGGTGCTGATCACCCAGACCAACTCCTGGGTACAGGGGGTCGGCATGCAGGTAGACAACAAGTTGCGGACTTACCTGCTGGAATCCGCCGTCACCGGACAAATTGAAAGCCATTTTTCCAGAAAGAAAGCCCAGAGATGAAGAAGATCCATGGCTGTGCTTGCGCCACCAGCCTCCTGCTGTTCGCCCTTTCACTGCCGGCGCAAGCTGAGCGTGCGGATCGCGACAAGCCGATTCATCTTGAAGGCGATCGTCTGAGCATCGATGACATCAAGAACGTCAAGATTCTCGAGGGTAATGCGGTCCTGATTCAGGGCACCATGGAACTTCGTACCAGCCGCCTGGTGGTTACCCAAGACGCCGATGGTTTCCAGAAAGCCGTTGCGACTGGTGGTGCCAACGGCCTTGCGCATTTCAGGCAGAAGCGGGAGGGCGTCGACGAATTTACTGAAGGCGAAGCCGAGCGTATCGAACACGACGCACGCAGCGAGACCACGCAGTTCTTTGTTCGCGCCTGGATCCGCAATGGCCTTGACGAGGTCAAGGGAGCGTACATTTCCTATGATGCGCTGAATGAAAAATTCCTGGTTACCACGACGGGTGGCATCAACAAGAGTGCTACTGGTGCAGGGCAGGCACGCGTGCGCGCGATCATCCAGCCAAAGGCCAAAAACGCGGACCCTGCGCCCGCCGATAAAAAGAGTGACTCCCTGACCCTCAAGCCCGCAGCAAAAATCAGCCCCAGAGCCGATTGAATCGGTTTGCGCCTACGCCGCAGGCAAATCATGACATTCATGATTGAGGGGGGTCTGATGATGGGGTCGATCCGATAAACTCACGATCGTTTGGTGCGGCGCAACAAAATGCTTGACATGGTTCATCGAAAGTCTATAATGCAGCGCATGGTGCAGTGCAGCAAAAGATCGCGAAAGCCAGTGGTGCCACGATCGGTGAGTTAACCATTGCACATGTTGTGTTGTACCTATACTTTTATTGAGGAGATTGACCATGTTTAACACCCCAGAACAATTTGCCGCTGCCAACAAAGCCTCCGTTGATGCGATGCTGACCCTTGCCAACACCGCGCTGGCCAGTGCCGAACGGATTGCTGCCCTCAATCTGAATACCGCCCGCTCGATGCTCGAGGACGGCGTTGCCAATGCCAAGGCGATGCTTGGTGCCAAAGACCCGCAGGAGTTTTTCTCGCTGCAGAGTTCGCTGGCACAACCCGGACTCGAAAAGGCCGTGGCCTATTCCCGCAGCGTCTATGAAATCTCGGCACAATCGAAGGAAGAGATCTCGAAACTTCTCGAAGCACAATTCAGCGACTTCCAGAAACAGGTCCTCGGTCTGCTCGAGAAGGCCACCAAGAATGCACCCGCTGGCTCGGACGTTGCAGTTAACGCCGTCAAGTCGGCAATCGCCGCCGCAACCTCCGCTTTTGACAGCATGAATAAGGCTGCCAAGCAGGTTGCCGATATTGCAGAAACGAACGTTGCTGCAGCAACCAATGCCACCGTCAAGGCGGTTGGCACCGCCGCCGCAGCAGCCAAGAAATAGGCCTGTTTTAAGCATCCGGCAGACGCCTTTCCATTGCCATTCACGGAGAACTTCATGAGCACCATCGACCTCGAACAACTCGCCCAGAGCCAGAAAGCCAACGCCCAAGTGATGATGACACTGGTTCGCACCGCTTTCCACGGTCTCGAACAACTGTCAGCCCTCAATCTTGCCGCCAGCCGCGAGTTGTTCAATAGCACTGCCAGCGGTGCGCAACAACTGCTGGGCGTCAAGGACCCAAAAGAACTGGGCAATGTTGCCGGTTCTCTGGCTCGTCCCAACGTCGACAAGCTTCTGGAATATTCCCGCAACCTCTACGATCTGGCAGCCAACATGCAGCGCGAAATTACTTCGGTGATGGAAGATCAGTACAGCACCGTGCGGCACAACGCTTCCGGCCTGATCGACAAGGTCGGTGCGGTCAGTCCGATCTCGAGCGATGTCTTCGGCGCAGCGATGAAGCAGATGATGACGGCTTCGAGCACGGCCTTTGAGAATATCTCGCAGATGGCCAAGCAGATGACCGACATCGTCGATACCAATGTCAAGGCGGCCAGCAACGCGACCGCCCAGGCTGCTGCCGCCCTGACCCCGAAGAAGTAATCCGGCCATCAGCAGCTGATTTCCACAAACCCCGGCTACAGCCGGGGTTTGTTCGTTTACGGGATCAGGCCCGCCATTGCCAACGGATGCCCCGCTTCTCCACCTCTTGCCGTATCGACTCCATGGCTGCATCAACGAGTGCTGGAGATCCCTCGACCCCGAGTTCAAGGTAACGTCGTTGCCCCTCGTCGGACATCGACGGCAGGCTGTACAGCCGCAAGGCAGGAAAGTCGGCGACGATTCGCTCCATCAGATCGAGCAGCGCACTCTCATAGGCATTGACTCCCGTGAGCAAGAATGCCTTGTCCACGCAAGCCTGCGGGGCGAATAAATGCGCGTAGAAGGTATCGAGTACCCATTCGGCCATCGGATGTGCCATTTGCGGAAAGCCCGGCAGGAAGTGGTGATCGCGTACGCGAAATCCGGGAATGCGGTTGAACGGATTCGGAATGATCTCCACACCGCGCGGGAAGGTGCCCAGGAGCAGGCGAACGTCGGTGATCTCGGCGCCAAAGCGGGCGCGGATTTCGTGCTCGGCGTCGGGATGCAGGACCAGGTCGACGGAGAGCGCGGCCGCTGCCGCTTGCCGGGTGTGGTCGTCGGGCGTGTTGCCGATCCCCCCAAAACAAAAGACCACGTCCCCGGTAGCCAGGCTGCGCTGCAGCGTCGCCGTGATCAATGCGCGCTCGTCGCCCAGATATTCGGCCCACGCCAGACGCAAACCACGCACCGACAGCAATTCGGCGATTTTCGCAAAGTGCCGGTCAACGCGTTTTCCCGACAGGATCTCGTCACCGATGATGATTGCTCCGAAACGCATGCTCACTCCTTCAAAAATTCACAGGCTTTCCCACATCTTCTGTAAGCGCTTGCTCGATACCGGCACCGGCGTGCGCAGCTCCTGCGCGAATAACTGCACGCGCAATTCTTCGAGCAACCAGCGGAACTGTTCGAGCTGCGCATCGCTCACCCCCTGCCTGGCCAGCACACTGGCACGGCGCTCGTAATTTGTCCATAGCGGTGCGAACTCGGCCAGCAGGCGTGCATCCCGAATGGCACCTGAAGTACCACTCGCCTTCAGTTTGTCGAGACGCAGGGCGATCGCCTGGAAGTAACGCGGATATTGCCGCAGGCGTTCGAAAGGTGTCCCGGCAATGAAACGCTTATGGATCAGGCGCGCCAATTGTCCTTCGATATCCTGCAAGGTACTGGCGAAGGCCTTGAATGCCGGCAGCTTTTTCTGCAGTGCCTGCCAGTCGCCGAGAATCTGCCCAATCAGACGGCAGATCTCCTGCGTCAGCAACCCGAGTCGTGGCTTGGCTTCGAGGCAGCGCGCGCGGAAAGTGGCCGCATCGTTCGGCCAGGGATCGAGCAGGCAGGCACGTGCGAAGCTCAGATCGATCAACTGTCGCCGCAACTCATCAAGCGTACCGAGCGCCATGAACTGCAGTGCCATCTGGTTGAGCCCCGGCAGATTCTTCTCAAGATACTTTTGCTGTTCGCGAAACTGCAACATGAACAGTCGCAACAGCCCGGCCGCATGTACCTGGTGCGCTTCCTCGGGAGAATCGAAGACGCACAGCGAGACACGATCCCCGTCGTCGACCAATCCAGGGTAGCCGAGCACCCGCTGTCCGCCGCCCATCCCGACTTCCATCCGCTCAGGCAGCTCGCCAAAGGTCCAGTCGCTGATTCCCGAATACTCGCCAGGCGTTGCGTGCAGTTCGGAAAATTCCTGCTTCGCTGCACGGCCCCACTCGGCGCGCAGATCGCTGAGGCTGCGGCTCATTCCGAGCTGGCGCCCGTTTTCGTCGAGCAGGCGAAAATTCAGGGAAAAATGCGCTGGCAAGGCGTCGGGACGAAAGGCATCGGGCGTGATCTCCCAGCCACGCGCGTTCAGTCCTCGCGACTGCAGGATGAAGGCGATCAAGGCCATCACCAGCGGCTTGTCCGAAGGCGATACCTGTGCGACGAACTCGGCCGCGAAGTCGGGCACCGGCACCAGTTTGGCACGCAAGCGCTGTGGCAGCGTCTTCACCAGTTGCACGACCTTTTCCTTGAGCAATCCCGGCACCAGCCACTCGCAGCGCGCGGCCGGAATTTGGTTCAGTTGCGCTAGCGGCAGGCTCAGCGTCACCCCATCGCGCGCACTGCCGGGGTCGAAGTGGTAAGCCAGCTCATAATCGACGCCGTTGAGCCGCAGTTGATGCGGAAAGGCCTCGCTGGTCACGCCGGCGGCCTCGTGCCGCATCAGGTCTTCGCGCTGCAGATACAGGAGACGTGGCGTTGCGCGCTCGGCGTCGCGTCGCCACTTGTCGAAGCTGACACCGCTGTAGACGCCCTCGGGGACGATCCGATCGTAAAAGGCAAAGATCAGCTCGTCGTCGACCAGCACGTCGGGCCGCCGTGACTTGTGTTCGAGTGTTTCGATTTCGAGCATCAATTGCTGGTTGTGCTGATAGAAAGCCCAGCGCCGTTCGAACTCTTCGCTGACTTCGCCGTCGACCAGTGCCTGGCGGATAAAGATCTCGCGCGCGGCCTGTGGATTCAGCGGCCCGAAGTTCACTCGCCGGCGCGCATCGACGACGATGCCATACAGGGTGATCCGCTCGAAAGCAATCGCCTGCATCGCCTTTTTCTCCCAGTGTGGGTCGAACCAACTGCGCTTGAGCAGATGTGCGCCGACATGCTCAAGCCATGCGGGTTCGATGCGCGCGACGCAGCGCGCGAAGAGCCGCGTCGTTTCGCTGATCTCGGCGGCGATGATCCATTTGCCGGCCTTCTTCTGCAGCGTCGAGCCCGGATGGATCAGGAACTTGATGCCGCGTGCGCCGAGGTAGTGCGCAAATTCTTCCGACTTGCATCCCAGGTTGCCGAGCAGGCCGGCGAGCAATGCACGATGGATCGCGTCGTAAGTCGCCGGCAACGGGTTTTCCTGCCATGGGTGCTCGGCGGCGACAGCGTGCAACTGGCCATGCACTTCGCGCCACTCGCGCATGCGCAAAGCCGAAAGGAAGTGGTCGTGACAGGCCTCGACGAGTTTGCGCTGCGACTTGCGGTGCTCAAATTCAGCCTGATACCAGTCCCAGAGCCTGAGCCAGGAAAGAAACTCCGACCTCTCGTCGGCGAATTTCCGGTGCGCGGCGTCGGCCGTCCCCTGTCGTTCCTGCGGCCGCTCGCGTGGGTCCTGTACGGAAAGTGCGGCGGCAATCACCAGCACCTCGCGCAGGCAGCCTTCGTCGCGGGCAGCGACGATCATTCGCGCGAGCCGCGGGTCAAGCGGCATCTTCGCGAGTTCCTGGCCGGTCGCGGTCAGTGCATGCTCGGCATTTACCGCACCGAGTTCGAGCAGCAACTGGTAGCCATCGCTGATCGCCTTGCGCGGCGGCGCCTCGATGAACGGGAAATCCTCGATGTTGCCGAGGCGCAGCGCCTTCATGCGCAGGATCACGCCGGCCAGCGACGAGCGCATGATTTCCGGATCGGCAAATGCCGGCCGCAGCGCGAAGTCCTGCTCTTCGTAGAGACGGATGCACACTCCGGCCGCCACCCGGCCGCAGCGCCCGGCCCGCTGGTTGGCCGAAGCCTGCGCGATTTTTTCGATCTGCAGTTGCTCGACCTTATTGCGATACGAATAGCGCTTGACGCGCGCCAGACCCGAATCGACGACGTAGCGGATTCCCGGCACGGTCAGCGAGGTCTCGGCCACATTGGTCGCCAGCACGATCCGCGAACCGACGTGCGGCTTGAAGATCCGGCTCTGTTCCTCTGCCGAAAGGCGAGCAAACAGTGGCAGGATCTCGGTGTGCGGCGGGTGGTGCTTGCGCAGCGCCTCGGCCGCCTCGCGAATCTCGCGTTCGCCCGGCAGAAACACCAGCACGTCGCCCGGCCCTACGCGATGCAACTCATCACAGGCGTCTGCGATCGCATCGTAGAGATCGCGTTCGTCGTCGGGAGCCGCTTCCTCCTTTTCCACCTGCAGCGGGCGATAGCGCACTTCGACCGGATACAGGCGGCCCGAAACCTCGATCACCGGCGCACCGTCGAAATGCTGCGAAAAACGCTCGGCGTCGATTGTCGCCGAAGTGATCACCAGCTTCAGGTCGCGCCGCCTCGGCAAGAGCTGTTTGAGGTAGCCGAGCAGGAAATCGATGTTCAGGCTGCGCTCATGCGCCTCGTCGATGATCAAGGTATCGTACTGTTCAAGCCAGGGGTCACCCTGGGTCTCGGCAAGCAGGATGCCATCGGTCATCAGCTTGATGAAGGCGTCTGGAGAGGTGCGATCGCTGAAACGGATCTTGTAGCCGACGAGCGTACCGGATTCGCTCTGCAATTCCTGTGCGATACGCGCTGCGGTGGCGCGCGCAGCGATGCGGCGTGGTTGCGTGTGACCGATCAGACCGGTCGTTCCGCGTCCAATGTCGAGACAGATCTTCGGGATCTGCGTGGTTTTGCCTGAACCCGTTTCGCCACAGACGATCACCACTGGATGCCGGACGATCAGCGCCGCAATCTCGTCGCGACGCAGGTTGACCGGCAGATCGTCGGCAAACTCCGGCCGGGGTAGCCGCGCGCGGCGGGCCGCGACAGCCGCTCGAGAACGGTCGAGCAGGCGTTCGCTTTCGGCCTGCAGCGCATCGCGCTTGCTTCCGAAGAGGTGCCGGAGATCGCGCGCCAGCGCGCGCAGCCGGCGCTGATCGTGTACCAGGCAATCGGCAAAGTCCCTGGCCGGCTGGCGGGTGTGCGAGAAGGATGGAGTTTTTGCGGTCATCGGTCAGCAATGCAGGCATACAACCGAGTTGAAAGGCGTTCTCGATTGGTCAATTGACAGGATTCAACTCGACTACAGATACTGTCGAGGGTCTGTCAAGACTATCATTTTCTTGGATTTCCAAGCGCGCAATACCTCTCGCCCCCTCACAAGACCATGGCGCAATTCGCAACTGCACATGCTATCGTAGCAAATCGCCCAATATGTTGATGAGCCCTATCATTCATTATGATGTTACGAATTGGAATCGACCTCGGCGGCACAAAGATCGAACTGATGGCTCTCGATGAGTCGGGTCGCATGCTGCTACGTCGACGCAGAGCAACGCCGCAGGGCGATTACCAGGCGACCGTCGAGGCCGTCGCGAAAATGGTTGAAGCGGTTGAAGGCGAACGTGCGCAAAGAGATAGTCGTGTCGGTGTGGGCATCCCCGGCGCCGAATCCGCACTCGACGGCAGAATCAAAAATGCCAATTCCACCTGCCTGATCGGCAAGGCGCTGCGGCACGACCTGGAAGAGCGCCTGCAACGCGAGGTCCGCCTGGCCAACGATGCCAACTGTTTCGCCCTCTCGGAGGCCGTCGATGGTGCCGGACATGGCGCCGACGTTGTTTTCGGGGTCATCCTCGGGACTGGCGTGGGCGGCGGCATTGTCGTTCACCAGCGCGTACTCACTGGAGCCAATCGCATTGCCGGAGAATGGGGCCATAATCCGCTGCCGCGGCTCGAAGAGGAAAGCCGGATGCCGCCACAATGTTACTGTGGACGCTACGGCTGCATCGAAACCTGGCTCTCGGGCCCGGGAATCTGCGCGGATCACCTGCGTCATGGCGGCCACTCACTGGCAGCGGAAGAAATCGCGGCGCGTGCCAGGGCCGGAGATCCTGCCAGTGAGGCCACGCTCGGACGCTACGAGCGGCGTCTGGCCAAGGCACTCGCGCAGGTGGTCAACATCATCGACCCGGACGTGATCGTGCTCGGCGGTGGTCTGTCGAACATTGATCGCCTCTACCGCACGGTTCCAGTACTGTGGGCCGCGCATGTCTTTTCCGATGTGGTGCACACGCGCCTGTTGCGCAACGTGCATGGCGATTCCTCCGGCGTACGGGGTGCCGCCTGGCTCTGGAACGAGCGTTGAGATGGCGACCATCCAGTGGCTCGCTGGCAGATTGACAAGGGTCGACGCAGGAACTCCAGCATGCTGTGGCTGAAGCTGTTCCTGCCCTTTGCAGGCGCTTACTTCCTTTCGTATCTCTACCGGACGGCGAATGCGGTCATCGGTCCGGTACTGACACAGGAGCTCTCCTTGGGCGCGGGTGGACTGGGCCTGCTGACCAGCGCCTACTTCCTCTCTTTTGCTGCTGCACAACTGCCGCTCGGCATGCTGCTCGACCGTTTTGGCGCACGCCGTGTCGAATCCGGACTGTTGTTGATTGCTGCCACTGGCGCCACGGCTTTTGCCCTCGGTCAGAGCATTGCTGAACTGGCGATCGGCCGCGGCCTGATCGGGCTCGGCGTTTCGGCATGCCTGATGGCCGCTTTCAAGGCGTTTTCCCTGTGGTTTCCACCCTCTCGACAGGCTTCGCTGACCGGCTGGATCATGACTTCGGGCGGCCTCGGGGCTCTGGCGGCCACGGCACCACTGGAAGTCGCCCTGCAGCTTTCCGGCTGGCGCGAGATCTTCTTCGCCTTGGCCAGCCTGACTCTCGCGGTCGCCGTCTGGCTGTTCTGCAGCGTTCCGGAGCAGCACAGCCAGAGCAAACCCGAGTCCCTTGCTGCACAGTTGGCCGGCGTCAAGGCGGTGTTCGGCAGCGCACATTTCTGGCGCTTCGTGCCCATCGGCCTGACGCTGACCGGTGGCTTCATGGCCGTGCAAAGCTTGTGGTCGATTTCTTGGCTGATGCAGGTGAACGGCTACAGCCGCGCAGCCGCCGCCGACCATCTGGCCGGGATGAGCGTCGCCATGCTGACTGCCTATATTTTGATTGGCCTGCTGGCGACCGGTCTGGCCCGACGTGGCATCCAGCCGGTGATGCTGCTCGCTGCCGGACTCGGCCTTTCCTTGCTGATGCTCACCCTGATCGCCACCGAGGCGCTTTCCCAAACGTACCTGCTCTGGATCGCCTACGGCACTTTCTCGAGCTTTGGCACCCTGGCCTATTCACAGGCAGCGGCCGGTTTTCCGGTAGCGCTCTCGGGTCGGGTCAATACGGCCTTGAACCTGATGGTTTTCATCGGCGCCTTCGGGGTGCAATGGGGACTTGGTCTGCTGATCGACCTGCTGCAACAACAAGGGCAGAGCCCGGCCTTGGCTCACCGCAGCGCTTTTCTGATCCTGCTCGGAGTACAATCGACCGCCTATGCTGGGTTCTGCATGGCCAGCCGCCGGCCGCGCTGAACACAAGCGGCAAGGACCTTGAGGAACCCGGCTACTTTGCGAAAACCCCGCTGCGGGGCAGCGGAGCAGTTCAGTCAGCGATACAGGGGCAGATCGGCCAGTCGGCGCTCGATCTCGGCCGTTTGTTGTGCATAGACGTTCGGGTCGCCAAAGCGGCGCTTGAACTCGGCTTCCGACAGGTATTCGGGAAGCCCGGCGAGGGAGGGGACCAGATCCGCGTCAGTCACAGTCCCGCGTAATACCTTGTACAGGCGCGCATAGTCGTCGACCACAAGCTCGCCAAAGCGTGTTCCTGCACGATCAGCCGCCAGATCGGCAAACGAAAAACCGCTCCCTTTCCGGGAGTCATCGATTTCCTTGTAAACCCCGATCGCATTCGCTGCAGGCTCGCCGGCCCAGGCAGCCAGGGCAGCCGAAATTCCGAAATGCTGGGCACTGTCTTCACGGCCGAGCAGGGTCAGTTTCACGCGGCGCGCACGCGGCCACCCTTTTGCTTCCGGCAGCAGCATCGTCAGGTTCTTGTCTGCCAGATAGCTTGCCAGAACCAGCAGCACCGCACGGTTCGCCGGAAGGGTCTGGTCGCTTGCGGGTGCCAGCAGTGGAGACAGGATTTGGCTCAAGGGAACACGAGCGCGTGCAGTATAGTGGTCGAGAAGGCCCGCCAGGGCCGTCTGGGCAGCGTGCATGTGAACGATGTCCTGCGGCGTGAATGCCATCGACCTGGCACGGTCGAGCAGCCGCGGTTCCCAAACGTAGGTCAGCTCGACACTGTCGCGAGCAGGCTCGAAGGCCAGACGCCGGATGGCCTGCCGGGCAATCGTCCACTCCTCCGAAAAACCGGCAATGCTGATCGCCGAGGCGATCAACCATTCGGCCAGTGCAGACGGGATCGGGAAGGAGCCAAGCGAAGCGGCAACGATCCGTGGTTCGCCCTTTGCTTCCTGGAAGGATGCGCTCAGATTGAAGTAGCGGGATCCCGGAATTCCAGGAGCCCGAATGGTCAGCCGGATTTCGGCGTGATCATCGCCCAGGATGAAGGCAGCGCGCCCCCGCAGGTTGCGACTCGCGAAATAATTGATCGCAGTGTCAATCAACGTCGCTGGAATGACGGTCGTTCGCTCATCACCGCGCTGAAGCCGGCGTGGGTCATTGCTGACCAACAGGCGCCTGGCAGCGGCAACCGATATTGGCAAGATCGCTTCGTCGCGGCTGACCAATGGTGCCGGGTCGCTGACTGCGAACAAAAAGGAACTCATAGTGATGAGCAGCGATAGCAGCGCAAGCACCCAACCACGGCGACGCATCAGAGATACGACCCGCTGCCGGGTAGCAACCTTGTCATTGCCGGCATCAGCGGCGGCCCTCGTCCGGATCGACGAGCGCACGGGTATGAATGAAAGTGTTGGGAGGTCCCGAATATTTCTTGGTCAGCACGCAAGGCGCACTCACGGCGAGGCATCTGACAGGGGCGCAAGCGGCGTTGGTGCCGCAGCGGGCGCGGCACGGCCAAGCCGCAACTCGAAGCCGGCCTTGCAAAGCAGGCGAGCTTCCATCTGCAGGTCGGCATGGGTCAGCGGATGCTCGTCCAGCCAGTCTGGCGGAAAGGACAGGTACATTCTCTGCCGCTCCACCCGTAGACCGATCGCGGGCAATGGCTCGTTGCTGCGACCGCGATGCAGCACTACCGCCAGACGCAACAGGGCGCACAGACGACGAGCATGACATGCCCAATCTCTGGGCAGATCGGCAAAGGCGTCGGCGGGAAATGAGCGTCGGTGACGTCTGACCAGCGCCGCCAGCAACTGCTGGTCGTTACGCGAGTAGCCAGGCAGTTCGGCATGTGCCAGTACATAGGCCCCATGCTTGTGGTACTGGTCATGGGTCAGCAACAAGCCAATCTCGTGCAGACGGGCCGCACGTTCGAGTACGCTCCGAGCTTCCTTGCCGGTCAGCTTCCAGGGCACGCGGACCTGCCGCAGCAGATCGAGCGCAGACGCGCTCACCCGCTCCGCCTGGGCCTCGTCGAGATCGAAGCGACGGATGACGTCGGCAATGGTGCGGTCACGGACGTCTTCATGGCGGATGCGGCCGAGAAGATCATAGATCAGACCTTCGCGCAGCGCACCTTCCGAAACATCCATCTGTGCGATGCCAAGCGCTTCACACAGCCCGTGCAAGACCACGAAGCCGCCCACGAAGACGCGTGCACGCGCCGGTTCCAGTTGCCACCGGCGAGCCACCCCGGTGTTGTCGCGGACTTCGAGCAAAGCCGTGCGCAGCCGCCGCAGTCCTTCGAGTGTGATTCCCTCACGGCTCCAGCCTTCGCTGATGATGACATCCTGGATGGCCTTGATCGATCCGGAAGCGCCGGTGACTGTCTGCAAGTCGCGTACCAGGTACTCTTCGCGAACGGGTTCGAGGCTCAGTTGGACGAGCAGTTCAGCCTTGCGCAGGCGCGCTGCGGTAATTCGACCATCGGTAAAGCAGGCACGGGTCAGGCTGACACAACCCATGCGCAAACTCGCCAGGTGTAGAGGGTCGAACTGTTCGCCGATGATCAGTTCCGTGCTGCCGCCACCAATATCGACAACTAGGCGCTGGGTTGCGACGTCGCCGACGCTGTGCGCGACACCCAGATAGATCAGCCGCGCCTCTTCCTGACCGCTGACAATCTCTACCCGGTGGCCGAGAAGTTGTTCTGCACGGGCGACGAATCCAGCGCTGTTGCGTGCCTGTCGCAGGGTGTTGGTCCCAACGATGCGCAGGCGTGCCGACGGAATGTGCCGCAGTCGCTGACCGAAACGCGCCAGGCAATCCAGCGCCCGCTGTTGCGACTCGGCGGATAGCCGGTGGTGTCTGTCGAGACCGGCAGCAAGCTGAACCATCTCGCGCAAACGGTCGAGAATCTGCACATGCCCGTTACTGATGCGGGCGACGATCATGTGAAAGCTGTTCGAGCCCAGGTCGATCGCTGCTACAAAATTGGATGACACCTTGGCATTTCTCCAAATGGTTCAAGCAAAACCGCCATTTCGCTCCGGCACTGCCCAGTCTGGGCCGCAGAACACCTCTCCCGGCATGAGACTGAGGAAGGATAAGGGCTCGGCTCTCGCCACACCGTGACATTCCGCACATTGGAAAGAAGCCGTGCGCATCCGTAGCAGGAGTATCCCTATGCCCGGTACCCGAGTCAATCTTCGGCACCCATAGGCACTGCCGGGAAATGCGCAAGGCCTCGGCGGCTCGCACGGGCACCCGGTCAGAACTCCAGGGGGTCGACCTCCAGGTGCCAGCGTAGCCGGGAGGATGCTTTGATGGCTTCGAGCCGGGTCACCCAACCGGCGAGAAAGCGCTGTAAGGTTCGCCGCGATGGCGACTCGACCAGCAACTGAGCGCGTTCCAGACTGGCGCGACGGGAAAGGCGCATCGGCACCGGATCGTAAAAAATCACCAGCGGATCATTTTCGGACTCCGGGCCAGCGCGTGCAGTCGCAAGAAAGCTCAACGCTTCAGTCATCTGGGGGGCTTCTGCGCGCAGCATGGCCTGGTGGGCATAGGGCGGGAAGCCGGCCTGCTGCCGCTCCTTGAGCTGTGTGGCAGCGAAAGCCGGATAGTCATGTCGGACCAGCGCGGCATAAAGCGGATGGTCTGGAAACTGTGTCTGCAGCAACACCTCTCCTGGTCGGTCGGCACGGCCGGCGCGGCCAGCCACCTGCATCAACTGTGCGAACAGACGCTCCGGGGCACGCCAGTCGGCGGCAAACAGGGCCGCATCCGGGGCTATTGCGCCGACCAGCGTGAGCTTTGGAAAGTCATGGCCCTTGGCCAGCATCTGTGTGCCAACCAGAATGTCGGCCTCGCCCCTCTGGATGGTCGCCACGGATGTTTCCCATTGCCTGCGGCTGCCCGCCGAATCACGATCGACGCGCAGGATGCGTGCCTGCGGGAAGCGCTCGGCAAGGACCGCTTCGATCCGCTGCGTACCACGACCAAAGGTATTGAGGTCTTGGTTGCCACAGGTCGGGCAACGCTTTGGGATACGCGCTTCAAAACCGCAGTGATGGCAGCGCAGGCAGCGGTCGGCGAGATGCAGAACCAGGTTGGCGGCACAGCGATGACAATGAGACGTCCAGCCGCAAGCGGCGCAGGCCATCACCGGAGCATAACCGCGCCGATTGAGGAAGACCAGACTCTGCTCGGCACGCGCCAGACGTTGCTCGATGGCCAGCAGCAATGCTCTGGAAAGCCCATCCTGCAACTTGTCGACGCGCGTATCGATACATCGCAGCAGCGGCAGGCGGGCCCCCTCGAAGGCTCGCTCGCGAAGCGAGAGCAGTCGGTAGCGGCCCGTTCCGTCATTGGCGTTGGCCCAGCTCTCCAGTGAGGGAGTCGCTGAACCGAGGACGATCGGAATGGCGCTGTCGTGGGCGCGAAAGACGGCCAGGTCACGTGCCGAATAGCGAATTCCGTCCTGCTGTTTGAACGACGGGTCATGCTCTTCATCGACGATGATCAGGCCAAGCTCTGGCAAGGGGGTGAATACCGCCAGCCGGGTGCCAAGGACGATACGTGCCTCGCCAGTCAGTGCGGCACGCCAGTTGCGGCTACGCGCAGCCTCACCCAACTCGCTGTGCAGGCTGACCAGTCCGGCATTTGGAAAACGAGCCGTGACCCGGGCTTCGAGTTGTGGCGTCAGGTTGATTTCCGGTACCAGCAGGAGCGACTGTCGCCCTGCCGCCAGACAGCGTTCGATCAGGCGCAGATAGATTTCGGTCTTGCCACTGCCGGTGACGCCGTGTAAGAGATAAGCACGGGCTTTACCGACCGCCATCGACGTCAGCGCAGCTTCCTGTTCGCAGGTCAGCAGCGGCGCTGGCTGCGCCGGCACGTCCACGATGTGCTGCCGAAGCGGCCGAGCTTTCGGTGGTGCCAGCGCACGTAGTCCGGCCGGCAGGGTAGACAGCATCACCTGCCCAAGCGGCGCGTGATAATAGGCCGCGCAAAACCTGGTCAGGCGAAACCAGGCGGCGGGCAAGGGCGGCAGCTCGCGAAGAATGCTTTCGATCGGCTTGAGCTGCGCAAGCGGAATGTCCGTATCGGTAGCCAACTCAACGAGGATACCGATCTTCTGGCGTTGTCCGAAGGGTACACGCACTCGACAGCCGATGTCTGCTACCGACATCCTCTCTCCCTCGGGAACTCGGTAGTCGAAGAAGCGACGCAGCGGCACGTCTAGGGCGACGCGGGCAATCTGCATGCGGAAGATCCGATCCGGGAAACGCGTTTGTGAGCTAAGGCATTCAGTTATCTCAGCTTTCCGGCCTATACACAGTTCTGTGGATAACTCTGTGGATCAGCTTGCCGAAAAGTGGCGCAAAGGCCCTGTTCACAAGGGTTTCAGCCGATCGCCGGAAAAATAGGCAAATTTAAATTTGTTTTAAATCAATATACTAAAAAAATGACTGGAATTTCCGGGGGCTTTTGGCAGACTGCAAAAGTGGTGAGCATTTCTGTGAACAAGTCAAGCGGTAGAGCACGATTTATTCGGTTTTTATACGCAGGAGACGGCTATGGGTATGTACTGCATCGACCAGTGCAGTCACGTTTTCGGGGGGTGTAAACTGGGCAATCCCATGCCCAAGATTGAAGACATGGCCGGTGTTGTACGAACCGTAGCTGTCCAGTACGCGCCTGGCTTCGGCGGCTACCCGCGCAGGTGAGGCGAAGAGCACACCCGGATCGAGATTGCCCTGCAGGGCGACCTGGTGACCTACCCGCCGACGCGCTTCACCGATATCGATCATCCAGTCGAGGCCGATCGCATTACAGCCGATGTCGGCAATCGATTCCAGCCACAGGCCACCCCCCTTGGTGAACACGATCGATGGAACGTATTCACCTGCCTGTTTGCGGATCAGACTACCGACGATGCGTCGCAGGTAGGGTAACGAGAATTCCTGGTAAGCGGCTGCCGAAAGCGAGCCACCCCAGGAATCGAAAATCATCACCGCCTGTGCTCCGGACTCGATCTGGGCATTGAGGTAAGCGCTGACGGCATCGGCAGTGACCGACAGAATGCGATGCAGCAGGTCCGGACGATCGTAGAGCATGCCCTTGATGTGCCGGTAATCGCTGCTCGCGCCGCCTTCGACCATGTAGCAGGCGAGAGTGTAAGGGCTGCCGGAGAAACCGATCAGCGGCACGGTGTTGTTCAGGGCCCGTCTGATTTCAGCGACGGCGTCCATCACGTAACGCAGATGATCCCAGGGGTCCGGCGCGGTCAGGTCGCGGATTGCCCATTCCTCGCGCAGCGGACGTTCGAAGCGTGGTCCTTCACCGTCGGTGAAATAAAGCCCGAGTCCCATTGCATCGGGCACCGTCAGGATGTCCGAGAAAAGGATTGCGGCATCGAGATTGTAGCGCGTGAGCGGCTGCAGAGTGACCTCGCAGGCCATGGCCGGACTCTTGCACAACTGCAGGAAACTGCCGGCACGCCGGCGCGTTTCGCAGTATTCGGGCAGATAGCGGCCCGCCTGCCGCATCAGCCAGACCGGGGTGTACTCGGTCGGTTCCTTGAGCAGTGCACGCAGGAAAGTGTCGTTGCAGGGTCGGGTCACGTTGGGCTCCGTCGCAGCGGAAGATATGCTGCGAAACTGCGATTATCCACTTTTTCGCTTCTACTTGCGCCAGAAAGCCGGGGTCATGACCACCAGCAGGGTGAAGATTTCGAGGCGACCGAGGAGCATGGCGAAGGTACACACCCAGGTCTGGAAGTCGGTCAGACCGCCGAAGTTGGTTGCCGGACCGACTTCGCCGAGACCCGGCCCGGTATTGTTGATGCTCGCGACGACCGCCGAGAAAGCAGTAATGATCTCGAGCCCGGAGAAGGAAAGCGCCAGCGTCATCGAAACGATGCACACCATGTACATGAAGCCGAAAGCCAACACCGCGAAGAGAATGTTGGGAGGCACCACCTCGCTGCCGATCTTGATTGGATGCACGGCATTGGGATGCATGGCGCGTGTCAGTTCGCGGTAGACCTGCTTGTAGAGCACGATGGCGCGGATCATCTTGATGCCGCCTCCTGTCGAACCCGCACTGGTCGCAAAACTCGACAGAAACAACATCCACAACGGAGCAAAGAAAGGCCACAGGGCATAGTCGGTGTTGGCATATCCCGTGGTCGTCGCGATCGAGACGACGTTGAAGGCCGAAAACCTGAGCGCCTCGACAAAGCCCGGATAGACCCCATGCGCATCGAGATAGACGGCGATCGCGACGACACTGCCGAGGGTGACCAGGAGAAAGGCCCCGGCTTCCGGGTCGGTCACATAAGGGCGCAGCGAACGACCGGAAAGAACGACGTAGTGGGTCGCGAAATTGCAGCCCGCGATCAGCATGAAAGCGATGCTGACCGCTTCGATCGCCGGCGAATCAAAGAATCCGAAGCTCGCGTCGTGGCTGGAGAAACCGCCGAGCCCCATGGTGGTGAACATGTGCATGATCGCATCGAGCCAGGTCATCCCGGCCCAACGGTAGCCCAGAATGCAGCCGATCGAGATCAAGGTGTAGACCACCCACAGGCCCTTTGCCGTTTCAGCCATGCGCGGGGTCATTTTCGAGTCCTTCATCGGTCCCGGAGTTTCCGCCTTGAACATCTGGCGGCCGCCAATTCCGAGCAAAGGCAGGATCGCCACCGCCAGAACGATCAGGCCCATGCCTCCGAGCCAGACCAGTTGGCAACGCCAAAAATTGATCGACACCGGCATGGTGTCCAGTCCTTCGAAGACTGTTGCACCGGTCGTGGTCAGACCGGAGACCGCTTCAAAATAGGCATCCGTGAAACTCGCACCAAGTTGTATGACTAGGGGCAGTGCGGCGTAGACCGGCAAGACCGTCCATACCAGCGCGACCATCAGGAAACCGTCGCGAATCGTCAGGTCACGCTTCTCCTTGCGAGTTGCATACCACAACCCCAGACCGGTCCCGACAGTCAGCAGGACCGCCTCGTCGAAGGCATTCTCGGCACCGTCCTGCATCGCCCAGGACAAGGCCAGGGGAACCAGCATGGTCAGACCAAAAATGCAGATCACCAGCGAGAGAACCCGAATCACCGGGTAATAGCGTTGCATGGCGGTTCCTCTCAGAAGAAATGGAAACCGACTGCGAACAGTTTTTCCACCTGCTTGACCACCTTCTTGTCAAGGCAGAAGACGATCACGTGGTCTCCGGACTCGATCATCACGTCCTTGTGGGCGATCAGTACCCGGCCCCTCTGCTTCTGTCTGGCCAGACCGAAAAAGCCGATCTTCCGGCTCTTGTCGAGATCGCGCACAATCGCCGCGATGAATGCGCCAGCAATCTCGGGCAACTCACCGATGCGCCGGCCAACCACTTTCGAATTCTTCTGCTCACCGTGTGCGACGATTTCGAGCGCTTCGGCAGCGCCACGGCGCAGACTGTGCACCTGTGCCACATCGCCGTGACGGACGTAGGTCAGCAGCGTACCGATCGATACCTGTGCCGGCGAAATCGCGATGTCGATCGGCCCGCCCTGGACCAGTTCGGCATAGGCACGCCGGTTGATCAGTGCCACCACGCGCTTGCTGCCCATCCGCTTGGCCAGCGACCCGGCCATGATGTTATCTTCGTCGTCGTTGGTCAGCGCCAGGAAGAGATCCATTTCATCGATCGCTTCCTGCTGCAACAACTCCTCGTCGGTGGCGTCACCGCTGAGTACCAGCGCCGACTTGAGGGTCGTGGCGACAAACTCGGCGCGGCGCCGATCCAGCTCGATGACCTTGACCTGACACTTGCTCTCGAGCGCCTGAGCGACGCGCAGCCCGATATTGCCGCCGCCGGCGATCATCACCCGCCGGACAGGCTCCAGGGAGCGTCGGAGTTCGCGCATCATGGTCCGAATGTGTTCCTCGGCAGCCAGCAGGAAGACTTCATCTCCATCTTCGATGATCGTTTCGCCGGTGGGGGTCATGGCCCCGTCGCGACGAAAGATCGCCGCGATGCGTCCGTCGATTCCCGCTGGCAGATGATTGGACATTTCCTTGATCGGGCTCCCAACCAGCAGGCCACCGGCGTAGGCACGAACGGCGACGAGCGCCAGACGACCGTCGCCAAAACTGAGCACCTGCAATGCTTCAGGAAAATCGACCAGACGCGTAATGTACTCGGTGATGACCTGTTCAGGACACAAGGCATAATCGACAGCGAAATTCTCCGGGGACAGCAGCTTTTCACTGTCCAGAAAGTCGCGAGCGCGCAGCCGGGCGATCCGCGCCGGAACGTTGAAAATGCTGTGTGCCACCTTGCAGGCGACGAGATTGGTCTGATCGCTCTGAGTGACGGCAATCAGCAGATCGGCGTCAAGCAAACCAGCATTGGCCAATATCGATGGATGCGCCGCATTGCCAACCACCGTCTGCAGGTCAAGGCGATCCTGCAACTGCGCCAGACGTTCATGGTCGCTATCAACCACCGTGATATCGTTATTTTCAGAGGCGAGACTTTCGGCGACGCTGGCACCTACCTGGCCAGCACCGAGAATGACGATGTGCATTTTCCTGATCCCCCTGGTTGGACTTTACTCGCGCTCGTCACCACGCCGGCCAACGTTGAGCCCGAGTTGCTTCAATTTGCGGTAAAGGTGGGTACGTTCCAGGCCGGTCCTTTCCGCCAAACGCGTCATACTACCGCGTTCGCCGGTCAGGTGATATTCGAAATACATCCTTTCGAAGGCCTCGCGGGCTTCGCGCAGCGGTTGATCGAAAAACATCGCCGGTAGGGATGAAGAGGCACCGCTCTGTCCAACCTCGATCTGCAGGATACGGGCGACGTCATCGGCACTGATTTCTTCATCGAGGGCTGAGAGTGCGAGATTCTTGACGGTCGTCAGCAGTTCTGCCCACTCACCGTGCCAATGGTGCAAACGGAGTGAGTTCTGGGCGCTGCTGGAGAAATGCCGTAGCGGAACCTCGCCACGCTCGGCGAGATGGGCCAGCAATAGGCTGGCAATCTCGGGAACATCGTCGGCGTGGCCGGAGATCTGCGGTAGTGCTACCCAGACTTCGCCCAGGCGGTTGACCAGCCCCGGGTCCCAGCCGGCGTCGACCAGGCTTGCCAGCGGCCGGGTCGACGCAGCGACCAACTGCAGATTGTGTCTTTCGAGCCTTTCGAGTGCAAAGACCAGATTCATCTGTTGCAGTTTTCCGAGCTGTGCAAGATCGGAGATGAAAACGATACCGCCGCCAGCGTTCTGCAGCATTTCCTGCGTCAACGGCGCGCTCGATGTCGACAGATCCAGCCAGGGTGCCCGGTGTGTCTGCAAGGTGCGCGCGCAAATTTCGGCGATGCTGCCGGAGGCGCTCTTGAGGAGCAGTACCGAGGTTTTCGCTGCAGCCTGCTCGAGGCGCCTCTTGAGGTCCTTGAGCAACGGGGAGCGAGCGAAGGCATCGAGCGTCAACGGCTTCTTGAGCATCACCGTTTCGTGCTTGAGCGCTTTCTTGACAGTGAGCAGCAGTTTTTGCAGAGCAATCGGTTTCTCGAGGAAATCGGTGGCACCGATGCGTGTCGCTTCGACAGCCGAGTCGATCGTGCCATGACCCGACATCATTACCACCGGCATCGTCAGGAGGCCGCCCGCGGACCACTCCTTGAGCAGCGAAATTCCATCGGTATCGGGCATCCAGATGTCCAGCAGAACCAGGTCGGGCCGCTTGTCGGCGCGCAACTTGCGCGCTGCAGCAGCGTTCTCGGCCAGCCACACCGAGTGACCTTCATCGGCCAGAATTTCGGAAAGCAACTCACGAATTCCCATTTCGTCATCGACGATCAGTATTTGCGCCATGATCAGGCCTCGGAAGGAAGTTGGCTTGCGCGTCGCCGAGGTGCCGGCAGCGCTGCCAGCGGCAACAGGATGCTGACCTCGGCGCCGATTGGCTGACGATTGTTGATCCTGATGCGGCCGTGGTGTTCATCAACAATCTTCTTGACGATCGCCAGGCCCAGGCCAGTACCGCGTGCCTTGGTGGTGACATAGGGCTCGAAGACTCGCGCCATGATTTCGGGTGGAAACCCCGGTCCCAGATCGCTCACCAACAGTTCGACCATATGGTCGGTACGGCGTGTGCCGATCACGATACAGGGCGAATCCACTGCCTCCTGTGCTTCTTCGGCGTTGCGCAGCAGATTGTGGATGATCTGCCGCAACTGGGTGCTGTCTCCCCAGACCGGCGGTAACCTGGCAGCGAGATTTCGTTCGATCGAGGCCCGTGAGGTCTCATAGAGACCGAGCACCTCGACGACCAGTACGTTGAGGTCGACGGCCGCCAGTTCGGGTGCAGGCATGCGCGCATAGTCACTGAAGTCGGTGACCATCCGCTTCATCGCCTGCACCTGCATGATGATGGTTTGGGTCGAGCGAGCGAGCATCTCGGCATCGGCGCCGCCGAGCCGGTCGGCGAGCTTCATTTGCAGACGCTCGGCGGATAACTGAATCGGCGTCAGGGGGTTCTTGATCTCGTGCGCCAGCCGCCTGGCCACCTCACCCCACGCAGCACTGCGCTGGGCGGCGATGAGTCGCGTCACATCATCGAAAACGACGACATAGCCACCGTGCGATTCATCCGGGAGCTGCGTCCCCCGCAGGAGCAGGATCTGTGGCGGTCCATTGGGATGCTCAAGTTCGATCTGCTCTTGCCATTCCGTGCGTTGGCCCTCGGCAAAGGCATCGATGATGGCCTGGCCCAGCATCTGCTGGCGTGGCCAGACGGCTGCAGCCTCTCCGCGCAGACCGGCAAAGTCGTCAACGAGGATGGTCAGTGCGCCCTCATTCACCGTCCGCAGCACGAAGCGCCGGTCGAAGACGAGGACGCCGGCAGACAGATTGGCCAGAATCGATTCCAGGTAGGCACGTGCAGCTTCAAGCTCGGCGCGGTGGCGTTCGTTATCGCGTCGCGCCTCATCCAGCTGGCTGGTCATCTGCTTGAATGAGCGCGTCAGGATGCCCAGTTCATCACGGCTGTAGATCGCCTGCCGGGGAGTGTAGTCGCCAGCCGCCACAGCCTGGGTACCCTCGGCGAGGATGGACAGGGGTGCCGACAGACGACGGGCCAGCACGAAGGCCAATGCGATGGCGGTGAACAACGCCAGCAGCACGGTCAGGGTGAGGGTCATTGCATAGATCCGGGTCAGCCCTTCGCGCCCCAAGGAGAGTTCCTGATAATCGGCATATACGGCCTGCACACTGTTGGCGTTCAATGCGAGAGCACTCGGGACTGGCTCGGTGAGTTGCAGAATGCGCGTCTCGGCGCCGAGGCCCGACGGCGGAACGGGCACCAGGACGTGCAGACTGAAGTCCTTCTCACCATTGCTTTCAATGACCGCGTACCTGCGCTCGCTGCGCGCACGGCGCAATTGTTCGGACGACGGCTGTGCGGGCAGCCGGTTGGTGAGATCACCTGTGGCCGTTGCCAGCAACTCGCCACTGGTCGAAAACAAGGCTGCAGATTGCACGCCATTCTGCTCACGCAAGCGACTGAGTTCGAGCCGCCGTTGCGCTTCCGAACGTTCGCCGAGTTCCATCGCCATTGCCTGTCCTTTGATCGCAAGGTCTTCGAGCAAGGAATCGAGCGCACTGCGACCGAGGTTCAATCCCGCCTCGAGGGCTTTCTCGACGCGAACGTCAAACCAGGTTTCGATGCTTTTGGTGACAAACTGTACCGATACCGCGTAAATCAGCACCCCCGGCAGGACGGCCATGAGACCGAACATCAGCATCAGGCGAAGCTTGAGGCGCGAACCGAATACCTGCGCCCGATGTTCTCGCCAGAGCGCCTGTAATTGCCAGGCAATCAGCGCCAGCAACGACAGGGCGACAATCGCGTTCAATCCGAGCAGCCACGGGTAATGACTGGCGAAGAGCGCCGTATTGGCGCTTGCCGATGCCAGAAGAAACAGCAGGATGCCGCCAAACGATGCGGCGGCGACGATCAGTACTTTCATTTGGCGTCTACGCCAGGGGCCGCCAAGGTTGGAGTCCCTGTTGCGGTGAACGGGGCTGTTTCGACAGGGGTGAAGTTCCATCGCGCCCAGTCGGAAGAGAGGTTCCAGTCCCGGTTGGCCAAGGCGTTGACCTGAAAGGTCTTGGGCATCTGCGACAGGTCGAGGCGCATGCGCACGGCGGCGAGATAGGTCTGATCGACCTTGATCGATCCTTTGTCGAGGACCTGCCAGTTACGCAATCGCGACAGAATGCGCTGCGCATCGTCGAGCGAAGCGAAGCTCTGATGCAAGGCACCGCTCGACAAACGATACTGGCGCGTCAGCGCATGGTAGGAAAGCTGATAGGTTTGGCTGCGACTAATCACTTGTTCGTCCAGCCAGTACCAGCGCGAACGGCTCAGCTCGAAATCGACGACAAAGTACAGGGTAATGCCCCTGGCGATGGCTTCGTCGAGTCGGGCGTTGAGATTGATATTGAAATCTGCGGCCAGCGTGTAGCCGTCGTCGCCTGCGGAAAGGTTTGGGTTGCGGACGCTGATGTCGGCAGCCCACCCGCTAGCCAAAACAGACAGCAGCAGCAGTCCCAGGAGCAGGGAGCTAAACCGCTTTCCGTAGCAAGGCATAATAAAATCCGTCATGTTCTTCCTGCGGCAGGAGTCTTTCTTCGGCTAGGCGCCTGGCGGCTGGTTGGCGAAAGAGGAACGCATCGATCTGCGCACCGTTCTCTTCGGGGAAAACCGAACAGGTCGCGTAAAGCAGCTTGCCGCCTGGTTTCAGCAGTGGCCAAAGCTTGTCAAGAATTTCGGTCTGGATGCGAGCGAAGCGTCGGATATCGCTCTCCCGGCGCAGATATTTGATGTCCGGGTGCCGACGCGCAACGCCCGACGCCGAGCAAGGTACATCGGCAAGAATGGCGTCGAATGGCTGGCCATCCCACCACTGATCGGTCGCTCGACAATCGGCCACCTGTACCGTCGCCTGCAGGCCAAGGCGCTGCAGGTTATCCTCGACAAGGCGTGTGCGATGGCCGTCGATGTCGAGTGCCAGTAACTGGATGTCCGCCATTTCAAGCAGATGCCCGGTTTTTCCGCCGGGGGCCGCACACGCGTCGAGCAGACGTTGGCCGGCGAGCGGTTCAAGGAGGTGTACAGCACGTTGGGCGCCGGCGTCCTGGATCGATACCCGTCCGTCGACGAAGCCTGGCAAGGCATCGACCGGAACTGGTCTGGCAAGAATCAGTCCGTCGCATCCCGCCGGCCGGGCCGACAAGCCTGCACTTTGCAGATGTGTTGCATAATCAGTCAGCGTGGTACGTCGCCGATTGACACGCAGGGTCATCGGTGGCGGGAGATTACCGACCGTCACGATGTTCTGCCAATGTTCCGGATAGCAACGCCGCAAACGTGCCAGCCACCAGACAGGATGCTGTTGTGCGGCTTCGTCATCATCGAGCATGGCCGCATGCAGGACCTCTCGCTGGCGCAGATAATTTCGCAGCACGCCATTCACCAGCCCCTTGAAGCCGCCGCCTGCCAGTTCGCCAGCCGCCGCCACGGCCTGATCAACTACCATGTAGCCGGATTCGGGTCGCGTTTGCAAACGGTAAAGCGCTCCCAGCAGTAGCGCCTGCACTTCTGGATGCGGCAGCGATCTTTGCAGCAGGCGCCGCAGAATGAACTCACCACAACCGTACCGGCGCAAGCTCCCGTAAACCACGTCCTGGGCCGCAGCACGGGCGGCAGGCGCCGTTTTACCGAGGATGGACAGCGCTTGCGTCAGGCTCTGTCCGGCGTGCACGCGTGCCATCACCCGTGCCGCCAGCGACAGGCTCAAGGCGAGCGAATCCGGTGCCAGCGTGGATGGCGTCGGCCCATCCGGGCACGACGGCGATGAACCTTGGTCCGGAAGCGTCGGTTTGCGCACGCGCAGCGCGCGCGGCGAAGGAGAAGAAGGAGAGGAAGGCAAGGCCGGGATGGGTGGCGATTAAGGATCTGACGAGTTTAGCACGATGCCTGATGATGGCGAGATCGTCGCTGACAAACGATAATGCGGCCATGGTTTCGCCTTCACTCAAATCCTACGCATGGCTGTCGATCGCCGCGGCACTCGTTACGCTGACTCTGAAAGGAATGGCCTGGCTACTGACAGGTTCCGTCGGACTGCTCTCGGACGCCCTCGAATCGGTGGTCAATCTGGCTGGTGCGATGATGGCGCTGGCAATGCTGACGGTCGCCGAGCGGCCTGCAGATGAAGGACACGCCTTTGGCCACGGCAAGGCCGAGTACTTCTCGAGTGGATTCGAAGGACTGCTGATCCTGCTGGCCGCTGCGACCATCGCCATTGCCGCGGTTGAACGCCTTCTTCATCCGCAGGAACTTGAGCAAATCGGGGTTGGGCTGCTGGTATCGGTGCTGGCCTCACTGATCAATCTTGTCGTCGGTCGTATCCTGCTGCTTGCCGGCCAGCGTCGGCGATCGATCACCCTCGAAGCCGACGCACACCACTTGCTAACCGATGTCTGGACATCGGCAGGCGTGATTCTTGGCGTTGCCGGAGTGGCCGCCACGGGATGGCTGTGGCTCGACCCGCTGCTGGCCCTGCTGGTCGCCAGCAATATCGTGTGGACTGCCTGGCGCCTGCTGCAACGTACGACTGCCGGGCTGATGGATGGCAGCCTGCCGCCGGAGCAGTACGCACTGGTACTCACCATCCTGGATCGTTACCGTGCGCTGGGCATCGACTATCATGCCTTGCGTACCCGCGAGTCAGGTGCGCGCCGCTTCATTTCCCTGCATGTCCTCGTACCGGGAGAGTGGACCATCGACCGTGGTCATCAACTTGCCGAGAATATCGAACGCGAAATTCGTCAAGTGCTACCGCATACGTCGGTATTCACCCATCTCGAACCGCTGGACGATCCAGTCTCACAGGACGATATCAACCTTGACCGCTAGACGAACGATGGTTGCAAAATTCTTTGGGCGGCTGTTGCCGATGAGCCTGCTGTGGGTTCTGGCTTTTCCGGCTGCGGCCTGGAATGCCGCCGGGCATCGGATCAGCGCCATGATCGCCTGGGAACACATGGATGCACCCACCCGAAATGCGGTTGCGGCCATCCTGGAACAGCATCCGGACTTTGAGCACTGGCAGCTGCGGGCCAACGGCGCTGATCCTGACCTGACGGCCTTTCTCGAAGCCTCGACCTGGCCCGACGACATTCGCCGCGACAAGCGCTTCTACACTGCGGGCAGCGAGGAACCCACATCGACCCAGCCCGGTTTCCCCGATATGGAAAGGCGGCTGAGCTGGCATTTCGTTGATCGTCCCGTGGGCTGGTACGATCGTCTGCTGCCGTCGCCGGGCGTCATTGATCGGCAACTGGTAGCGCTCGCCAGAATCGTCGGCGACCGCAAGGAAAAGCCCAGCGCGCGCGCCTACGCGCTACCCTGGCTGATCCACCTCGTTGGCGACGCACATCAACCGCTGCACGCTGCGAGCCGCTATGGCCCGGACGGACGAAGCGATCAGGGCGGAAACAGGGTAACGATCAACAACCCCTTCCAGCCACACGCTTCATCGACCAGTCTGCACCGGTATTGGGATGATCTGCCGGGGCCACCCTGGCTGAACGGCAGCAGATTGCACAGCACGGCCATTGCCCTGACCAGTCGCTATGCAACTCCGGCGGCTACGGGAACACCCGAGCAATGGATCGATGAAAGCTGGCAGATTGCCAGTGAGCACGCCTATCCACCGGAAATCGATGCTGCGCCAACGATCACTGCCGACTTTCACAACCAAGCACTGACCATCGCAAACCGTCGTGTCACCGAAGCAGGCTATCGTCTTGCGGCGCTGTTGCAGCAGTTGTTGCGATAGTGCGTGTGGCAAGGCAGCGGCGGCTGGCAACCCATGTTTCACGTGAAACAAGACCGATTTGTGGACCTTAGCGGACCATGGCGCGTAGCCGGGCCACCCTTTCTTCAGTCGGCGGATGGGTGCTGAACAGACCAGCAACCGCACCGCCCGACAGGGGGTTCATGATCATCATTTGAGCTGTTTCAGGATGCGCTTCGGCCGGCGCCAACGGAATGCCGCGAGCGTAGGCGTCGATTCTTGTCAAGGCATCGGCAAGCGCCCTCGGGTCACCACAGATTTCAGCACCTCCACGATCGGCCTCAAACTCGCGCGCACGGGAGATGGCCATCTGAATCAGCGACGCGGCCAGCGGCGCGAGCAGGGCGACAAGTAGGCCGGCCATAGGATTGCTTGGACGCCCTTCCGAATCACGACCACCAAAAAATACCGCAATATTGGCCAATGCGGAGATGGCACCAGCCATGGTCGCTGAAATCGTCGAGATCAGGATGTCGCGATGCCGAACGTGTGCCAACTCATGTGCCATGACTCCACGGATCTCGCGTGCCGACAACAACTGGAGAATTCCCGTTGTCGCAGCGACCGCAGCGTTTTCCGGGTTGCGACCGGTAGCAAAAGCATTCGGTTGCGCTTCGTCGATCAGGTAGACTTTCGGCATCGGCAGCGCGGCACGCCGGGCAAGTTCCCTGACCATACTGTAGAACTGTGGTGCCGAGGTTTCATCCACCTCGCGAGCATTGTACATTCTGAGCACCATCTGGTCTGAAAACCAGTAGGCGAAGAAATTCATCGCACCGCCAAAGAGCAACGCCAACAGCATTCCCGACTTGCCGCCCATGAGTGCCCCCACGGTGCCAAACAATGCAACGATCGCGGCCATCAGGATAGTCGTTTTCAGCCAGTTGCCGAGCATCGTAAAATCCTCCATCCATACAGCTTGGTTCTCATCTGAACAGCCAGATGGGGTGTCGACGCCACATTTCAAGGCATGCTCAACGCACACCGGGAACCCTGTACGACCGGCGTACCAGCCAGGAACTGTGCCGCGGCAAGCCGTTTGCCGCCTGCTTTCTGCAACTCGACAAGACGCAGAGCCCCCTCACCACAGGCGACGACAATGCCATTTCGCTGTACGGCGAGAATCTCTCCGGGCAGGCCAACGCCAGCCACCAGTTCGGCGCGCCAGACCTTGAGCAAATTGCCGTCAAGACAACACGACGCACCCGGAACCGGGTTGAAGGCGCGCACCTGCCGTTCCAGTTGAACCGCTGGAAGACGCCAGTCGAGCGCTGATTCCGCCTTGTTGATCTTGGCCGCGTAGGTAATCCCTGCCGGTGGTTGTGGCTGGGCTTGCAGTGGCAAGCACGCCAACGCCTCGACGATCAGCAAGGCGCCCTGCTCGGCCAAACGATCCTGTAGCGAAGAAGTCGTATCGTCTTCGTTGATCGGCTGCCGTGCTGACATCAGTACCGGGCCGCTATCGAGCCCTGCGTCCATCTGCATGATGCAAACGCCGGTTTCCTGGTCACCGGCGAGAAGCGCACGCTGCACTGGTGCGGCACCTCGCCAGCGTGGCAGCAACGAGGCATGAATGTTGATACAGCCAAAGCGGGGTATGTCGAGTACTGCTTGCGGGAATATCAGCCCATAGGCCGCCACGATGATCGCTTCGGCAGCAGCCCTGTGTATCTGCTCCAGCACCAGGGAGTCCCGTAAGCTCAGGGGCTGTAAGACCTCGATTCCAACCGACTCCGCCAGTTGCTTGACCGGCGACGCATGGAGTGCGAGTCCGCGCCCGGCAGCGCGATCCGGTTGGGTCAGTACCAGTACGACCTGATGTCCCGCGGCAATGATGGCCCGCAGGGAAATTGCAGCAAATTCTGGCGTGCCGGCAAAGATCAGTTTCATGCGGTGATGCGTGCCTGCTTGGCGAGCTTGTTCCTGATGCGCAACTGTTTCAATTGCGACAGGTGGTCGACAAAGACGCGCCCTTGCAGATGATCGATTTCGTGCTGCAGACACACAGACAACAAACCGACTGCTTCGATAATCTGTTCGTGTCCTTCCAGATCGAGGTAGCGAACGACGACACGTTCCGCTCTTTCGACCTTGTCGTAAATTCCGGGCACCGACAGGCACCCTTCCTCACAGACCTGTAGGCCATCCTGCAGAATGATTTCCGGGTTGACCAGGGTCAGCAACTGATCTCTGGTTTCGGAAGCATCAATGACGATCACGCGTTGGTGTACGTCTACCTGTGTGGCAGCAAGACCAATCCCGGGCGCTTCGTACATGGTTTCGGCCATGTCACGGGCCAGGCGACGAATGCTGTCATCCACCTGTTGAACGCGCACGGCAAGCTTCTTCAGGCGCGGATCGGGAAAGCGAAGTATCGGTAGTAGAGACATAAAAAGCTTGATCGAAGAAGTAACTACGTGCAAAATCCAGCACGCTGTCTTGACAATGCCGACGTCGTTGGCACGGCGCCTGCGATGACTTTGGCGCAGACTGGGTAAATGACCGTATGGGACAGAAATCTCGACCGGGAATTCCCCAACCGCTCCTACGAGGATAACACGATGATCCGCATTATGTCCGCGTTCATTCTGGCCATGATCAGTGCGCTCTGTGGCGCCGTCGGGCAGGAAATCCAGTTGGCCGAGGGTGCCCCGAACCGCCATATCGTAGTGCCGGGCGATACCTTATGGGACCTTGCCGGAAAATTCCTGAAAGAACCCTGGAGATGGCCGGAAATCTGGCGAATGAACGAGGAAGAGGTCAACAATCCGCACCGTATCTACCCCGGTGATGTGATTGTTCTCGAACGCGATGTGCAGGGCTCACCCCGGTTGCGTTTGCAGAGCATCCGGCTAGTACCGCAGATATACTCAACGGATGTCAAAGATGAAATCCCGGCAATTCCACCAAACCTCATCAGGCCATTTCTCTCAGACCCGCTGATCGTGGAAGTCTCCAGCCTTGATCGAGCAGCGCGCATCGTTGCAACGCAGCAGGACAGGGTCTACCTTGGCAATGGTGACCTCGCCTATGTCGCCGGCGCTGATCCGTCCAGGCTGGACTGGCAGATCTATCGCAACGGCAGGCCGTTACACGATCCGGATAATCACCAGATCCTCGGTTACGAAGCTTTCTATCTTGGCACCGCAAGGCAGCTCGAACCCGGCAATCCCGCGACCTTTGAGGTCGTCACGATGAAACAGGAAATCGGTCGTGGCGACCGCCTGCTGCCGGCAATACGTCCCCCGCTGGTTGCCTACGTGCCACACAAACCCGGATTTCAGGTCAATGGCCGGGTGATTTCAGTCTATGGCGGCGTCGACACCGCAGGCCGCGGGTCAATTGTCACGCTTAATCGTGGGGCCAGGGACGGGATCGAGATTGGGCATGTTCTGGCGCTCGAACGCAACCGCACGATAGTCGAGCGTGATGAGAACGATACCAAGGTGAGGGTACCGATTCCTCCGGAACGAATCGGCTTGCTGTTCGTCTTTCGGATATTTGAGCGTCTATCGTACGGTCTGGTGGTTAAGTCTGAGAGTACTGTAGACGTCAACGACTTTGCTCGTTCACCTTAGGGATGAATGCGGCCGAGTCGTTGGCGAACTGGCTACGACTGACGCTGATTCCGGGTATTGGCGGTGAGACCCAGCGCAAGCTGTTAAGCGTTTTCGGACTTCCGGAAGCCATCTTCCTTGCGAGTCGCAGCGCGTTGCGCAATATTGTGGGTGACAAGGCCGCAAGCCGGGTACTCGATACCGACAATCAGTTCATGATTGAGGAAGCGCTGCGCTGGTCGGAGAAGCCTGGTCAGCACCTGCTGTGTCTGGCCGACCCCGAATATCCCCAATCACTGCTGCAAATACCCGACCCACCAACGCTGCTCTATGTTCGCGGCCGTCTCGATCTGCTCAATACGCCTGCCCTGGCAATGGTCGGTAGCCGCAACCCTACCCCACAAGGGATTACCCATGCCGAGCGCTTCGCTGCTGCCCTTGCCGATGCCCAGCTGACGATTACCAGCGGCCTTGCCCTGGGGATAGATGCAGCCGCTCATCGCGGTGCACTGAAGGCTTCGGGCAACACCGTGGCCTTCATTGGCACCGGTATTGATCGCATCTACCCGTCCGCGAACCGGGATCTGGCGCACGCAATCGAGGCCTATGGTACGATCATCTCGGAGTTTCGCTTGGGCACTCCCCCCGTTGCCGCCAACTTCCCGCGCCGAAACCGCCTGATATCGGGCTTCTCGCGCGGCGTTCTGGTGGTCGAAGCGACGACCGAAAGCGGCTCCTTGATCACCGCACGCCTGGCCGCCGAGCAGGGTCGCGAGGTCTTTGCCATCCCCGGATCGATTCACTCCCCGCAGGCACGCGGCTGCCATCAATTGATCAAACAGGGTGCAAAACTGGTCGAAACCGTCCAGGATGTGCTCGACGAGCTACATTGGATAAGCACTTCTCCCCGGCCAAGGGTTTCCCCGGCAAGTGGTGACCCAGCCAACGAACTATTGTTGAGCATGGGTTTTGATCCCTGCGCTCTGGACGAACTCGTAGACCGCAGTGGCTTGACGGCTGACGTGGTTTCGGTGATGCTGCTGCACTTGGAAATGAATGGCCAGGTTGGCAGTTTGCCTGGCGGGCGCTATCAACGCATTTCCCACAACTGAGAACCTCGCCGACAGAATCATGATGACCCGCGCAGCCAATCCCCCGACGACTCCTTTCGCCACCCTTCCCGGCTGATGAAGACCCCATGAGCAAGAAACTGATCATCACCGAGAAGCCTTCTGTTGCCGCCGACCTTGCGCGTGCGATTGGCGGATTCGTTCGGCACGAAGACTACTTCGAGAATGACGATTACGTCCTCTCGTCGGCCATTGGTCACCTGCTGGAACTGGCTTGTCCCGAAGAATATGAGGTCAAACGCGGCAAATGGTCATTCGCCCATCTGCCAGTGATCCCACCACACTTTACCCTGCAGCCGATTGCCAAGACCGAGTCGCGCCTCAAGCTGTTGGTCCGTCTGATCAAGCGCAAGGACGTGGTCAGTCTGGTAAACGCCTGTGACGCCGGTCGTGAAGGGGAATTGATCTTCAACTACATCACCCAGCATGCTGCCAATGGCAAACCGGTAGAGCGCTTGTGGCTACAGTCAATGACTCCGCAAGCCATCAAGGAAGGCTTCATGTGCCTGCGCAAAGGCGCAGATATGCGCGGACTGGGGGATGCTGCGGTGTGTCGCTCGGAATCCGACTGGCTGGTCGGCATCAATGGTACGCGCGCGATGACCGCCTTCAACTCCAAGACTGGCGGCTTTCACCTGACTACCGTTGGTCGCGTTCAAACACCATCACTCGCACTGATCGTCGAACGCGAGGATCGTATCCGCAAGTTCAAGCCCCGTCCCTACTGGGAACTTGAGGGAGTCTTCGTCTGTCGCGCCGGAGAGTATCGTGGCAAATGGTTCGACGAGAAATTCAAGGGCAAGGATGATGACGAACATGCACGCGCCGATCGCCTCTGGGATGAAACCAAAGGCATCCTGCTGCAGCAGAAATGCGCAGGCAAAATGGCGGAAGTCAGCGAGGAATCCAAGGCTTCGACACAGCTATCACCGTTGCTCTTTGATCTGACCAGCCTCCAACGCGAGGCCAACGGGCGCTACGGGTTTTCTGCAAAGGCCACGCTTGGCTTAGCGCAGGCGCTATATGAAAAGCACAAGGTCCTCACCTATCCGCGTACCGATTCGCGCGCGCTACCCGAGGACTATGTTTCGACAGTCAGCAGCACGCTCTCGATGCTGACCGGAGAGGTGGTCGGGAAAGGTCACGACGAAGCGATGCTGGCTCGCTATGCGCCTTTCGCACAGCAGATCCTGAACAGCCGCTGGGTTATTCCGAACAAGCGCATTTTCAACAACGCCAAGGTTTCTGATCATTTCGCGATCATTCCGACGCTGCAGGCACCCAAACATCTGTCCGAGCCCGAGTCGAAGCTTTACGACATGGTCGTCAAGCGCTTTCTGGCCGTATTCTATCCGGCGGCGGAATTTCTGATCACCACCCGCATTTCACGTGTCCAGTCCGAGCCCTTCAAGACCGAAGGCAAGGTTCTGGTGAACCCGGGTTGGCTGACGGTCTATGGTCGTGACGCGCAGTCTGATGGCGAGGGTAATCTGGTTGCCGTTACACCAGAGGAGAAGGTCAGGGCTGAAGAGATGGTGCTTGGCGCCCATCAAACCAAAGCGCCGCCCCGCTACTCTGAGGCCAGCTTGTTGACGGCCATGGAAAGCGCCGGCAAGGCCATGGATGACGAAGAGTTGCGGGCGGCGATGGCCGGACGCGGTCTTGGTACCCCAGCGACGCGCGCCCAGATCATAGAAAACCTGCTCTCCGAACAGTACCTTCTTCGTGAAGGCCGCGAACTGCAGCCAACCGCCAAGGCATTTTCGCTGATGACACTCCTCAATGGTCTGGGCATCCGCGAGTTGACCGCACCCGAACTGACCGGTGAATGGGAATGGAAACTTGCGCGCATGGAAAGAGGTGAGATGTCGCGCAAAGAATTCATGAAAGAGATCGCGGCAATGACTCAACATATTGTCGACCGCGCAAAAAGTTACGACAGCGACAGCATTCCTGGAGATTTTGGAGAACTCTCGACACATTGCCCGAAATGCGGTGGATTGATCAGGGAAACCTACAAGAAATTTCAGTGCCAGACCTGCGATTTCGCACTATGGAAAATCGTCGCCGGCCGACAATTCGAAGCAACCGAGATCGAAGAGTTACTCACCAAGCGTAAAGTCGGCCCCTTGAGCGGCTTCCGGAACAAAATGGGTCGTCCTTTCAACGCCATTGTCCAACTGAACGCTGCAAATGCTCCGGAGTTCGATTTTGGGCAAGGCACTGCCAGTGATGAAGGTTCTGTCGAGACAGTCGATTTCTCAGACAGCGAGTCGCTGGGGGCTTGCCCGAAATGCGCGGCGCGTGTCTTCGCTCATGGCATGGCCTATGTCTGCGAGAAATCTGTTGGGCCCGCGAAGAGCTGTGACTTTCGCTCGGGAACGATCATTCTTCAGCAACCGGTTGAACCCGAACAGATGCGGAAACTTCTCGACACCGGGCGTACGGATTTGCTCAAGGATTTCATCTCCGCACGTACTCGTCGAAAATTCTCGGCTTACCTGGTACGCGGTGCCGATGGCAAGGTCGGCTTTGAGTTCGAGAAACGTGCGCCTAAACCTGCATCGAAAACGACCAAGGGAACACCCGTTCCGACAAGCTCGACCACACCCCCCAACACCGCTGCAGTACCCGCGCAGCGCAGGAAGACAACGGGTCAGGCCACATGAAACAGGCCGGCACCTGTTTCACGTGAAACATATCAGCGCAGGGCACTTGTCAGGTGGCCTGTGTTGTCATGCTCGAATGACCCCTGGTGGAGGTGCGTCCAGGATGGCTGCCCGCAACACGTCGATTGCCTGCGGTCTGGGGAAAGTCGCCCGCCAGGCGATGACTACCTGTCGCATAGGGGCAGGCTCAGTGAAATGGCGAAACAACAGCAACGGATCTTGCTGCGGCCACGATGCCGCAGCCGATGCCGGTACGATCGAGATGCCCGCGCCACTTGCAACCATGTAACGAACCGTTTCGAGGGAACTTCCTTCAAGCGCACCCGTGGTTCCGCCAGGTGCCGAAAGCTGTGGGCAGGCCTGTACCACCTGGTCCCGAAAACAGTTGCCAATGCCCAGGAGCAACAGATTTTCCGCAGCCACCTGCTCCGGATCGATCAGGGATTCCATGGCTAAAGGATGGCCGGTCGGCATCGCAACACAAAATGGCTCCTCATACACCACTCTGGAGACGATCCCCGGCTCATCAAATGGCAAGGCTACGACAATCACATCGAGATCACCCCGGCGCAACTGCGCAGCCAGGTTGACGGTAAAGTTCTCGTGTAGATAGAGTGGCATCCGCGGTGCGCGGGAATGCAAGGACGGAATCAGACGCGGCAGAAGGTAGGGCGCAATAGTATAGATGACGCCAAGGCGCAATGGCCCAGACAAGGGGTCCTTCCCCTGCGCAACGATCTCCCGGATCCTTCCCGCTTCTTCAAGCACCCGCTCAGCCTGCAGCGCGATCTGTTCGCCGATCATTGTCAGCCGAACATCAGCGGAGGATCGCTCGAACAGAATGACGCCATGCCGCTGCTCGACCTTTTTCAATGCTACTGAGAGCGTGGGTTGGCTGACATGGCACTTCTCGGCTGCATGCCCGAAGTGTCTCTCACGTGCAAGCGCAACGATATAACGCAGTTCGGTCAATGTCATCGCAATGAACCCGGATGCAAATCATGGGCTGGATCAGCTCCCGCGGCAGGTACCGGCCATCGCCTCATGCTCGTTGTGCCAGAAGCTCCAGCTCTGGCGACTCCAGCCATATCCACTGGCCTATGGGTAATTCCGGGGGCAAACAAAAACCACCCACTGCAATGCGATGCAAGGCCTCGACACGATTGCCGGCAGCGGCGATCATCCGCTTCACCAGATGGTATCTTCCCTCGGTAACAGTCAAACGCAATCGCCTTTCGTCCAGCCGGATGCACGCCACTGCTTCGACCGGTTTGGCATTGTCATGTAATTCCACCCCATTGAGTAGCGCCATCACCTGTGCATCATCGACCGTATGCCTCGTCGTAACCTCATAGACTTTAGGAACCTTCTTACGTGGCGAGGTGAAGGTATGGATGAATTGACCATCGTCGGACAGCAGCAGCAGGCCCGTGCTGTCCTGGTCAAGGCGACCAACGGTCTGGACCCCACGTGTCGCCAGCGGCTGCGGAAGCAGCGAATAGACGCTGGGGTAATGTTGTGGACGACGGGAGCATTCATAACCCGCTGGCTTGCTCATCGCAAGGTAGGCAAACTCGCGATAATTCCACAGTACACCATCAACGGCAAAGCTCAGCCCAGCCGGTTCGAAGTGCTCAAAGGGATCCGCGCAGACCTTCCCGGCGACGTTGACGCGACCCTGGACGACCAGCATACGGCACTCTACCCGGCTGCCAAAGCCCTGTGATCTGAGCAAGCGTTCAAGTTCCATTCAACACCAATAATCCGCCGATGGCTATTGTTGTCCGATCCGCCAACTGCAACAATAGATATTGTTGCCATCCATCCATCCATTCCACGGAGATTCCCCTCATGCTGGTGAAGTTTACATCAAGCACTTCCGGCCAGATCATGATGTTTGCCCAGGTCGCTCGTCAACTGCTCGAGCTGGTCGGTAAAGACTGCAGCGCCCGCGGCGTCATCACCACTGAACAATTACCCGAAGCGATCGAGCGCCTACGTGTCGCCACCGCTGAACACAAGAGCCATTCCAGCACTCATGGCGAGGCTGACAACAATGATGGCAGCGACGAGCAAGACGCATCAGCGGTCGGACTTGGCCAACGCGCCTATCCGATGATCGAACTGCTCGAGTGGACCCGCAAAGAGGATGGCTTCATCCTTTGGGAGGCTGCCAAGGACTTCTGAAGTGGTCGGGCAAGGAGAGTCGCCGAACCGATGGTCATCGGCCCCACGGCCAGCTCCTGCTGTTCGTTCCTGGAATGTTTCGTCAACATCGTGCTGACGGTTCAGATCTTTTGGTATACCTCGGCACCGGCCTTGACGAATTCGATGGCTTTGCCTGCCATTCCCTTGGCCAGCGCCTCGGTTTCGCTCACCCCCTGCTCGATGGCAAACTCCCGCACTTCCTGAGTAATCTTCATGGAGCAAAAATGTGGGCCACACATCGAGCAAAAATGCGCAACTTTTGCCGAATCCTTGGGCAAGGTTTCGTCATGAAACTCTCGCGCCTTGTCCGGGTCTAGCCCCAGGTTGAATTGATCTTCCCAACGGAATTCGAAGCGCGCCTTCGACAAGGCGTTGTCACGGATCTGCGCACCCGGATGACCCTTGGCAAGATCAGCCGCATGGGCGGCCAGCTTGTAGGTGATGATTCCGGTCTTGACATCGTTCTTGTCGGGAAGACCCAGGTGTTCCTTGGGCGTCACGTAGCAGAGCATGGCTGTGCCGAACCAGCCGATCATCGCTGCACCGATTCCGCTGGTAATATGATCATAACCGGGTGCAATGTCGGTAGTCAGCGGTCCCAGGGTATAAAATGGGGCCTCCCTGCAGAAGGAAAGCTGCAAATCCATGTTCTCCTTGATCATGTGCATCGGCACATGGCCGGGTCCCTCGATCATCACCTGCACATCGTGCTTCCAGGCGATATCTGTAAGTTCCCCGAGAGTCTTCAACTCACCAAGTTGGGCCTCGTCGTTGGCATCGTAGATCGACCCCGGACGCAACCCATCACCGAGGCTGAAGGACACATCATAGGCCTTCATGATCTCGCAGATTTCCTCGAAGTGGGTGTAGAGAAAGCTTTCCCGGTGATGGGCCAGACACCACTTGGCCATGATCGACCCCCCTCGCGAAACGATTCCGGTCAGGCGTCCAGCGGTCAGTGGCACATAACGCAAGAGCACGCCGGCATGGATCGTGAAGTAGTCGACCCCCTGCTCCGCCTGTTCGATGAGCGTGTCGCGGAAAATCTCCCAGTTCAGGTCTTCGGCTTTGCCATTGACTTTTTCGAGAGCCTGATAGATCGGCACCGTTCCGATCGGTACCGGACTATTGCGAATGATCCACTCACGCGTTTCATGGATATTCTTCCCGGTCGACAGATCCATCACGGTGTCCCCACCCCAGCGGATGGCCCAGGTCATTTTTTCGACTTCTTCCTGGATGCTCGAACCAAGTGCCGAGTTGCCGATGTTGGCATTGATCTTGGTAAGGAAGTTGCGGCCAATGATCATCGGCTCGCTTTCCGGATGATTGATATTGCACGGGATGATTGCCCTGCCCCGCGCAACTTCGGAGCGCACGAACTCCGGACTGATTTCGTCAGGGATGCTGGCACCATAGCTGTTGCCGGGATGCTGACGACAGAGAATTTCAGCAAGACGCTGCCCTTGTGGACCTGAAGTCTTGATCTGCTCGATATAGGTGCGCCGGTTGTTGTTTTCCCGGATTGCGACATACTCCATCTCCGGGGTGATGATACCGCGCCGTGCATAGTGCATCTGACTCACGTTGGCCCCTGGCCTGGCGCGCAGGGGCCAACGCCGCAGGCCTGGAAAGCGCAATTCATCAAGTGCTCCATCGGCCGCGCGGAGGCGACCGAAGGCCGAACTCAAACTGGAAAGCGGCTCGCTATCAGCTCTCTCGGCAATCCACTGTGCACGCAATGCCGGTAGCCCCTGGCGAACGTCGATATTTGCCTGTGGATCGGAATAGGGTCCGGAACAATCATAGACATAAATTGGCGGGTTTTGCTCGCCCCCGAAAGCCGTGTCGGTATCCGACTGCGTAATCTCGCGCATCGGTACGCGAATGTCCGGCCGGCTGCCGACCACGTAAATCTTTCGGGAATTGGGCAGCGGCTTGATCGCGGCCTCGTCCACATGAGCGTCGGCAGCAATGAATTTTTCGTTAGCGTTCATGGTATTTCCTTGCTTGATTGACTTGGCACCCCGATGTGTCCGCGCAACTTACTGGAAATGCCAGGCTTTAGCAAGAATATCGACAGCCCACGGAAGCGTCGGAACGACGCGCGGGAAGGAGCTACATGGGGGCAAAATCAACAGGGAGAAGGGGCTAATGGTCGCGCTGCCTGACGACCATGACCACAGCACGGTCTGCGGCTTTCTGGCAGTAGCAGTGCGCCTGCCTGACTTGGCGTCCCCACGGGGATTCGAACCCCGGTACCTACCGTGAAAGGGTAGTGTCCTGGGCCTCTAGACGATGGGGACCCGGAAAATCTCTTTCGAAATGCTGGTGGAGGTACGCGGGATCGAACCGCGGACCTCTTGCATGCCATGCAAGCGCTCTCCCAGCTGAGCTATACCCCCTCGAAAGAGGATTGGATTATAGGGCCCCAAGCGGCTATTGTAAAGTGGAAGTGACGGCTCGGTGGACGTGCTTTTACCGCCGCATCGACCGCGACTTCCTTGATCTGGTCAGGCGTATTCCGGCTGGAAGGCCTGCTCCGGATTCGCGGTCGGTGCGTCACCGCTCCAGTACGGGGAGAGTTTCCGCAACTTCGCGATCACCGGCGGTACGGCGGCGATGACGCGGTCCACTTCCTCTTCGGTGTTGTAGCGCGAAAGCGAGAAGCGAATCGTCCCGTGTGCCGCGGTGTAAGGGATGGCCATCGCGCGCATGACATGCGACGGCTCCAGCGAGCCCGAGGTGCAGGCCGAGCCGGAAGACGCGGCAATGCCGAGCTGGTTGAGGAGCAGCAGAATGCCCTCGCCTTCCACGTACTCGAAAGCGATGCTCGCCGTATTGGGCAGACGGTAGAGCGTGTCGCCATTGACGAAGGCGTTCCTGACGCTGCCGAGAATCCCTCGTTCGAGGCGGTCACGCAGGCGCTTGACGGTCGTGTTCTCGGCCACCAGATGCTGTTGGGCAAGCTCGCAGGCGACACCGAGGCCGACGATCGACGCCGAGTTCTCGGTGCCCGCACGGCGCCCACGCTCCTGATGGCCGCCGCGCAGCAGTGGGCGGAAACGGGTATTGCGACGCACATACAACACACCGATGCCTTTCGGTGCATGCAGCTTGTGACCGGACAACGAGAGCATGTCGATCTGCGTGCTCTTGAGATCGATGGCGACCTTGCCGACGGCCTGCACGGCGTCGGTGTGGAAAAGGATGCCTTTCGCGTGCGCCATCTCGGCCATTTCCTCGACCGGAAAAAGGGTTCCCGTTTCATTGTTCGCCCACATCGCCGAAACGATCGCCACGCGCTCGTTGAGCAGCGACCGGTACTCGTCGAGGTCGAGCCGCCCCTTGCGGTCGACGCGCAGGCGATGCACGACGTAGTCCTCCTTCTCGAGGTGGGCGCACAGGTTGAGGATCGCCGGATGCTCGACCACCGTGGTGATCACCGTCCGCCGTTCCGGGTGGGCTTTCAGCGCCGAGAGGATGGCCGTCGCATCGGACTCGGTGCCACAGGAATTGAACACGATTTCGCTGTCGTGAGCCGCGCCGAGGAGCGACTGGACCTGCATGCGCGCCTGCTTGATCGCCTTGCCGACCTGCGAACCGAAGCTGTGGATCGAGGACGCGTTGCCGAACTGTTCGGTAAAGTAGGGCAGCATCGCCGCCACGACGGCGGGATCGCAGGCCGTCGTGGCATTGTTGTCCATGTAGATCGGTTGCATGGCTTCTCCTGTCGGTTGACGGACGGTTACGCGCGAACCAGTGCGGCGACCGGCAGCACCTGTACCAGTTCGCCCAGGGCTTCGATGAGTTTCTGCTGCACGCCGCCAAGGGTGGCGGATTCCATGGAGCATCCGCGGCAGGCGCCGGTGAGTTCGACGTAGACTTTCTTGCCGTCGACCTCGACCAGGGTGACGTCACCGTGGTCACGCTGCAGCGAAGGACGGATCGCCTCCAAGGTCTCCTCGATCCTGCGGATGCGCTGGTAGTTGGTCAGCTTCGGCTTGCTCACCCCGTCGCCGCTTGCCGGGCGCGCCTTGGTCGGCCTCGCTTCGTTGGCGTAGAGCCGACCATTGACGGCAATCAGGATGTCCTCGATCTTCTCGTGACACGCCGAACAGCCGCCACCGGCCTTGGTATAGTTGGCGACCTCCTCGATGGTGCGCAGGCTGTTGGCGCGCACCGTATCCTCGATCATCACGGCGTCGATGGCGAAGCACTTGCAGACCAACTCGCCCTCCTCGTGATCCTCCTTCCAGGTCTCGCCGCGATAGTTGGCGACCGCCGCCTGCAGTGCTTCGCGCCCCATGACCGAACAGTGCATCTTTTCCGGCGGCAGTCCGTCGAGATAGTCGGCGATGTCCTGGTTGCTGACCTGTAGCGCTTCGTCCAGTGTCTTGCCCTTGATGATTTCGGTCAGCGCCGACGACGAGGCGATCGCCGAGCCGCAGCCGAAGGTCTGGAAGCGCGCATCGTCGATGACCTCGGTTTCCGGGTTGACCCTGAGCATCAGGCGCAGCGCGTCGCCACACTTGATCGAACCGAAGTCGCCGACACCGTTGGCGTTCTCAAGCGGCCCGGAATTCCTCGGATTGAAGAAGTGTTCGCGCACCTTTTCGGAATAGTCCCACATGGCGATCTCCTCAGCCCGCGAACGACTGGCCGCAGGCGCAAGCGCCCGCGACATTCGGATTGTTGAACTTGAAACCGGTCTGCGTGAGGCTGTCGACAAAATCGACCGTCAGGCCGTCGAGCATTGAACTGCTCAACGGATCGACCAGCAAGCGGGCAGCAGCGCCGACGTCAAATTCCAGATCGTCCGTGCCCTTGTCCTGTTCGAGACGCAGTCCGTATTGCAGGCCGGCGCAGCCGCCGCCCGAGACAAAGATGCGCAGACCGGCGACGGGAGTCTCGGTGGCCTTGACGAAGCGGCTGATTGCCTTTATGGCGGCGGGGGTCAGATGGATCATGAGGTGCTCTCCTTGATGTGGGACGGGTTCCCCGAGTTTATCAAAGCAAGCTTCGTACCAGGCCTGCCGATGAGGCGCAACACCATGATTTTCATATATTTTCGCTATTCCCGTGCAGTTGAATGGATGTCGCAAACGCGACACTCGGAATGGCAACACGGTCGCAAGACAACGGCAGACGCGCAGAACTCACTCCATTCACCCCGCAGCCACCTCGTAGGTGTAGCAGTCCTTCGGGCAAACACGACCGCAGGCGCCGCAGCCGATGCAGTCGGCGCCGTTGGCGATGGTCATCACCATCATTTCGTCATCGTCATCGGCATCCTCGTCGGCGTCGGCCAGCAACTGCTCGCTCCGTTCGACCAGATCGAGAACATTGCGTGGACACACCTTGTAGCAGCGACCGCAGCCAATGCACTTTTTCGGATCGAGAAAACTGACGAACTGCGGGATCCATTCGTCCCCGCCGCGGGTGCGTCCAGTGATGGTACCCATGCGCTTATCCTTTCTGTACCGCCTGCAGGCGGGCGTTGGCTTCCGCCCACGCTTTGCACGCCGTGAGGGTTGCCTGTGAAATTTCCGGAAGCTCCTGCCACGCGGCAGGCAGGCGGTCCTCGACCAGATCGTGGAGCCTCGCGGCCTGCTCGCTGGCCAGACGCTTCAACTTCTTCACCTGCCGATCGAGATCCCTGATTTCGTCTTCGCTCATCTTTCTACCCTCACATGCCCGCCACTTCCGGGAATCGGCCGATGACGCCGAGCGCTACGGCGAGGTGTTTGTCGGCTTCGCTCTTCATCTTCGACAGCGACTCGAAGCCGAAGCGATGCACATCGCGCAGCGTCCGATCCATCACCACCAGCTTGCCGACGGTGATCAGCGCGCGCCCGAAGCCTTCGTGGGTGATCTGTACGAAGGGCACCGCCATCTGCCCGCATTCCTTCTCGATCAATACCGCAATCGCGTTGTGGAAAGCCTTGACGCGGGCCAGTGTCAACTCGTCGGGATCGCCGATGGTCGGCAGCGCGCGCTTCTGCTCCTTGCTCAGCACGTAGCCGGCGAGGATCGTCGGCACCGGCTTGCCGTCCCACTGGCCATAGCTGTCGAGCGCTCGCGTCTGACGCAGCATTTCCCTGATGAATTCGGTGGCATAGATTGGCGCGTCGTCGGGCGTGATCGCGGATACCGGGGCAAGACCTGCAGTCATGGGCTTTCTCCAGGAAATGACTGGGATGAACGAGTAACAGAGACGGTCGGCTGCAGATGGCCGGCGAGCAGCCGGCGATGTAGCAGACGGACCAGGAACAGTCCGGTGGTCAGACCAATGGCGGCACCGAGGGCGGCGGCGGCGTCGCCAGCGAAGGAAAACAGCGCCGTGCCGAGCAGCAGCGTCACGACCGGCAGCAGGTAGCCAATTGCCATGGCGAGGGAAAAGTTCGCCTGATCCAGTTCGAGCAGCACGGGGTCGCCGACCGCCATGTCCGCCAACGCCGCGACGCGGAGCGACTGTTCGCTGCCGCGGCCGCAGACGGCGCGTGCCCGGCAAGCATGGCAGCCCGATTCGGTGGCGATGCGTACCTCGGCCACGTCGCCATGCACGCCGACCACCCGGCCGCGAGCTTGCAGAGGACCCGCCGTCATTCGTCCCAGCCTTCGTCAAGCATGCGATCGAAGCGGGCGCTGTCGCCCTCCTGCCGGCGAATCGCCTGGTCAACCCAGGCGGTGCCGCCAGCGCAGATCGCGCGGCTGATCTGCTGCAAGAGCACGTCGATCGCTGCCTCATCGTCGAGCCGGATCGGCTGCACGCCGACGGCCAGCAACTGCTTCACCGCCGAGGCGCCGGCCGCCAGGCAATAGACGGCGGCGCAACTCGCCAGCGCCGAAACCCGCGCCGGCAGTCGGCCTTCGTTGGCTTCCATGGCGGCCGGCGGAAACTCGACGATTTCGACCAGTTGCGCGCGCTCGCCGTCCAGGGCGTAGACCGCAAAACCTTCGGCGGCGCCGAAATGCTGATTCACCGTGCTGCGGTCGTTGCTGGCGAAAGCCACCCTGAGCATGCCCGGCGCCTCGTTAGTGGTGGGCCAGGCCAGCGCCAGACGGCGCCCGCGTCGGCGCACCGACGTCGTTGCCGACCCGGTAGATCGATCGGTGGACAGGGATGTCATGATGGCTCCCGAGGAAGAGATTGGCGATATCGAACAAAGCCTGACGCGCGCCGCGATAGCCGACCCAGGTCCGCGCGTAGCCGCCGACCCAGTCGTACTGGGGAAAACCGGCACGCAGCAGCGGTACTTTCAGGCGTTGCGCGCTGGGCGCGGCGTGCGAGTTGGCGACGATCAGCTGGGCGCGCTGCGCCAGTGCCGCACGTTCCAGATCCTCGAGATCGCCGATGCGCACACTGGTGGCCGGCAGATCGGCGAGCACCTCGGCACGCGTCGACGCCACTGCGGCGACGACTTCGCCGCCGACACCGGTGAGGAACTGCCCCAGCGCCACCAACAGGTCGGGATCAGCGGCAATGCCGATGCGCAGGAAACCGGTCATGAAATGGGTGTCGACCATCGCGTCCTGCAGTTGCGCCCGCTGGCGTTCGATGGCGGGGGGTACCGGCTGCCCCGAGATTTCGGCCAGCGTGAGGATGAAGGCATCACAGGCATCGAGGCCGAGCAGATGACCGAAACGAAAATCCGGCACGCCACTGCGCGCCCGCAGCAGATCGGCCGCCTTGTACAGCGAACGGCCAATGACGATCGTGGCGGTCGCCTCGCCGAGCGTGGCGATGGCGGTTTTCGGTGTCCCGCCCAGGGTCAGCGGCGTGCTCTCCTGGTCGATCAGATGCCCGTCGAGCGAGTCGCCGAGGTCGGGCAGCACCACCGGCTGCAGACCGAAGGCCTCGATCCATTCCTTGATCGCTTCAATGTCTCCCGGCGTCAGCATCGACGACGCGAGGACATTGACCTGCCGGGGGCAGCCCGCAACCGGCACCGGCCCGAGGTCGGCGGGGAGCAGCGTGTCGATGATCGCTTCGACGGCGAGAGCAAAGCCGGACTCGAGGCAACCGCTGTAGTCCGGTGTGCTTACCGGTACCACAGCGGTGCTCGCAAACTCCGGATGTCGGCTGCGGAACTCGCGCACCAGGCGCGGCATGTCGCAGCCCTGGGTCTCGGAGAGCCCGGTAGTCGGCAGGCCGATAATCTCCGGCCGACTCTTCTCGCAGAGCACGCGCAAGCCCTCGATGACGTTCTCGTCGGCACTCATGATGCTCGACACCTGATCCATGGCCGTCGTCTGTAGCGGGATCGGCTCGCGGAAATGGCGTACCAGGAACACCTTGCCGAAAGCCGTACAGCCCTGCGACCCGTGCAGCATCGGAATCGCCCGCCGCAGGCCGAGGAAAGCCAGGGCGGCGCCGATCGGCTGACTGGCCTTGAGCGGATTCACCGCCAGCGGCTTGGCGCGCTTGAGGATTTCAGGCAAGGGTTTCTCCCGCAGGTGCTGGCGCCTTGCCCGCGGCCGGCACGACCTGCCATGGCGCCGGCGCCCGCACCTTCTTCCACACCGGCGATTCCAGCGTCAGCGCGAGTTGGCGAACCAACTCCAGCATGCCGCCATAGCCGGCGTAGCCGAATTCCCTTTCCTGGTTGATGTCGAGAAAGGGGATGCGGGCCTTCAAAGCCGTGTACAAGTTGCGCCCGCCAGCGATCAGAATGTCCGCCTGGTAGTCCTGGTAGGCCTGTAGCAGCGCTTTCGGGCTGCCGTCGGTGATCATCTTCGTCGCCTCGCCCATGATCTCGCGGATGCGCGCCTTGTCCTCCTCGGTCGACTTGTTGGTACCGGTGGCCACCACCGTCATACCCAGATCCTGCAACGCCGAGACCACCGACCAGCTCTTGACGCCACCGGTGTAGAGCAGCACCCGCTTGCCGGCCAGCCGCGCTCGCCAGGGTTCGAGGGCCGCGCGAACGGCGCCCTCCTCGCGGGCGATCATCGCTTCGGTGCGCGCCGCGAGGTCGGCGTCGCCAAGCAAGCGGGCGAAGTCACGGAAGGCCTGCGAGGTGTCGGTGATGCCGTAGAAGCTGCCTTCGAAAAAGGGCACGCCAAAGTCGCTTTCAAGTTTGCGCGCGACATTGAGCAGCGCCTTGGCGCAGACCACCATCGACGCTTGCGCGCGATGCATGATCTGCACCTCGTGGAAGCGTGCGTCGCCCGAGAGCGTGCACAGAATGCGCAGGCCCAGCTCGTCGAAGAGCGGCGCGAGGTACCAGAACTCGCCGGCAATGTTGTATTCGCCGATGAGGTTCACGTCGTGGACCCGGATGCCCGGCCGTTGCGCGGATGCGGCGACCGGTGCCGGTTCGCGGGTGCCGATCACGTACTTGAACATGGCTTCGCCGGCGATGCGGTTGCCGAGGTTCTTGGTGCCGTAGAAGCCGGCGCAGTCGACCGGCACCACCGGCACCCCCCAGCGCGCGCTGGCCGCTCTGGCCACCGCCTCGAGATCGTCGCCGATCAGCGCCGGAACACAGGTCGAGTAGAGGAAGACGGCCTTCGGCGCGTAGTCGTCGATCGCCTGCTTGATGGCGAGAAACAGCCGTTTCTCGCCACGCCCCATGATCACGTCCTGCTCGGTGAGGTCGGTGGTCATGCCGATGCGATAGAGCGTCGGTCCCGACGAACGCGCGCCGCGGTTGTCCCAGGAGGCACCGGCACAGGCGATCGGCCCGTGCACGATGTGAGCGACGTCAGCAATCGGCAGCAGCGCGATCTGCGCACCGTCGAACGAGCAGCCGCCCGCCGTCGCACCCGGTTTGGTGCGCGCGCAACCGGATTTCTCGTTCCTGTTGTGAGCACAGGCAGGCTCGTTCAGCAGTTGGGCAATTTCGGCTGTCTTCATGGCGTCAGTCCTCGGTTCCCTGGCATGCCGCAATTGCCGTGCCAACGCTAAGCGCCTGATTCCGCATCCTTGTGCCTGGGCCGGGTTTTGTCGGGTTCACGACATTGTCGCGTCGAACGAAGCACAGGAGCACCACCCGCCGATCAAGGCAGCCTGGCGTGGATTCTGCTTGAAGTCCCTCGTCTGCCACCTGGGAGCCCTGTATGCTCAACCCGACCGACAAGCTGCCGAGCATGCGACTCGGCGAAGACCTGTGTGCCCTCGCCTTGCGTGGCGTCATTGGCCAGGCGCTGAAGGCGGGCCGCCAGCCGTTGATCCGGGGCCTCCCGGAACAACGTCTGCAAGCGGTCCTTGCGACCCTTGCGATCCCTTTCCCCGGCGCAGGGTTCGCGGCAGACACTGGGGCGTGGACTCCCGACGATGACGGCGACGAGTTTGCCGATCTCCTCGATCTATTGCTCGAAAACCTGGCGCTGCCTGACGAGTCGGGCATCTGCCTGTGTCATGCCATCGCGACGGCGGCAATGGGCGCAGACCATCTCTGGCAGGACATGGGGCTGCCTAGCCGCACGGTACTATCGGACTTGCTGCGCGAGCACTTCCCCGTCCTGGCGGCGAAGAACGTCGGCGACATGAAATGGAAGAAGTTCTTCTACCGCCAGCTCTGCGAGCGCGCCGGCGTGCCGATCTGCAAGGCGCCACACTGCGCCGAGTGCTGCGACCGGGCGCTCTGCTTCGGGCCAGAGGAGGGCTGAGGGTAAAGCTGGCCTTCTTCTTGCTACCGCGATATAGCAGGATGTAATCACGCTTGGCGAGTGTCGCAAAGCAGTCAAAGACCAGCCCCCGAGGAGACTCTCATGGCCAGCCCGCTACCGACAGCTTCCTTTGCCGCCGGCCTGGCACGCGGACGGCGATGGGACGACCGAATTGCCCGAGCGCATCGATCGCAGCCACGCCATCAGCGCTTCTGCCAGCGCCATGGACATCAGCCACCAAGCAGCAGGGCAGACGGCGGAGTCAATGGACCTCCTATCGGAACAGCCCTTGGTGAAGCGGCAGGCCGGTGGCCGTGATGGCGGCAGTAGCAAGCTCACCGCCAGTGGCCATGCTCACCAATGACCGCGTCGCCGAACCTGGCCTACCGGAGGAGGTGCGCGCTGGTGCCCTGATCAAGGCTTCGCACATCATCCTGACCGTTCCGGCCTGAATGCAAGGACCGCCCCATGCTCCGTCAAATTTTTTTCGCCGTGGCCCTGTTGACTGCGACATCGGCTCATGCGGACGAGATCAGCGTCGCCGTCGCGGCCAACTTCGCCTCGCCGATGCAGAAGATCGCTGCCGAGTTTGAAAAGGACAGCGGTCACACCGTCGTTGCGTCGTTCGCTTCGACCGGCAAGTTCTACGCCCAGATCAAGGCCGGCGCACCTTTTGAAGTGCTGTTCGCCGCTGACGACGACACCCCGGCACGTCTGGAGAAGGAAGGTGACGGCGTGGCCGGCAGCCGGTTCACCTACGCGATCGGCAGACTCGTGCTCTGGAGTCGGACAAAGGGCTTCGTTGATGACCAGGGCGAAGTGTTGCGCAAGTCCGACTTCCAGCACCTCGCACTGCCCAACCCCAAGCTCGCACCCTACGGCGCAGCCGGCGTCCAGACGCTGCAGGCGCTTGGCCTGCTCGACAGACTACAGTCGAAATTCGTCACTGCCGAGAACGTTGGCCAAACCTACCAGTTCGTCGCCTCCGGCAACGCCGAACTCGGTTTCGTCGCGCTCTCACAGGTGTACAAGGAGGGTCGTATCGCCGAAGGGTCGGGCTGGATCGTGCCGCCGAAACTCCACGACCCGATCCGCCAGGATGCGCTGCTGCTCACCAGGGGCCAAGGCCGGTCGGGTCCCGCCGCGCTGCTGAAGTATCTGCGTGGCGACAAGGCAAGGTCGATCATCAGGTCCTTCGGTTACGAATGGTGAGGATCACCGGTGTCATGGCCGGAACCAGGCTCCCGCTGACCGCCGCACCGCTTTCCCCAGCGCGCTGCGGCGTCGCGGTGGTTCGGCCGCCATGCTGAACCCGGCCGACCTCGCTGCAGTCTGGCTCACGCTCAAGCTGGCCGGGACGACCACCGCCGTGCTGCTCTTGCTCGGCACGCCGATGGCCTGGTGGCTGGCACACACCCGGCACTGGGCGAAAGGAGTGATCGGCGCCTTGGTAACTCTGCCGCTGGTGCTGCCGCCAACGGTTCTCGGCTTCTACCTGCTGGTGCTGATGGGACCGGACGGAATGCTCGGCCGCTTGCTGGCGGCGGGCGGACTGCCAGCGCTGCCCTTCACCTTCAGTGGCCTTGTCGTCGCCTCGGTGATTTACTCGATGCCTTTCGTCGTGCAACCCCTGCAACAGGCCTTCGAAGCCATCGGCGAGCAGCCGCTGGAAGCGGCAGCGACGCTGCGTGCCGATCCCTGGGATACCTTCTTCACGGTGGTGGTGCCGCTCGCCCGACCAGGTTTCTTGACCGCGGGAATCCTCGGCTTCGCGCATACGGTGGGCGAGTTCGGAGTGGTCCTGATGATCGGCGGCAACATTCCGGGCAAGACCCAGGTGTTGTCGATGGCCATCTACAACCATGTCGAAACCCTCGAGTACGAGGCCGCGCATCGGCTCGCCGCCGGCATGCTGGCTTTCTCCTTCGCCGTCCTGCTGCTGCTCAACGCGCTCAAACCGGAGCGGGGCCGGTGAGCATCCGGGCCCGCTTCCGCCTGCCCTACCCGGCTTTCACGCTGGATGTCGATCTCGATCTGCCGGGACAAGGCATCACCGCCCTCTTCGGACGCTCCGGATCGGGCAAGACGACGCTGCTGCGCTGCATCGCCGGACTCGAAAAAACCGCCGACGGCTTCCTTGCAGTCAATGGCGAAACCTGGCAGGACGGTGCACGCCGACTACCCGTGCATCGCCGCCCGCTCGGCTACGTCTTCCAGGAGGCGCGACTTTTCCCGCATCTCGATGTTGCCGCCAATCTCGATTTCGGGCGCCGCCGCATCGCCGCGCATCAGCGCCGCGTTTCACTCGCCCAGGCTGTCGAGCTGCTTGGCATCGGCCATCTGCTCGCAAGGCGGAGCGATCACCTGTCGGGTGGCGAGCGTCAGCGCGTGGCGATTGCACGCGCGCTCGCCACCAGCCCACGCCTGCTGCTGATGGACGAACCCCTGGCGGCGCTCGACCACGCGCGCAAGCAGGAGATTCTGCCGTACCTGGAGCAACTGCGCGACGAAATGGAGATCCCCATCCTCTACGTCAGTCACGCCCCCGACGAGGTGGCGCGACTCGCCGACCATATCGTGGTCATCGACGACGGCCGAGCCGTCACGCAGGGCCCATTGGCCGAGGTCCTGGCGCGCGTCGACCCGCCGCTGCGCCTCGGCGACGACGCCGGTGTGGTTTTCTCCGGCACAGTGGTCGAACGAACGGCCGAGTGGCATCTCGCCCGGATTGCCTTCGCTGGCGGCGAAGTCTGGGTGCGCGACGGCGGGACTGCCGTCGGGCGCCGCGTGCGCCTGCGCATCCTGGCCCGCGACGTGAGCATTGCGCGCAGCCGTCATGACGACGTGAGCATGATGAATCTGCTGCCAGCAACGGTGCTCAGCCATGTGGCCGAAGACCATCCGGCGCTCGCGCTGGTGCAGTTGCGCGTCGGCGACACGCCCATGCTGGCACGCCTGACCCGGCATTCGGCATGCCGCCTCGAACTCGCACCGGGCCAGCAGGTCTGGGCTCAGATCAAGGCAGTGGCGCTGGTCGGCTGAGCCCGCAACAGTGGTCACGCGGATGCCGCACTGCTCCGGGTTGGCGCAATGCCAGGCCAGACGTTGCCTGGCGGAAGCACACAATCACGTCGCAAACCCGACAATTCCCCGATTCGCCGCTGCAAGGCACTGATTTTCAATGACTTCATTTCTGGCACCGGAATTGCAGGTTGCTCAGTGCCATGAACCACAACCCTCCCGCCGAGATCATCATCAACGACACCACCCTGCGCGACGGCGAGCAGTCGGCGGGTGTCGCCTTCAGTCCCGACGAAAAGACCGACATCGCGCGTCGCCTTGACGCGCTGGGCGTGCCCGAACTGGAAATCGGCATTCCTGCGATGGGCGAGGCTGAACGCGAGAGCATCCGGGCGGTTGCCGGGTTGGGACTGCAGGCGCGCCTGATGGTGTGGACGCGGATGAACCACACCGACATTACGCTGGCGGCGAATCTCGGTGTGCCGTTGATCGACATTTCCGTACCTGCCTCGGACCAACACCTGCAGGCGAAGCTGCGGCGCGATCGGGAGTGGCTGCTGGCGGAAATCGGCGTGCACGTACAACTGGCGCGTGACCTGGGCTTCGGCGTCGGTGTCGGCGCCGAAGACGCCTCGCGCGGTGACCCGGACCTGTTGGCGGCGATTGCCGAAACCGCGCAGGCAGCCGGCGCCCAGCGCATCCGCTTTGCCGATACGCTCGGCATCCTCGACCCCTTCGCGACGTTCGAGCGCATTCGCCACCTGCGTTCGTGCTGCGATCTCGAAATCGAGATGCACGCCCACGACGACCTCGGGATGGCCACCGCCAATACGCTGGCAGCCGCCCGCGCCGGCGCGACGCACCTCAACACGACCGTCAACGGGCTGGGCGAACGTTGCGGCAACGCACCCCTGGAAGAAGTCGTCCTTGGCCTGCATCTGTGCCAGGGGATGGCAACGGGGATCGATCTCGCCGGCTTCCCCGCCATCTCGCAGCGCGTGGCCGTCGCGTCCGGGCGCCCCCTGTGCTGGCAGAAGAGCGTTGTCGGCGAAGGCGCTTTCACTCATGAAGCGGGGATTCACGTCGACGGCCTGCTCAAGGATCCGGACAACTATCAGGGCTTCGATCCGGGACTGGTCGGGCGCCGGCATCGCGTGGTTCTCGGCAAGCATTCCGGAGCGCGCGCCGTGCAACAGGTGATGGCGGGTCTCGGTCATGAGCTGTCGGACACCTCTGCACGCACTTTTCTGCAACGGCTGCGCAGCTTCGTCGCGGAGAAGAAGCATTCACCGTCGGCGGCCGATCTGTTGAAGCTGCTCGGATCCTGAACCGATGAACCCGGAAGATGGCGATGGCTGACCGACTTGAACTGCTGGAACTCAGCGATGACGTTCTCTATTTCGACGAGCCTTGTCCGCCACGGGTCGCGGCCCAGATCGACGCCGCGGCGCATGACTACGGCCAGCCGGTCGCCGAGCAACGGCTGCTCTACGCCTATTTCCTGGCACCCGAGCAGCTCTCGGTCCTGGTCGCACTCTACCGTTACTACTTCTATCAGCATCGCCTCGAAGACGCCCTGGTCGTCGCCGAACGCGCCCTGGATGTCAGTGCGCGCCGCCTGCAACTGGCCGGCGGCTGGCGCAACCTGGGGCCGCGCACTCTCGGCGAGGCGGCCATGCGTTCGATGGGCATGCTGCGCTTTCATCTGCTGGCGCTCAAGGGGTCGGCGGTGATCCTGCTGCGCCTCGGGCGAATTGGCGAGGCTTGCACCCGCCTGCGGACGATTGCTGATGTCGACCGGCGCGATGCCCTCGGCGCCCTGCCGTTGCTCGAGGTCATCGATCGCCAGTACGCATCTTCCCCCGAACCCCTGAATTGAGAGAGGAGAAAACCATGGCTTGCGCCAACGACACCTTTGAGGACGAGTTCGCCGAGTTGAGTTCGGCGGAAGAGTTCCTTGACTACTTCGGCATCGACTATGCGGTGCCGGTGGTGCAGGTCAATCGCCTGCACATCCTGCAACGCTTTCACGATTATCTGGCCAAGCAGGAAGCCGGCAAGGCGCCGGACTACCTCGCCTATCGCCACTGGTTGGCGTGCGCCTACGCCGACTTCGTCGGCTCCACCGCGCAGGCCGAAAAGGTCTTTGCCGTATTCCGGAAGGCCGAAGGGTCGTCCTTCGTCCCCCTCTCCTCGCTGACGGACTGAGCCCGTGTTGCCGCGCTGGGACTACGGCGATGCGGTGCGCGTGACGCGCAACGTGCGCAACGACGGCACCTTCCCCGGTGTGCCGACCGGCGACCTGCTGGTGCGACGCGGGCGCATCGGCCATGTACGCGGGGTCGGCACCTTTCTCCAGGATCAGATCATCTACTCCGTGCATTTCCTCGACGAGGGACGCCTGGTTGGCTGCCGTGAAGACGAACTGATCGACGCCAACGAAGCGTGGATCGAAAATCGTTTCGAGGTTCGCCAGCGGGTGCGCGCGCGGCGCCCGCTGGCCGTTGGCGGGGAGGTGCGCGTGCCGGCCGGCAGTCGCGGCCAAATCCTGAATCTCGACAAGTCCGGGACCCAGGGTGTCGTCTATCAGACGCACTTCGACTGCCTCGCTGGCGTCCCCCTGTGGGTACCCGAGGCGGCGCTCGACGAATGGCGCCGGCCAGACGATGGCTGAGGCGGGTGGCATCTACCGGTCGATCAAGCTCGCCGCGCAGTTGTTCGGCAAGCCGCTGGAGTCTCTCACTCCGGAAGAACGGCGCCGGCTGACCCAGGTCGCCGCCCGGCAGCAGGAAATCGAGGCGCTGATCCTGGAAACCCCGGAAGCGGCGAGCGTGATGCTCCCGGCAGCCTCGATCGACGCCAGTCTGAGGGAAATCCGCCGTCGCTACGCCGATGATGACGAGTATCACGCCGAGCTTGCACGCGTCGGCCTCGATGTGCCGTCATTGCGCCAGGCGGTGGCGCGCGACCTGGTGGTCGAGGCCGTTCTGGAGAAGGTCGCGGCAAGGTTGGCGCCGGTCAGCGATACCGATGTCGAGATCTTCTGGTACATCAACCGCCACCGCTTTCGTCATGGCGAAACGCGTCTGCTGCGACACCTCCTGGTGACCATCAACGAGGGGCTGGCAGGTAACGAGCGGCTGGCCGCGCGCGCGCGGATCGACGCCATCCATGCCCGGTTGCTCAAGGAACCTCAGCGCTTCGCTGAGCAGGCACTGAAGCATTCCGAATGCCCGACCGCGGTCCATGGCGGCCTGCTCGGCCGCGTGCCGCGCGGCCAGCTTTATCCGCAACTCGATGCGGTGGCCTTTGCCCTCGCCGAGGGAAGTCTCTCGGAGGTGATCGAGAGCGAACTGGGCTACCACCTGATCCGCTGCGAAGCCATCCAGCACGAACGACTACTGAGTTTCGCGGAAGCCCGCAAGACAATCCGCGAACATCTCGAAGGCCAACAACAGGCGCTCTGCCAGAAGGCGTGGATCAAGGCCCTGCGCCGGCAGGGGGCCGAACGGTTGCCTGATTAGTGAGCCCCCTATATCACAGGCTTGAGAAGGCGCTGCTCATCCTCGCCGAACGGCCGATCATCGCCGTAGAGGCCGTAGGGCAACGCCGTGAAACTGCCCCTATGGAAGCCGGGAATCACGCCAACCTGATCGATTAGGCGGATCGTCTGGCCCGGTGGCCCAGTGACTTCGATACAGCGAAGGAATTCGAGGACGCCGAACAAGAACGCTGCGGTGCGCGGTTCACGGCCGCGCGGTCAAGCATGCCGCAACGGCAGCCAGCCAACGTCGAGCCCCATCATCGGCGATCTCCTGTACCGCCACAGCGCCAATCGTGGGCTGAGTCTGTCCGCACCTGTGGGAACGGGCCGCAACAAGCCGCTACAATCACGGCCACCACCAACCAGAGGCGCCCCGTCCGGTCATTACCTTGCCGGTCGGCCGGCTGCGGTGCTCGCGTTGCCGACGACTATTCCCTGATAAGATGAACAACAACCTGCCCGTATTCGCCTTGCTGATCGACGCCGACAACGTCACGCGGGAAGCGCTCGCACCGATCATCGAAGACCTGACGCGCGACGCCCGGATCGCCGTGCGCCGCGTTTATGGCGACTTCACCACCCAACACCTCGCCGCCTGGCGAGATGCGATCGCCAATCACGGATTTCACCCGATTCAGCAGTACCGCAATTCGGTCGGAAAGAATTCGAGCGACAGCGCGCTGATCATCGACGCAATGGACCTTCTCCATTCCGGCCGCTTCGACGGCTTCTGCGTGGTCAGCAGCGACGGTGATTTCACTCGGCTTGCCACGCGCATTCGCGAAAACGGTTTGAGCATCTACGGCTACGGTCGCAATGACACCGCTAAGGCTTTCGTCAATGCCTGTGAACGCTTCACGTACATCGAGCGTCTGCTAGATTCATCCGGCCGCGCAGCGCTCCCACTCGACGGCGAAGCAGCGCCGAACGCAGTCAAAGCCGTACCAACGGCGGCGGCTGTTCAGGTAGCCAAGTCCGCCATCCCCATTGAAATGCCCGGCACACCTGCCGCATTCGCAGCCTCCTCGCTCGACCTCGAACGTCTCAAGAGCCAGTTGTTGCGCGCCTACACCAACGTCGCCGACGAAGATGGCTGGGCGCTCATTTCGCGAGTTGCCCAATACCTGCGGGCCAATCAAAGTGATTTCGATCCGCGCCACTACGGTGCCGGCACCTTCTCTAGGCTGCTCCAAGCCGTGGCCATCTTCGAAGTCGTTCAGCGCAAGCAAGGTAACGGCCATGCTCATTTTTGCCGGCCCAGGAAAACCCTGGCGTAGCCGATCAAACTGGATCAGGTCAACTGCACCGTGCCCGCCGAATACGTTGAAGCGCTCAAAGATGCCGTAACACAGAGTCAGGGACCCGACGGCTGGTCGTCTCCTGCAGCCATTGGGTATCACCTGCATACCATGGGACGAAAACTCGAGGACAGCGGCTGCGCAACACTGCATGAGGCGTTGGCTGCTGCTGGGATTTTCGAGATGCGTGAAACGAACGGCACGCGCAAGGAGTTTCGCCTGACTACGGCGAATCGTAGGTGAGCACTGACGCAGCCGCCAGAGACGCCTTTTCAGGCCACCCTGGCAATCTGCCAGTCGACCATTCGGCGCTCCATAAGCGGTCTCGGATAAGTTCTCCGACAATCACAGGGCTGAATTCCTCCTCTGATCGCTGCTGGAATGTCGGAAGACTTTTCTAGGACCGCTTAGATCGTCAGCCACCTCCGCGATGGCCTGCAAGGTTTGGGTGACCAGCTCGTCAATCAGTGCCGGCGCATCCGGCAACCGACAATTGAGAGCGGTTTGCTCAAAGTGCTCTCGACGGATTTCAGCCCATTTGTAATGCCGGTTTTTGCCATCGATTGCCATGGCCGTTTTGACCTTTGGCGCAAAAAGGCGACCGGCCCCATGGCCCATCACCGAATGCGCGGAAAGCACGTCGTAGCGCGGTGCCACTCGGTAAAAGCCTCCGGGTTCGATGAAAACACTGAAATTCTTGGCGTGGCCATCGATGGCTGCCAGCATCCAGAACAACACCTGAGTGCGGAAGCGTATCGGCCAGATGTTGTGCCACTTGCGCGCGGGAAAGATGCGCACACGGGAGGGCCTCGGTGGCCGGCGGGCTTTCGCCATCGGGCAGTATCTGCAAGGCGCCGACGCAATCCCGGCTGATTTCGGCGAGCAGGCGGAAAGCATCGGTTCCTGTTGAAAAGCGTCTGGCCAGGCGCTGTCGAATGTGGTCGTTGTCCGGCAGCAGATTCTCGAAGTAATTGCGGACCCGTTCGCCCTGGTAAGGCGCGCTGGCTGGCCGCAGCGGCAGGGACAGCGAAAGCGGACGCCCGAGCGGCGAGGCGAGCCAGGTTTCGTCGTAATGCAGTTGATGCTTGCCCTGCGCGGTGACCCGCCAGGAACCGACCCGCTGGCCGTTCATCCACAGCCCGAGCACGCCGGATTTTCGGGTGCGCCGCATCACCACGCCTCGTCTCCGCCGCCGCGCAATGCGGCAATCCAGTCGAGGCTCATGGCGGTATCGACTGCGGAGAGATAGCGCAAGAGACTATCGACGCTGCAGCGCCAGGGCTCGGTTTCCAGCAGGGAAATGGTCTTCTGGCCCAGACCGCTCAGTTTCGCCACCTGAACCTGCGTCAGGTCTTTCTGCTTGCGCAAGCCTTTCAGGGTGGGACCAAGCTGTCGCGGGTTGGTAATGACGAAGGGCACGGCACGCTCCGAAAAAACGTCGTACAAGGGATATTAACCAAATACGCCCTTGGGGGTGTATTTTTTGCTTATGCCCTGCAGGGGATGAACATCATCAACAGAACTGGCCAGAGATCAGGCGGGGAAGGAGGAGGCCGCAGGCTTGGCGGAGCCTTTCTATCTGATTTTTAAGGGTTTCGATTTTCTCCAATATCGGCTTTGCACGTTGATCGAATTGCTCAAGAACCTCGGGGGGCACAAGCATTTCCGCCTTCTCGAAATCGCGTCCGGTAACTGCCGGATAGGCTACGAAGGCATCGGTGGTCAAGCGATGAAGTGATGAGCAGATGGCCGCACTGCCCGACGCGGTCATCGACGGCACCGTGGTGGACGAGGCTCTGGATCAGCGCCATGTCGAGCTTCCCGTTGGGCTTCCTGCGGCCGCCGCCGATGCGGCCGATGACTACGGCAGGCAATGCGAGTCCCGGGAGACTACGGCATCGGCGTTCATTGGGCTGGGTAAAGGAGGAAGGGAGGAAGGGAGGAAGCCAGGCGCACTCCGACGAGTATGGGAGGCGCACCAATCTCGCGTCAATTTTGGCTCGCGGGCACCCGGCCACTCGGCTGAATCCCTTGCATTTCCAAAAACGGAGTATAAACTGTCCTGTAAAGGAGTTAAATGATGAGCCTTGCCTATGCCTACCCCGCCAGCCGCTTCGAACCGGCGGCTCTTGTCGATCTCAATGCGCGCGCCGAGCGCGAGCGTCTGTCGAAGTCGGCGCTACAGGGCTTCTTCAATCTGGTCACTGCCTGGCGGCTGCGCGACGAAGACGCACGCGAACTGCTCGGCGGCTTGTCGAGCAGCGCCTTCTACGAGTGGAAGAAAAACCCCGACCGGCTGCTCGAAGTCGATCGGATCACGCGCATCTCGTACCTGATCGGCATCTACAAGGCCTTGCACATTCTCTACGGCGACAAGCTGGCCGACGAGTGGATCAGCCTGCCGAACAGCAACCGGGTTTTCGCCGGTCGCTCGCCGCTCGCTTTCATGCTCGGCGGTGGCCTGCTGGCCATGCAGACCGTGCGCAAACTGCTCGAAGCGCGGCGCGGCGGCATATGAACCACGCCTTGCCGCGCCTGTCGCACCTGCGGCGAACCGATACGGTACGGCTGATTCCTTCGCGCTTTGCCGAGCGCGAGGATTCGGTGCTGACCGCCATCGCCGAGAACCTCGACCACCTGCGCGACCTCTTCGAACTCGACAATGCCACCAACGAGAGGCTGATCGGCGAGCGCGGCGGACTGCCGGGAATCGGCGTCGACGAACTGGTTTTCGGCGTGCCGAACTTCCGCATCGTCAATGCCGCCTTCACCTACCCTCGCCCGGAAGGCAGCCGCTTCAACGACGGCGAGCGCGGCGCCTGGTATTGCGCTTTCGAACGGGAAACGGCACTGGCCGAAATCATTTTCCACAAGACGGTCGAGTACCAGGAAATCGGCCGCTTCGACGACAGCGTCAACTACCAGGAGCTGCTCGCGGATTTCAGCAGCGAGTTCCACGATCTGCGCGACGCACCCAACTTTGCCGCCTGTCTCGACCCCGCCAGTTATGTCGCTTCGCAAGGTCTCGCGGCACGCCTGCTCGACGCCGGCTCGTTGGGAATCATCTACCCCAGCGTGCGCCGCGCCGGCGGCACCAACCTCGCCTGCTTCCGGCCGGCGCTGGTCGGCAATCCGCGCCGCGCCGCGTCGTTTCGCCTGACCTGGGCGGGCAGCAGACAGCCGCAAGTGGAGAGACTGGATCGTCAGGAAATAGGAGGCTTGTGAAGCAATCAACCCCACCTGTCAACCCGACTACAGCCATGACAACCGCCGCCAGGCACACGACGGCCGCGCTGCTCGACAGACGCCCGGAAGCACGGACCTTCAGCGTCCAGGACCTGCTGGAGGTGGTGGCAAGCGGCCGGCTTCGCATTCCCAGTTTCCAGCGCGGCCTCAAATGGAACCGCATGGATGCCAGGCTCCTGCTGGAAAGCCTTTTTCGGGGTTATCCGGTGGGAACGCTGCTGCTCTGGGAAGCCGCGGCACCGGCGGGCGAAGTGCGTTTCGGATCGCTTACCCTGCCTGCTCCGCAGATGCCGAATGCCTTGTGGGTGGTCGATGGTCAGCAGCGAATTGTCTCCCTTGCCCGGACATTGCTCGCTGCCGACCCGGACTCGGACGACTTCGCCCTGTACGTCGACCTCGATGCGGCGGACTTTGTGGCTCCTCCTGCCATCGGCAAACGCCGCGCCGATCCGTCGCGCTGGCTGCCAATGAGCGTCGTGCTTGACGCGGAAAAGCTGATGCAATGGTTGCTCGACCACGCCGCCGCGCCCGGCAGTCGGCAAAGGCGCGACACGGCAATCCAGTTGGGCCGGCGCCTGCGCGAATACGAGATCCCCGCCTACATTGTCCGCAGCGACGACCAGGCCATCCTGCGTGACATTTTCAATCGGATCAATTCAGCCGGCAGGTCGCTTGACGATTCCGACGTTTTCGACGCGCTCAACGGCTCGCGCTTTGAGAGCCGGCCAGCGACCATCCCACAGATTTCTTCCGAATTGGAAAAACTGGATTTCGGGCGAATCGAAGAAAGAATTCTGCACCGGCTGCTGCGCGTTCTGCTCGGGCTACCGGTCGTGGAAAGCGCCCGCAGCGACCCGCCACGCCTGACTGACACGGAAGCCGAAGAGGCGTACCGGCGGACGGCGGCCACCGCCAGCCAGATTATCCAGTTCCTCAAGAGCGATGCAGGCATTCCTCATTACGACCTGCTGCCTTACAAGCAGGCGTTCGTGACCCTGGGCCGGTTCTTCCAGCTCCATCCTCAACCGTCGCCGCGATCGCGCGAACTGCTGGCACGCTGGATCTGGCGCGGCGCGCTGAATGGCGCTCACCAGGGAGACACGGTTTCGACGCGCAAGGTCCTGGCGCGCATTCTCCCGGAAAGTGAGGAACGATCCGTCCATGGGATGCTGGAGATGGTCAGCGGAAAACCGTCGGCCATACCCGACGTCGCCGATCGCTGCAATTTCCGCTTCGCGGCGAGCAAGCTGCTGGCCCTTGCCCTGTTCAGCCTCGAACCACGCGACCTGATCACCGGTAACAGGCTGGCCGCCGGGCAACTCATGAGCCAGGTCCAATCGGGCCATGACTCATCACCACTGTTGCAGATCTTTCCAGTGCGTGCCGGCAAAGTTGAGGAAGCGCTGCAATCGGCAGCCAACCGGCTCATCCAGCCGCCACACCAGAGGGGCGTACGCCGCCTGCTGGCCGGGATCGATGATTCCCGCCTCCTGCTGTCGCATGGCATCAGCGCAGCCGCGCGACAGGCGCTCGATGACGGCGATAGCGCCGCTTTCCTGAAGTTGCGCGCCGAGTGGCTGCGGCCGCGCGTAGAGCTCTTCTTCGCTCGCCATGCCCGCTGGGACGAGCCCGATCGGCCGAGGATTGCGTCGCTGATCGTCAACGACGAGGAGGGCTGAATGGCGCACCACCTTGGCGTATGGATCAACGGCATCCACGTCGGGCAACTGAACCTGACGCGCAACGACGGCTGCGAGTTCAGGCTCGTCGAATCGTACAAGCGAGCCTATCCCAGACCGATACTTGGGCAACAGTTTCTCGACGATCCTGACCAGGTGCATGCCTCCCGATCACGCACACCGCCATGGTTTTCCAATCTGCTACCGGAAGGTCCCTTGCGCGAATTGATTGCTCGCCAGGCCGGTGTTTCGGTCTATCGCGAGTTCTTCCTCCTCCATCATCTGGGAGAGGATCTGCCCGGTGCCGTTCGCATCATGGCCGACGAGGCGTTGCCGAAAACCGCCGGCGCAACCCTTCAGGCGACCGAAGAGCACGCTGGCGAAAGCGACTGGCATTTTTCGCTGGCCGGAGTACAGCTCAAGTTTTCCGCCCGACGCGAAGGGCGCGGACTGACCATCCCGGTCAGCGGCACCGGCGGCGACTGGATCGTCAAGTTGCCGGACGCCCGCTTTCCAGGGGTGCCTGAAAACGAGCAGGCCACCATGCGCTGGGCAAAGGCCAGCGGCATCGATATCCCGGAAATTCAGTTGATTCCGGTTGCGGAGATTTCTGGCCTGCCGTCGGAAGCCAGTTCATTTGGAGGTCAGACGGCTCTGGCTGTCCGCCGCTTCGACCGCCCGGCGCCGGGCAAACGGGTTCACATCGAGGACTTCGCGCAGATTCTGGGTCTCTACCCCGAGCAGAAATACGCCAGCTACAACTACGAAACGCTGGCCAACCTGGTCTCCAAACTCGCCGGCGAATCCGAACTCGACGAATTCATCCGGCGACTGGTTTTCGTCATTGCCTCCGGTAACGGTGATGCGCACCTCAAGAACTGGAGCCTGATCTACCCTGACGGCGTAAATGCCCGGCTTGCGCCCGCTTACGATCTCGTTTCGACCATTCAGTACAAGGCTGACGACCAATTGGCGCTCAACCTCGCGCGCTCGAAACGCTGGCAGGACGCCACTCGCGAATCATTCCTGCGCCTCGCGCGCAAGATTGGCGACGACGAAACGCTAATGGCCAGCCGGATCGAACACGCCGGAGAAGCCATCATGACGGCATGGCACGCCTCACGTGGCGACTTCGGTTACACCGCGCAGGCGCTCGACCGCATCTCCTCTCACCTGGCACGCGTGCCGCTATTCTCCGCAGGCACCTGACACCTGCCTGGATGACCAGACACTTCCGGCTTCAGACAACAGATTCAGGCGGGCGCCGGCGCCGCCTCGACGACATCGTTCGCTCCCTCGCGCGCGCGCAACTCGAACGCCCGCTTGCCCCAACCGGACAAGACGCAGGGCGCCGCCCCTGCCTTCCCCGCCTGGGCCCGCATCGCTCCAGCCTGCATCCCGGAACACCCGCTCGATGTGGCGTGTGACGTTCCTCGACAGCTTGAGCTTGTCCGGCCACCACCTCGACAACGCGCTCTTGCCGGCGCGGCTTCCAGTCGCCGCAATACGCCGCTGGGTCAGCGGCGCTCAGCCGGCGTGGAGATCGTCCATGTCGCACCCGAGTGCGGCAGCCAGCCTGGCCAAGAGGTCGGCAGAGGGCGTGGCCTTGCCGTTCTCGATCATCGACAGCATTTGTCGTGTGCAGCCCGCCTGTCCGGCCAGGGCCTGCAGCGTCAATCCGCGATGCCCACGCCAGACCTTGAGCGGCGATTCTCCCGACAGAAGTCGCTCGACGAAGTCGACGGGCAGCGATTCTTCTTGGCGAGCCTCTTTGGCGTCGGCGATGTCTTGCAAGGTTTCCAGGCGTTCGAGCAATGCCGTCCACTCGTCCATCGGCACGACGGCAAACGCGGGGGCTCCGTTCAGTTCGATGATTTGTGCGCTCATGTGTAGGCATCTCCTCTCGGTGCAACTTTCACCACCAGCAAGACCAGTTCGTCTCGCTGCACGTCGCAGATCGCCCGCCAGTCGCCGACGCGCAGCCGCCAGAACGGCGGGCCCTGCAGCGGCTTCTAGTCGCCACGATACGCTGCCGAGTCGGCGGCGATGGTCTTCAACTCGCCGAGCATCCGGCGGGCAATGCCTTGCGGCATCCTGGCGAGCCCCTTGGCGGCGGACTTGGCGAAGCGAAGTGCGAACAGGCGAGACAGGTTGAGTATGTCTCATTTCGCTGTCCAATATTGCTTGACATCACCGATCGACCGGGCCTCTGGCGCCAGGTGGTGCATCGTGACACCGACGATGCAGAACAGCAGCGCGGTGGCCGCAAAGGATCAGACGGTGCGGCGGAAAGCGGTTTCCAGCCAGTGACGCGGTTCGGCGCCCTTGAGGCGGCGGTAGAGCGAGGCGGCAAGCACGCCGTCCACCAGCAGTTCGGCAAACAGCAGCGGGGCCGAATGGACTATCCACCCGCCGGCGAAGAGGAGCGTAGCCGCCAGCGCCAACGCGATGAGCGGGAGCGCGAGTTCGTCGGCGCCGCCCAGTGCCTCGGCCACGTCGCCGAGGCCTGACGAATCGCCGCTACCGGACGCGCCGGACGATGAGCCGCCTTCACCGCTGTTGCCGCCGCTGCGCCCTCGGCCGAGGTCGATGCCGGGGTCATCGATGTCGCAGTCGTAGTCGTCGCGCTTGGTGCGCAGCCACAGCCAGAGCAGCAAGAGGAAGGCGAGATAGCCGGCGCCCACAGCGAGCGGGTAGCGCAGCGCCATGGAATGTACGCCCAAGTGCAGCATGACAAACGAGGCGAGGACGCCGCCAAGGCCAGTGAGCGCGGCGATCAGCATCATTTGCAGGCGCGGCTGGCCAAGGGCTTCGAGGCGGGAGCGCTGGCGCTCGACTTCCTTGCGGCGCAAGGTTTCCGGATTGTCGCTTCTCAGTCGGGTCATGCCTGGCTCATTTGGTGGGCATCGGGCCGGCGGGATGGCTTCAGCCTTTACCAACCGCAGACCTTCTAGACCCTGTTTGGCGATCAGCTCGCTGGCGAATCTCTGCTCCTTGAGGGCCGAGGAAATGTCGTCCAAAATCCTTACCACGCCGCCCGAGTCCTCGCGAATCTGCGTGATCGACCGGCCGGCTTCGTCAGCCCCTGCGGCCGCGCTGCAGACCTTGCCGACACCCTGTTGCATGTCTTCTACCGCGGCCCGGGTCTACGACTGAGTTGCAGCGATGACGGTCGCGATACCGGTTGACGCCATCGCCGTCCATTCCGCGAGCTTGCTAGCCGATAGCTGCCGTCGCCAAGTGTGGCGAAGATTCACATTCCGATCAACAAGCAAGGAGTCTGTCAGGGAAGCCATCAACAAACGCGAAGCCTGGAACAAGGGGAAACTTGTCGGCAAGAAGCCACCCGTCAAGCCGAAAGACATCTGGGCGATCCACATCCACATCCAGAACGAGCATGCCTTTCCCGATCTTGCCATGTTCAATCTGGCAATAGGCGAGGACAGTGCGTCATTTGACCGAGTCTGCCGGGCTGGATTTGTCGGCCTATGGGACGCCGTCGATGCGGAGAACCAAAGCAACCCTGATCCAAAGGAGCACGAAGAACCTGCTCGACCTTCAGCGGCTACTTGGCCCTTCGAAGCTGGAGAGTACGGTTCGCTACCTCGGCATTGATGTGGAAGATGCGCTGGAGATCTCCGAGCAGACCGAAATCGAGCCGGCATCCTGCGGCCGCACAGTTGAAAACATGTGGCCGCTTTCTGGCATTATGTCGAAGGAGTGCAGTCGGCCACGAAACGACTTTTATGCCAACCGTGTCGACGGCCGGCTTCTCGGCCACAGCCGCCGTTGAACCAGCGCTTGATTTCGGGCTGCAATGGTTCGGTTACCTGCCGCTCATCCGTGAGTGGCGTCGAACGTCAGCTTCCAGTTCCAGCGAATTCGAACTTCCGACCCGTTGCTGATATCCAGGAATAGGCAAAGCAGTTGTTCGTGGTCCTCAGGTGTGACTTTGTACTGCTGCCGCAAAGACGCCGCCGAAGCAGGTGTCGACACAGATCGCGGCTCAGAAGGTGCACTAGGCTATTGTGCCACAACTCGGGTGACCTATTGTCCGTGGACCGGGCCATTCGGCGTCATGTCGACAACGTCGAACTGCTACGCCTAGTATGTCGAAAATGCCGACATAGAATTTCCATCAGGCACAACATGAGCCACTATTGTTACCAGCAGCAACCGCCAGCGATGAAGCTGATTGGAGACACCATCCGCAGCGAGAGGCTGCGCTTCAGGGGTTAGGCGTGGACGAACAGGGAACCGACGAAGGGTCACTTGCCCGAGCTTCGTACCGCGGCGGCGCGCTCGGTGCTGCGCATCGAGGCTACGTGTATCAGGACCTCGTCACCGCGTACCTACTGGTGCAAGCGCTGGTTGAGCGGTTCGAGGCGGTGGTGGTTGACCGCAAGGCCGTCGATGACGATCGCTTCGACGACATCGAAGTCACTGCATCCGGAGTCCGTATCCGGCGGCAGTTGAAGTCGAGTGCGGATCCCTCGGCTGCGCTGAGCCGGTCGGACTTCAACTCGGCCGGATCATCGCTGCGGTTCGACCGGCTTGTGAACACCATGACCGCCGAGGGAACTCGGGCCGCCGACGAGTATCGGTTGTCCGCGACCTGGCAGCCACCGGCGGCGACTGACGCCCTTGCCGCACTGCTGGTTGCAAGCAGCGACTTGGGCACATTCTCCGGGTTTGCCACCAAGACCTTCCGACTGGATGCAAAAGTCCTGTGGCCCGAAAGTGGACAGCCGATATTGACTCCACTACAGCGCGCGCCCGCGGGCACCAGGGCGCTGAGCCGAGAGGACGTGGTGAGCTTCTGCGAACGCTTCGTCATCGAGGTGTCTCTGCCGCCGGCGTCGCTCGACCTTACCGCTCCTGGACCTCTCGAACGCGTGCTACTGGGACTGCTGTCGGACCAAGTTGGAATCGGTCGGTACCCGAACCACGATCGAGATGTCGTCGACGCCGCAGCGCTGGCCATTCACATGGCTTCCACCGCGCGGACTACGGGGAACACACTTCGCCCTCCGGATGTTGCGCAGCGCCTTCAACTGCGCACAGATTTCGGTCGCATCGCTCAGGCCTTTCCCATCGACAAGACAGTACTGCAGGAGCGCCTACCGCAACGCCGACGCCTGTGCGAGGCCATCAAGCAGGGCGGGGTTCACCTCGCCCTCGCCGGGCCAGGCTCGGGGAAGTCATGGGCCTTGACGCAGGTGGCCGAGGATCTTCGGAAGGAGGGTCTCGTCGTCGCACGTCACTACTGCTTCCTCGAACCGGGCGACGAACTCGTAGAGCAACGCGTCACCACGAATGTCTTTTTCGGCAACCTGCTCGGTGAACTCGACGACGCCTTCAAGTCGTATGGCCTGACACCGCCGCAGCGGTTCGCGGCGGGACTGCATGCGCTTGATGACTACCTGAAGGCGGCGGCAGACACCGGCCATCGTGTTGTCATCATTGTCGATGGTCTCGACCACATCGCGCGCGTGCGCGGCGCATCTCCGGCCCTGAGTGACAACGAAACTGACATCGTTGAGCGTTTGGCGACGCTCGATCTGCCCGACAACGTTGCGCTCGTCGTCGGTTCTCAGCCGGGGGGGCACCTGCAGCCGCTGCGCGAAGAGTTCGCCGACCGCCTTATCGAGCATGGTATCGAGCCTTGGGCGACGACTGAAATCCTCAACCTTGCGCGTAGCCACGGAGTTTTCACCGCGCTGGACGCCGCTCATGTGCTCGACGAAAACCGGCGAGAAGCCATCCAAGACCGCCTCTTTCAGCGATCGGAAGGAAATCCTCTATATGGGCGGTACCTGAGTCGAGGACTTGTCGCAGGGCTAGGCTCGGGCGTCATCTCGGATCCTCTGGACTGGCTGACGGCCACGCCGACCATTCAGGGCGACATCGCCCTGTACTACCGTCACCTGTACGAGTCGATCAGCAACGATGCGAAGGCCATCGGCGACATCGTCGGCGTCCTCGAGTTCTCCGTCAGTGAGGCGGAACTGCGAGAGATAGCTGGGCCCGCACTTTGCGACTGGGTTCCCGAGGCGCTTCGGGCGATGTTGCCGGTGCTCTCCGTGGCGACGGGGCAAGGCGGCCTGCGGATCTTTCACGAGAGCTTCCGCCGCTTCATGCTTGAAGAGTTGGCTCGCCGGGGCCGGCGACTCTCCAACGTCTTGTCGCCCGTTCTCGCCTGGTTGGAGGCGCGAGACTTTTTTGCGGACGCGAAGAGCTACCGCTTCACATTGCCTGTGATGAGGCGAGCCGAATGCGAAGCGGAGATCCTGGAACGAGTCTCAACGACGTTCGTTCAGCGGAGCCTGCAATTCGGCCACCCGCACGATGCCATAGAGCGCAACCTCGAACTGGCCGCAGACGTTGCTGCTGGGGCTCTAAACTGGCCTGCACTCGTCCGATGTGCGGAGCTACTGCGCGCGCTCGATACGTGCTTCTCTCCCTATGCCAATGACTGGGAGGAGTACTGGGAGACCTACGAGGCGCTCTTTGGCGCTGAGGCCTTGGCTGGCCAGCTGCTGTTCGACGGACGACCGACTCTCTCTTGCGAAGAGGGCCTGCTGGTCTGCGCACAGGTGGATATTGCCGGCGCAACCGCGCCCTGGCGTGAGTACTTGGACTTGGCCTTGCATCCCACTACCAATGACACTCAGTCCAGCCGCGGTGAGTTCGACCCGTTCGGCGGCATGCTGGAAGAGGAAGTGGAGGCGCTCGCTATCATCCGCGGCCGGCTGCGGCTGGGACAAACACGTCGCATTGTCAGCAGGATCCATGAGAACCTGCTGGGTTCCGGCGCCGACATCTCCTCGCTGTTCGTGCGTAAGCTCGCGAAGTTGCTGGCGGTGGAGATCTCGCCCCAGCTCGTAGAACAGCTGATCAAGCGCGTGGACTTCAGGCCACCCAAACGCTTTATCCTGGAACGAAGGTTTGCATGCGCCCTCCTGCTTGGGTTGTCCGATGTGGCAGTTGAGGCTGGTGACGTCTCCTTGGCCACCGCCCGCGCAACCGCAGCCTTGGCTCATGCGGCATCGCCAGAGGAGGCCATGTGGTGCGTCGAGAAAGGCGCGCCAGCTGATCAGGCATTGCGCCACGCGCAATCGCTCGCGTCACTCAACCTCGCCATCCTCGGCACTCATGGCGTCGTCAACGCCCCTGCCGTCAGCCAGTGGGTCGCATCCGCTCGCCTCCTTGCGAGGGACGCAATCGCTGCGAGCACCCTTGCGGACGAGCGAAAGCGCCTCGAAGGGGTCGGCTGGTACAAGTGCTGGCTACGCTTCGCGCTCGCGGGTGCGCTAGCGGAGTCTGCTGCGGCCCAAGGCGCCACCTATGACATCACGGCCGTGTTTGACGAGCTCGTGGTCGACACCCATCCCTTCGCAGGCTCTCCAAGAGCATGCGATCTCTACGCAATACAGTACTTGATCACGAAGAGTCTTCGAAGGGCATTGCGGCTGCTGCACACGCGAGACGAGTGGCAGCGCGCCATCGCCGCGGTCTCGGAGGCACGCTCGGGCACGGCAACTCAGCTCGACCGGGAGGACAGCGGTCCGATATCGGCTAGCTCGTACTTCTCGGTTTTGCTGGAGCATGCGTCGACGCCGGTCGCCTCCCCCTTGGTTGTCGAGACATTGGAGCAGGAACTCGCCAATGAGGAGAAGGGTGGCACCTACTACAGCAACCACGCTGCCTACCGGTTGCGACTAGCGAGGCTTCACGCGCAGACATCCAATCGCCCGAGGGCTATCGAGCACTGGCGCGAAGCGAGCGTCTTCCTCCTGGGGTATGGCTTTCGTAAGGACATCGCGCTCTTCGACGTGATCGACAGCGTGCCCGCACTGCTGTCTCGGTCCGAGCAAGTGGCGCTTGGTGCACTCGACCGCCTGCAGCCGCTCCTCAGCGCGGTCCTGCGGCACACCGATGGGCGTGAAACCAAGCGCACGCCGAACGCTTGGTTCCGGGCCTTGCTGAAGGTCAACCCCGTGCGGGCGATCGAGTTGCTATGCCGCGAGTACGGTCGCGAACTAGGTCAGACATCGTGGATAGCGGAGAGCGCGCACGAAGACGCACTGGAAGAACTGCAGAACAGCGCCGATCCCATGCTTCTGGATGCGCTATGGGAGACCCTACTTCTCGAGATCGAGTACGAAAACGCAGGGGGAAAAGTTGCCAACAACCGCCTCCACCCCCTTGAGCGCCTAGCGGCGACCAACCCCGAATACGTCAAGGAACGCTTCGTTCGCCTCTGCTCCCAAGTCTTTGATGACGCGCGCCACTATCGAGACGATGCCGTCGCGAGGCTTCGCGTCTTCGCACAGAGGCATGGGTTGCCCATGCCATGGACCGCCCCTGTGCGTGACAAGCGAGAAGAGCGGATCGGGCTTGGACAGGCACGGGACGAGGCTGTTTCGCCAGTGCGACCCGTTCAGCCGCCGACGTTTCCGCCGTCCCCTCGCTTTGTTGACGTTCTGACGACCTTGCGTCGGCTGTCACAGCAACAACTGGCCGAGAAGTCTCTGACAGAGCTCGTGGCCCTTCCGCTGAGCTACCTGATCAGCGAAATGGTCGACCGAGGCGAAGAGCTTGAAGCGCAGCGCCTGATTCACTTCCTTGCCCGCGAGATTCCGCCCTGGTCTCTCGCCTGCGAGCACCCCATCGCCCTGCTTGGCCAATGCCTCGACAACGCAGGTCACGCACGACTTGCCGCCATGGCCCTTACGTTCACCTTTACCGCGTCGAGGGGCGGTGGTGGTTGGCTGAATTTCGGTGGCAGGACGCAAGCGCCAGCCCTTCGGAGGGCCATGCAACTTGATCGTGGCCTGACGCTGCAAACACTCGCCGAAGAGACGGCACGAAGGGTGCGAACAGGTGGGTTCAGCGGCGTTACCAGGCACCTGATCGAGCAGATCTCGGACTGGGGGGACTACGACATCGCTGCTCAGGCTTGGGAGGAAGCATTTGCCGTCCTAGCCAGTCGACTGCCCCTACCTGGTCCGAAGAGCTACTTCGAATCCCTGGATCCAACTGATGCAATCACCTGGTCGGTTCACGAAGCGTTGGCGACGTTGCTGCTGGCGCGCATTGGTAACGCTTCACTTCCGCGGAAGATTGCGGCGCTGTCAGGGTTTGAGCGCCTGCTGAGGGCCAAGCCAGACCTGTTCTCCACCCCTCTCGAATGGCTGCTCGCTAGGGATGCGACTGTCTCCACTGTGCAGGCGGTCCTGCAGGTCCTGCTGGAGACTCCAGCAAACATTTCCAGCGTCCTCTCGACGCTGGACGACCTCTTGCAGGCGTATGCGCGCGGCAACGCGTGGACTTTGTCTTGGCTTGCCGAGAAACTTCTCGAACGTGGTGGGCGGCCGTCCGGGGTGAGGCGGACACGTCCCCGGCGGACGGCGAGTCCACCCTCGGCCGCAAGCCTGTCGCTCACTGAGTTCGCGGATGTCGGCGGTGTTCTCGACGACCTTGAGGATCTGTGGCCCGACCTACGTGCAATCGTCGCGCATCGCATGGACGCGGTGGCCAAAGACAATGACCACTTCAGGCACTACCTCACTGAGCGAAACGAGATCATGTTCGGCAGGGCGCGCGAGTGCATTCCCGGGGCCATAGTTACTTGGCCCACAGAGATCTTCCTTGCCGCCCTCGATGAGGCGCTCATGGGACTACACGAGCATCTTTGGAGCCAAGGACTCTGGAACCTCGACATCGAGGACGAGGTCGCCGGCCGCATCCTTCCGTACACCGGTATTCATTTAGCCCTCGATGCGAGCCGCGTGCCGCGACCAGATTGGGATCTCGCTCGCGAAGCAAAGGATCAGCTTGGCGACATCGTGCGGGTTCCGGATGCAGATAGAAGCTACGGCGGTTGGATACGGCTGGGCCTCTACGAGCAGAGCTTTTTCCGCTCGGACGATCGCAACTATGGACGCCCGGACAGATCTGTCCTCAGATCGGTGGCGATTGTCGGCACGGAACTTGATGGGACCGTTCCAAAGCGAGCAGTTCCAGCGCCGCCGGGCGATATCGGCTCTTGGTGGTTCGAGATCTCTGCTCGCGAGGCGAGCGTGGCCGCGCAACGCCCCCAGCTGATACGCCGCGGCGATGTCACCGACTGGCTAGGAACGAACCTTGCGTTGCAACCTCCGCTCGCGCTGCGACACCGGGCGCGGTTGCAGCCCTCGGAGTACGGTGCACCCGTACGGTGGCTTGATGCCGATCGCAGGGCCGCTGTGGTGCTTAGAACCTGGCGTGTGCGTGATCAGAGTTCTGGTCCTGAAGGGCACAGCACTCTCGGATGCGACCTGCTGATGCGCCCGGACCTCTTGGACGTGCTGGAGCAGGCATACAGTACCTGGGCACTCAAAGAGCTTCAGCAGGTACGTGTACGTAGCCACTGAACTTGACACTCGTGCTCCACGCATTGTTGGCTTGGTCAAAGAGAGGACGCGTATTGGTCGACACAGCGACCGGTTTGAAGGGCAGGCACAGGTGGCCACGCTTGGACAGAAGTTCGAGTTCGCTGGAACTGGGAGCTGACGTTCGACGGCACTAACGGGTGAGCCGCAGGTAACCGAACCATTGCAGCCCGACATCGAGCGCTGGTTCAACGGCGGCGGTGGCCGAGGAGCCGACCGTCGACGCGGCTGGCCCGAAGGTCGGCGGTGGGTCTTTGCCCGTTACTCAGCAAGATCGGAACCGGCCATCGGGAGGTTCCGAGCCTCGACACTTGCCAATGGCGCCGTTGGCAGCCAAGCGAACGCTTGCGGTAGTCGCCGTGGCTGGCTTCCCCAGACCAACGGCACTGACTCCGGCGGAATTTCGTTGACCCCGGCGGGATCTCGTCACTTGTGCCGGCACGAACGACGGTTCTCCTGATCACGGACGTGGACCGTACCCACGGCAAGCCTTCACGCAACCAGGAGAGCCAGCCTACTCATCATCATCGCCCTCGCCATCGCGGCGCGGGACGGTTTGCGGGTCGCAGGTGATGGCGCGGTAGATCTCGACCCGGTCGCCGGGGCGAAGGCCCGTGTCGAGCTTCACCAAGCGGCCAAAGACGCCCACCTTCTGCGTTTGCAGGTCGATGGTCGGGAAGGACTTGAGGATGCCGGAGCGGTCGATCGCCTGGCGCACGGTCGAGTCGTCGGGCACCTCGATGGTCATCCAGATCTGCTGCCCGGCTTCGGAATATGCGACCCCTACCTGCATGGCAAAACCCCTTTCGCGTCAGGCACCGGATTCAGGCGAGTGCCGACGCCGGCGCGACGGCAGCGTTCGCTTTCCGCGCGCGCAACTCGAGCGCGCGCTTGCCGGCCAGCAGCAGGCCGAGGACGAGAAAGCCGCCCGGCGGCAGGATCATCAGCAGGAAGCCGCCGTAGCCGGGAATCACCGTCAGCTCGATGGCGCGGAACGCCGGCCCGAGCAGCAGGCTGGCCTGCGCGAACAGCGTACCGCTGCCGAGCAGCTCGCGGATCAGCCCGATCAGCGTCAGGGCGCCGGTCAATCCGAGGCCCATGGCCAGGCCGTCGACGGCCGAGGCGACAACGCTGTTCTTCGAGGCGAAGGCTTCGGCCCGACCCAGGATGGCGCAGTTCACGACGATCAGGGCGATGAACAGGCCGAGCACCTTGTACAGATCGTGCAGCCAGGCATTGAGTGCGAAATCGACGAGCGTCACCAAGGTGGCGATCAGGACGACGAAGATCGGGATGCGCACCTGCGGACTGACCAGCGAGCGGATCGAGGCGACCAGAACATTCGACGTGACCAGCACCGCCGTGGTCGCCAGGCCCATGCCGAGGCCGTTGGTGCCGCTGGTGGTGACGGCCATCGTCGGACAGAGGGCGAGCATCTGGGCAAAGACGACGTTCTGCAGCCAGAGGCCGTCCTTCAGCGTCTGAACGAGTCGTTTCATGGGGTCTTGCCTCCGTGCAGGATTTCCGTGTGGTGCGCGGCGAAGAAATCGAGTGCCTCCTTGACCGCCTTGACGACGGCGCGCGGCGTGATGGTGGCGCCGGCCATCTGATCGAAGACGCCGCCATCCTTCTTCACCGCCCACTTCTCGGCCGGCAGCGTCGCCAGCGACAGGCCGTTGAACGACAGAATCCACGGTGACTTCGCGAGATCGATCTTGTCGCCCAGGCCGGGGGTTTCGGCGTGCTTGAGGACGCGCGCGCCGAGCAGCACGCCGGCACGGTCGATGCCGACCAGCACCAGCACGTCGCCGGAGTAGCCGCGCGCCGAGGTCTGGAAGATCGCCGCGGCGACCTCGCCCTGGCGGCGGGCGAGGTAGACCCGCCGGCTGCTCCCGTCGCCGTTGCCGATCTCCAGCGTATCGGCGAGCAGATCGTTGTCGGCGAAACGCTCCGGCAACACCTGCGAGAGAGAAGCCTGGAGATCGCGTGCCTCGGCGGCGGCGATGCGCTCGCGCGTGCCGCTGACCGCGAAGGCCAGCGCGGCGCTGGCGACCAGCGCGATCACCCCGAGGGACACCCCCTGATAGGCCAGGCGGTCGCGCAGCCCGGCGATGGCGAGCTTCACGACTCGATCTCCAGCGGTGTGCCACGCCGGTCGCGACCATAGATGCGCGGCTTGAGGTAGCGGTCGATCACCGGCGTCAGCGCGTTCATCAGCAGCACGGCAAAGGCGACGCCTTCGGGATAGCCGCCCCAGGTACGGATGACGTAGGTCAGGAAGCCGACGCCGGCGCCGAACACGAGCTGGCCGGGAGCGGTGTTTGGCGAGGTCACATAGTCGGTGGCGATGAAGAAGGCTCCCAGCATGGCGGCGCCGGACAGCAGGTGGGTGCCGGCCGACAGGTAGCGCGCCGGGTCGATGCCGTGCATCAGCGACGCGAACAGGGCAAGCGTCGCCAGCATGGCAAAGGGAATGTGCCAGGTAATGAGGCGCAAGCCGAGCAACAGCAGGCCGCCGGCGGCAATCAGCAGCGACGCGGTTTCGCCCAGGCTGCCGGCGCGTTCGCCGAGCAGGCTGAGCGTCGGCGCCTGCGTCGCGACCAGCGACTGCAACAGATCGACGCCACGCGACAGCTCGCTGCGGGCGTAGCCGAAAAGGGTCGCGCTGCTCATCGCGTCGAGTGTTGCCGGCAGCGTGCCGAAGGTGATGCGCAGGCCATCGATAAATCCCGGCGCGTTCGCCGAGAGCAGCGGCGCGGGTGCCGTCCACAGGGTCATCGGCACCGGGAAGGAAATCAGGAGCATCACCCGCGCCACCATCGCCGGATTGAAAAGATTCTGCCCGAGGCCGCCAAAAACCTGCTTGCCGATGACGGTGGCGAACAGCCCGCCGACCACGCCGACCCACCACGGTGCCCAGGGCGGCAGCGAGAGCGCCAGCAACCAGCCGGTGAGCAGCGCCGAGCCATCGCGAAGCGTCGACGCGACCGGTTCCTGCCGCAGGCGCAGGCAGAACGCCTCGCCGAGGATCGCCGAAGCGGTGGTGATCCACCACAGATGAATCGCCGGCCAGCCGTACAGCCAGAAGCCGAAAAGCGTCGCCGGCAGCAGCGCGGCAGAAACCCACCGCATGACCCGCGTGACGTTGTTCGCGCCGGTGGCATGCGGCGCCGCGACGGGAGCGGCGTGGCGCGGCGGGATCATGTTGCCGCCTCGCTGGCAGGCTTGACGACGCGCTCCGGCAGCGGCCGCACGCCGGCTCCGGCGGCGGCCCTGGCAGCATCGCGCCCGGCCTTGCGTTGGGCGGCCGCCGCCGCCTTGTCGCGCGCCTCGCGCTCCAGTCGTGCGAGGCGCTCTTCGGCCAGGCGCCGGGTCGCATCGTTGCGCAGCTTGCCGCGCTCGCGCGCCGACAGTTCGCCCTTGGCGTAGCTGAAATACTGCACCAGCGGGATGTGCGACGGGCAGACGTAGGCACAGCAGCCGCAGCCGATGCAGTCCGACAGCCCGAAGCCGGTAGCGCCATCGAGATCGTCGACGCCGATGCGGCTGGCCATCTCCAGCGGCAACAGGCCCATCGGGCACGCGCGCGTGCAACTGCCGCAACGGATGCACGGGCCGGCTGCCGGCGTCCGCGCTTCGTCGGCGTCGAAGGCGAGAATGCCCGATGCCCCCTTGACGATGGGCACCCGGGCATGCGGCAGGACGATGCCCATCATCGGTCCGCCGAGCACCAGACGCGCCGGCCGGCCACTGACGCCGGCAAAGCGCAGCAGGTCGACCACCGGCGTGCCGATCGCTGCCAGCACATTGCCGGGCCGCGTCAGGGCGCCGCCGTTCAGCGTGACGATGCGCTCGACCAGGGCTTCGCCATGGCGCAGGGCACGGTGCACGGCGGCGCAGGTGGAAACGTTGTGCACCAGCACGCCCACTTCAGCGGCACGCGCGTCGGCCGGCACTTCCTTGCCGGTCAGGGTCTGGATCAACTGCTTGTCCGACCCCATCGGATAGTGCGCCGGCACCGGCCGCACCTGCACGTTGCCGAAAGCCGCAGCAGCTGCCCGCATGGCGGCGATCGCCTGCGGCTTGTTGTCCTCGATGCCGACCAGAGCCTCGCGGGCGCCGATGGCGTACATGACGATGCGCAGGCCGTCGACCACTTCCTCGGCCCGATCACGCATGATCCGGTCGTCGGAAGACAGGTAAGGCTCGCATTCTCCACCGTTGACGATCAGCGTGGTGACTTTCAGGCGACGGCCGAGATTGAACTTCACCGCCGCCGGAAAGGTTGCGCCGCCAAGGCCGACGACACCGGCCGCCGCCGTTCGCTGGGCAATCTCCTCGGGCGCTAGCACGAAGGGGTCGGCCACCGGCTGGCGCTCGCACCAGGCGTCGGCGCCGTCGGCGGCAATGGTGATCGCCAGTTGCGCGAGACCCGAAGGATGCGGCGCCGTGATCTCGCCGATGGCGCTGACCTCACCCGAGGTGGGTGCATGTACCGGTGCCGAGACCTTGCCTTGTGCCTCGGCGATCAACTCGCCCTTGCGGACGCGCTGCCCGACCAGGACGACCGGCCGCGCCGGACCGCCGACATGCTGCTGCATCGGCACGTAGAGCCGTTCCGGCAGCGGCAGGACGCGCAGCGGCACGTCGGCCGCCGGCAGCTTGTGGTCGTCCGGATGCACGCCCCAGTGCGGGTGGCGACGAAAGATCTTCTCGAAAATGCCCACGTTATGCCTCGTTCCCGGTTCGTTCGTGTCGTGGCTGGCTAGGCAGCGAGCGCCGCCGGTGCCACGGCCGGTTTCGGCCACACCCAGTGCTGCACGGTGATCGGCAAGGGCTGAAGCAGCAGTGCCTCGGTCGGGCAGCGGTCGACGCAGTTGCCGCAGCCGGTGCAGGCTTCGCGGATCACGTTGTGTATCTGCTTGGCCGCGCCGACGATCGCGTCGGTCGGGCAGACCTTGCTGCAACGGCAACAGCCGATGCAGATCTCCTCGGCGACGCTGGCCACCTGGGGTCCCTGATCGCTGATGGCGTCCAGATCGATGCTGATCCCCAGCTTGGCCGCCAGCGCCTGTGCCAGCGCCTTGCCGCCCGGCGGGCAGAGCGTTACCGGCGCGCTGCCCTCGGCGATGGCCGCCGCCGCGCGTGGGCAGCCGGCGAAGCCGCACTGGCCGCAGTTCGAACCCGGCATCAGGGCCTCGATTTCGGCGGCGAGCGAGTCGCCCTCGACATGGAAATGCTTTGCTGCGACGCCGAGGACAAGCCCCAGCAGGGTTCCGAGCAGCGTCAGGGAAAAAATGGCGAGCCACACGAGACGAGTCTCCTATTGAAAGTTGAGTCCGGCAAAGCCCATGAACGCCAGCGACAGCAGGCTGGCGAGGATGAAACTGACCGGCGCGCCGGCAAAGGCGGCTGGCACCCGCGCCAGCGCCAGGCGTTCGCGCAGGCCGGCAAAGATCAGCAGCACCAGGGTGAAGCCAAGGGCGGAGCCAAAGCCATAGACCAGGCTCTTGAGAAAACTCATCTTCTCCTGGACGGTGAGCAGCGCCAGGCCGAGCACCGCGCAGTTGGTGGTGATCAGCGGCAGATAGATGCCGAGCGCCTGATACAGCGCTGGCGCCGATTTCTTGACGACCATTTCGACGAATTGCACGGTCGCCGCGATGACCAGGATGAAGGTAAGAATCCGCAGATAGCCGAGATCGAAGGGCGCCAGCAGCCAGTGCTCGAGCAGCCAGGTGGCGGCGCACGCGAGGGTGATGACGAAGGTCGTGGCGAGCCCCATCCCCAACGCGCTGTCCAGGTTGCGGGAGACCCCCATGAACGGACAAAGCCCGAGAAATTTCACCAGCACCACGTTGTTCACCAGCGCGGTCGAAAGCAGCAGCAGGAAATAGGCGGTCATTGTCGGCAAGCTCCTTGACCATCGTTCTGCACGAAGCGTGCCATCGCCTGCTGCACGGCACACCAAAGCCGTGCCAGTGTTGCCAAGTCCGCACCAGCATGGCGTTTTTTTCTTGCCGGTGCGACTGGCCGAGCTGCCCGCGACAACCGTCGTTTCTGTCGCAAAACCGACAAAACGCCACAAGAACCAACGGAAACGGCCGCGGAATCAAGGGCGGCACGAAATCTGCTCCACTGCAGGGAAACATGTTCACAGGGAGGCGCGCAATGACCAGCAAACAACTCAGGGCGGCGGCCGCAGGCGAACAGCGCGCAGGGGATGCGCTGCCGCCGAGCATTCACCCACAGGTCTTCCAGCACACGGTCAATCAGGCCGACATGGCGATCTCGATCACCGATGGGCAGGGAAACATCCTCTACGTCAACCCTGCCTTCAGCCGCGTGACCGGTTACGCGAGCGACGAGGTGGTCGGCCAGAACCAGTCGATCGTTTCCAACCACAGCATGCCGCGCGAGTTCTATCAGCGTCTCTGGCAAACGATTTCGCATGGCGAGCCCTGGAGCGGCCGCCTGATCAATCGGCGCAAGGACGGCAGCAAGTACCTCGCCGAACTGAGCATTTCGCCGGTCGCCAACGCCGGCGGCGAGATTCTCAACTATCTCGGCATGCATCGCGACATCACCGAACTCCATCGCCTGGAATCGCAGGTGCGCAATCAGAAAGCGCTGATCGAGTCGGTGGTCGATGCCGCGCCGATGGTCATCGCCCTGCTCGACGTCGACGACCGGGTCGTGCTCGACAACCATGAGTACAAGAAGCTGCAGGCCGATCTGGGAATGGCCGAGCCGGCGCCGATGCTCATGTCGGCGGTGCGCGCCAGCCTCGAGGTCGACTCCGGACGGAGTCGGCGCACCTCGGGCTATCTGTTTCTCGATCGCGAAGTACGGCTCGACCCTCCCGGCGGCCGCTCAGCACGCTGGTTTTCATGCTCGGGAAGCCGCGTGCGCGAGGACGACCCCTCCACCGACGCCTTCCTCGCCGGCCAGGGGCACGATTACCTGCTGTTGGTGGCCAAGGAGATCACCAGCCTGCGCACACAGCAGGAAAAGGTCCGCGTCGCTGCGCTGCAGGTGCTGATGGCCGACGAGGACCGCGTCTCCGGCTTGCGCGAGAGCCTTGCGGCAGCCACCTTCCGCCTTGAGGGACCGCTCAACATGATGGCCTCGGTGGTCGGCATGCTGGCGCGGCGCCAGGGTGAGACGGACCCGATGTCGGTCGCCCTCGCCGAGGCCATCAGCGCCGGCCAGCAGGCGCTCGCGGATCTGCGCTCGATGATCCCGGGCGAAACCCGCGAAGCGATCGGTCCGGTCAACCTCAACGAATTGCTGCGCGATGTCCTCGACCTGTCCACCGGCCGCCTGCTCGCCGCCGGCATCACGGTCATCTGGCAACCGCAAGCGATGCTGCCGGCGCTGCAGGGGGCACCGAACAAACTGCGCCTGCTGTTCAAGGCACTGATCGACAATGCCATCGAGGCGATGAACACGCGTGGCTGCCGTGAGCGCGAATTGACGGTGGCCAGCAAGGCGCGTCTCGGCGGCATCGAAGTGGATGTTGCCGACAGCGGACCAGGAATCGCCAGCGCCCAGCTCCTGAAAGTGTTCGAGCCGTTCCATACCACCAAGCGCGGCGGCGGCCATCTCGGCACCGGCCTGTCGGCAGCACAGCAGATCGCTGCCGAGCATGGCGGCTTCCTCGAAATCGAGCCGGCGACGACGCGCGGCTGCCGTGTGCGCGTGCTGCTGCCACTGCACCGACGACCATGAACGAGACTTTCTCGACGTCCTTGCTGCCCTCCCAGTTCGAAGTCCTCGCGCGCGTCGGGCAGTTGCTGGCGCGCGCGCTCGATGCTTCGCAAGGCCTGCGCGAAGTGCTGCGCACACTGGAGATCAAGGGTCATCTGAGCCGCGGCATGATCGCCGTTGTCGATCCGGAGAGCGGCGACCTCGGTGTGTACGCCGTGCATGGCCTTGATCACGACGATTTCGCGACGATCCGTTACCGGATCGGCGAGGGTCTGCTCGGCCGCATCCTCGAAAGCGGGCGACCCTGCGCGGTGACGCGACTCGGCGAGGACCCGCGCTTCCTCAACCGGCTCGGCCTGTACGAGCGGGATCTGCCCTTCATCGCCGTCCCGATCCATCTCGGCGGAACGCTGCAGGGCGTGCTGGCGGTGCAGCCCGATGCGCCGGACGACGGTCTGCTCGATGAACGGGTCCGCTTTGTCGAGCTGCTGGCCAATCTGATCGGGCATAGCCTCCGGCTGTCGCTCGAAGCCGCGCAGGAGCTCCGTTCACTCGACCAGGAGCGCGATCCGCAGCGCCGGGTCGTTCGCCACCGCCCCGGCTTCGGCAACCTCGTTGGCCATTCGCCGGCCATGCTGCGTGTCTTCGAGCAGATCCGCATGGTCGCCAAGTGGTCGACGACGGTGCTGATCCGCGGCGAAACCGGTACCGGCAAGGAGTTGATCGCCAACGCCATCCACTACAACTCGCCACGTGCGCGCGGACCCTACGTGCGCCTCAACTGCGCCTCGCTGCCCGAGAACCTGCTGGAGTCGGAACTCTTCGGGCACGAGAAGGGCGCCTTCACCGGCGCCGTGAACTCGCGCAAGGGCCGTTTCGAAATGGCCGACGGCGGCACGCTCTTTCTTGACGAAATCGGCGACATCTCGCCGGCCTTTCAGGCCAAGCTGCTGCGCGTTCTGCAGGAGGGCGAGCTGGAGCGGGTCGGCGGCGGCCGCACGCTGAAGCTTGACGTAAGGCTGGTCGCCGCCACCCATCGCGACCTCGAAGCGGCGGTCGACAGCGGCGACTTCCGCGAGGATCTCTACTACCGCCTCAACGTCATGCCCATCGTCCTGCCACCGCTACGCGAACGGCTCGAAGACCTGCCGAAGATCGCCAACCATCTGCTCGATCGCCTCGGCGGCCTGCAGCGCCGGCCGCTGCGTCTCACCGCCGGCGCGCAGCGACGCCTGGCGCAGCACCACTGGCCGGGCAACGTGCGCGAGCTGGAAAACTGCCTCGAACGCGCCGCCGTGATGTCGGAAAGCGGCGAGATCGACACCGAGCTGATCCGTATCGACAAGACACGCGAGCGCAGCAGCAGACGCCCGACTGGTACGGCGCCTGCGCCCCCGCCCGGTCACCCGGGCGACACCGTCGCGCTGCCGGGCGCCCGGGCGGTGGCCGGGGCCAGCGGCGACAGCGAGCCCCTCGCCGAACCCAGTGAGCGCGAGCGGGTGATCGCTGCCCTCGAACGCGCCGGCTGGGTGCAGGCACGCGCCGCCCGCCTGCTCGGCATGACGCCGCGGCAGATCGCCTACCGCGTGCAGATCCTCAATATCGAGATGAAGCAAATCTGATCTCACACCAAGAGCATGGCAGCATCGAGGCAACGCAGGTCGCCGCAACCAGTCGTCAATCCGCCATTGTCGTGTTTGCAACATTGCCGGCGAATCTGGACGGTTCATGATTTTCAATGACTTAGGCGACCCGACGGGCCTGGCACGCCAGTTGCTCTACTGCTGGTGTCTCGAAAACCGAGAAATCACCAGGGAAGCTCGCCATGGATCTGCCTGTCATCGAACCCTCGCCGCCTGCGGCTACCGGCTGCAGCGCCGGTAGTTGCGGCGCCACGGCGCGCCAGATGGACGACCTGTCGGACGCCATCCGCGCCAGGGTGCAGGATCACCCCTGCTACTCGGAAGACGCCCACCACTACTTCGCGCGCATGCACGTCGCGGTGGCGCCGGCCTGCAACATCCAGTGTCACTACTGCAACCGCAAGTACGACTGTGCCAACGAGTCGCGGCCGGGTGTCGTTTCCGAGCTTTTGACACCGGATCAGGCGGTCCGGAAGACCCTGGCAGTGGCGGCGACGATCCCGCAGATGAGCGTTCTCGGCATCGCCGGTCCCGGCGATCCGCTCGCCAATCCTGAGCGCACCTTCGAGACCTTTCGGCAGTTGGCGTTGAAGGCACCGGACATCAAGCTCTGCGTATCGACCAACGGCCTCGTCTTGCCCGACTACGTCGAGGAGCTGGCCCGCTACAACATCGACCACGTCACCATCACCATCAACTGTGTAGACCCCGCGGTCGGCGCCAGGATCTATCCGTGGATATTCTGGAAGAACCGGCGCGTCTTCGGCCACGAGGCGGCGGCGATCCTCATCGCGCAGCAGCAGAAGGGCCTGGAGATGCTCACCGCGCGCGGCATCCTGGTGAAGGTGAACTCGGTGCTGATTCCCGGTGTCAACGATGCCCATCTGCCCGAGGTGTCGAGGATCGTCAGGGCCAGGGGCGCCTTCCTGCACAACGTCATGCCCTTGATCGCCGAGGCCGGGCACGGCACCTTCTACGGCGTGATGGGCCAGCGCAGCCCGCGGCCGGCCGAACTCAAGGCCCTGCAGGACACCTGCGCCGGCGACATGAACATGATGCGCCACTGTCGCCAGTGCCGCGCCGATGCGGTCGGTCTGCTCGGCGAGGATCGCGGCGCCGAGTTCACGCTCGACAAGATCGAGAGCATGGAAATCGATTACGAGACGGCGATGGTCGTGCGTGCCGAGTTGCGCGCGCAGATCGCCGCCGAGCTGGCGGAGAAGCGCGCCAGAGCCCGCGCGGCTACGGCTGCGGCAACGCCGCAGGTGATCAGAATCCAGCCGCACGTCGTGAAGTCGGCGCCGCCAGTCGGCCGGCCTGTTCTGATGGCAGTGGCGGCGAAGAATGGCTTGGTCGCCGTGCACTTCGGTCACGCCAGGGAGTTCCTGGTATACGAAGCCTCGGCAAGCGGCGCCCGTCTGATCGGTCACCGCCGGGCGGACTCGTATTGCGCGGGTGACGAGACCTGTGGCGATGCCGAGGCCGTGCTGGCAGCGACGATCCGCGCACTCACCGACTGCGAAGTCGTCCTCTGCTCGCGCATCGGCTATGAACCCTGGGGGCAACTTGAAGCGGCAGGGATTCAGCCGAACGGCGAGTACGCCATGCGACCGATCGAGGAAGCGGTCATGGCAGTGTGGAACGAAATGCTGGCCGCCGGCAAGCTGGCGGTCGGGCAGATCGTGGCAAAGCGCGCGTAAGGAGGCGGGCATGGCCCTCGAAATCATCGAAAGCTGCGTCAATTGCTGGGCTTGTGAACCGCTCTGCCCGCAGCGGGCCATCGAGGCGGCGACCCCGCATTTTCTGATCGACGCCGACCAATGTACGGAATGCAGCGGCGATTTCGCCGAGCCGCAATGCGCCAGCATCTGCCCGATCGAAGGCGCGATCATCAACGAACTCGGTGAAGCACTGAACCCTCCGGGTTCGCTGACTGGCATTCCGCCGGCGCGCTGGGCGGCGGCGCAGGCCGAGATTGCGGGGCGCTGAGCATGGCCGAGGTCATTTTCTACGAGAAGGCCGGCTGTGCGGGCAACGCCCGCCAGAAGGCCCTGCTGGTCGCCTCCGGGCACCAACTGGTGGTCCGCGACCTGCGCGGGCAGTTCTGGAGCAATGTGCGTCTGCTGGAATTCCTCGGCGACCTGCCGGTCGCCGAGTGGTTCAACCCGGCAGCGCCGGCGATCAAGGCGGGGACCATCGTGCCCCAGCAACTCGATGAACGGAGCGCACTGGCGCTGTTGCGGCATAACCCCTTGCTGATCCGGCGGCCGCTGCTGCAGGTCGGCGAAGAACGGCGGGTGGGTTTCGACGTCGCAGCCATCGACGCCTGGATCGGCCTGCGCGAGCTGCCGGCCGGCGATCTCGAAGCCTGCCGGCGCAATCGCGGCGAGGTACGTACCTTTTATGTGCAGACGGCGGGGGGCGCCGCCTATCCCTGCCGCTTCGACGAAGCGCCGGCCGATGCGTCCCGCTGCCGACCTTGAGCGAGCGGTGCCCGTCGCCGCCGGGGTGCACTGGATCGGCGCCTTCGATGCCGATCTGCGCAGCTTCGACATCATCCTGCGCACTGCCAACGGCACCAGCTACAACGCCTATGCGGTGCGCGGCAGCGACGGTGTGGCCATCATCGACACCGTCAAGCTCAATTTCTCCGAGACCTTCTTTCGCCGTCTGGAGTCGGTTGCCGACTACGACGAAATCACCGCCATCGTTCTCAATCACCTTGAACCCGATCATTCCGGCGCCTTGCCGGAACTGCTGCGGCGGGCGCCCGGCGCGACGCTGCTGGTCTCGCCGCAGGCCCGTCTGATGTTGAAGGGACTGCTCGATCCAGCCGAACTGGCAGGGCGGATCGCATTCGTGGGCACCGGCGATCATGCCGACCTCGGTGATCGGCAACTCGAATTCCTCAACACACCGTATCTGCACTGGCCCGACACCCAATGCACCTGGCTGCCGGCCGAAGGGGTCCTGTTCTCGGCCGATTTCCTGGGCTGCCACTACTGCGACAGCCGCCTGTTCAACGATGCGGTCGGCGACTTCCGCTTTTCCTTCGACTACTACTACGCGCACATCATGCGCCCCTTCCGCACTTACGTGCGCACGGCGCTCGACCTGATCGAACCGCTGCCGCTGCGGATCATCGCCCCCGCGCACGGCCCGATCCTGCGTCGCGATCCACGTGACTATGTGGCCCGCTATCGTGCCCTGGCCGCTCCCACCCTGCACGGCGCCGCGACCAAGACCCTGCTGGTCTTCTACATCTCGGCCTACGGTGCCACGCGCCGGATGGCCGAAGCCGTGGCGGCCGGCGCCGAATCGGCGTCGAGCGCGACCGGCGAGGTGCGCGTCTCGCTTTACGATCTCGAAGGCGGCGACGCGCAGCCTTTCGTCGACCTGATCGAGGAAGCCGACGCCTTGCTCTTCGGCAGCCCGACGATCAACGGCGACGCGGTCAAGCCGGTGTGGGATCTCCTCTCGTCGCTGACCATGGTGGACGTCAAGGGCAAGTTCGCTGCCGCTTTCGGTTCCTACGGCTGGAGCGGCGAGGCGGTGCCGATGATCGAGGACCGCCTGCGCCGCCTCAAGCTGCGCGTTCCCTTGCCCGGCGTCAGGGCCCGCCTGACACCAACCGGCGACGACTTTGCCGCCTGCCATGATCTCGGCCGCGAGCTTGCTCTGCACCTCCTTGGTCGCGCGACGCCACGCACCATCGACCTCGCCCAACTCGCCTGATTCCCCCTTACTTACCGGAGAAAACCCCATGCCCAAGGCCAGCATCACCTTTCAGGATATCGGCGTCACCGTCACCGTGCCGGCAGGCACCCGCCTGATCGAGGTCTCGGAGAAGGTCGGCGCGGGCATCACCTACGGCTGCCGCGAAGGCGAATGCTGTACCTGCCTGACGAGGATCGTCTCCGGCCATGAACACCTGGCCGCGCCGTCGGTACTCGAGCACCAGGTGCTGAAGGACAACCTCGCGCCGCGCCGACACCGTCTGGCCTGCCAGGCGCAGGTGCTGGGCGGCAGCATCGTCGTCCAGCCCGCTTGAGTTTTCACCCCACCCCGTCCATTCACCAGGAGCCTGCCATGCCCAACATCACCTTTTCCAGTCCGATGCACAAGGACAAGACCATTTACGCCGTCGCCGGCAGCCACACCCAGACAATCCTCAAGCTCGCCAAGGAGAACCATGTGCCGATCGACTTTTCGTGCGGTGACGGCGAGTGCGGCACCTGTCTGGTCAAGGTCAGCAGCGTCGACAAGAGCAGTCACAACAAGTACGGCCACATGGGCGGTCCGCTCAACGTCCGCGAGGTCGCGGTGCTCAAGGAGATGGGCAAGATCAAGCAGGCGCAGATCGAGCAGATGTACGTCGACGATCTGCCGCCGACCGAATGGCGCCTCGCCTGCCAGTACATCGTCCGCGACGAGGACATCCTGGTCGAGTACCCGAGCCGGTGACGCCGTCCCCGGCCACCGTCTCCAGCACGATCACGGCGCGGGCGGAGGCCGCCTATCTCGGACTGGCGCTCGGCGACGCGCTGGGCGCCACGGTCGAGTTCATGACGCCGCGCGAGATTGTCCATCACTTTGGCGTCCATCGCGGGATCGTCGGTGGCGGCTGGCTCAAACTCAGGCCCGGCCAGGTGACCGACGACACGAGCATGTCGCTGGCTCTCGGCGATGCGATCCTGGCCAGCGGCGGCCGCGTCGACCCGCTCGCCTGTGCCGAGGCCTTCGATGCCTGGATGCGGCACAAGCCGGTCGATATCGGCAATACCGTCCGCCGCAACCTGCTCATCTTCCGGCGGACTGGCGTACCCGCCGCGCCGGCTTCCGAGCACGACGCCGGCAACGGCGCCGCGATGCGCGTGCTGCCGGTGGCCCTGGCCACCTTCGGCCAGTCGCCAGCCGCCGTCTGCGCAGCCGTGCAGGCGCAGGCGCACGTCACCCACCACAACGTCGTTTCCGACGCGGTCTGTCAGTTCCTGACCCTGGCCGTGCAGGATCTGCTGCGCGGTTGTTCGCTGGCGGAGACGCTCAGCCATCACCTGGGGTCATTGCTGGCGGCACATCCCGCGCTGTCGTTCCGCGATCGTCCGCGCCGCGAGAACCCCAGCGGCTGGGTGGTCGAGACCCTGCAGGCCGTCCTGCAGGGGCTGGTCGACGGCGGCGGTTTCGAGGACTGCCTGGTCGACGTCGTCAATCGCGGCGGCGACGCCGATACCACCGGCGCCATCGCCGGCATGCTCGCCGGTGCGCTGTACGGGCCGCAGGCCATTCCGAAACGCTGGCTCAAGGCCCTCGACGCCGATATCGCTGACCGCTGTCGCGCGCAGGCGCGCGCCCTGCTGCCGCTCGCCGCTTGCCAGGTCGCTTGACAGGTCGCCGGGCAACTCAGCCCGGTACGGCTTCGGCGAGCAGCGCCAGCGCGTCGGTCTCGAAGCTCTCGATGCCGACGCGCTTGCAGGAACGTCGTTCCTTGTCGTTCGGCTCGACGTCGCCGCCGGGACTCCGCGCAGGGATCGAGCCCGCACGCGGCGCCGAGGGAAAGGCTACTTCGCTGGTGCCACGGCGCCCCAGGCGGCGGCTGTGGGCTGCGCGTCGGGAGCTTGCAGCGGCAGCTCGAGTGCGAAGGTGCTTCCCTTGCCGGGAACGCTGTGCGCCTCGATGCGCCCGCCAAGCACCCGCGTGACGATGCTGTAGACGATGTGCAGACCGAGGCCGCTGCCGCCCTGGCCCAGACGGGTCGTGTAGAACGGATCGAAGATGCGTGGCAGGAGCTCGGCCGGGATCCCGCAGCCGTTGTCGCGGAAACTCAGGGTAAGGCGCCCGTTCGTTGGCTCGCTCACCACGATCTCGAGCACGCCGGCTTCGGCATGTTCGAAGCCATGCACGAGCGCATTGTTCGCCAGGTTGGTGATGACCTGGCCCAAGGGGCCGGGGAAGCTGTCCATGGCGATGCCCGCCGGAATATTGGTCCGGATGCGATGCGGGGTCTTCTTGTACAGCGGTTGCAGCGTAGCCACGATCTCGTCGACCGTCGCCGCCAGGTCGAACTGCCGGCGGTGTGCGCTGGTCTGGTCGACGGCGACCTGCTTGAAGTGGGTGAGCAGGTCGTTCGCCTGCAGCAGGCTGCGCGCCAGTAGCTGGGTGGCCTGCGTCGTCACGGCAAGGTAGTCCCGCAGCGCCGCGCGCGACAGGCTCTTCCCGTCCGCCAGCGCCGAGAATTCGCGCGTTTTGTCGGTCAGGGTGGTGGCCACCATCAGGCTGTTGCCGAGCGGCGTGCCCAGCTCGTGCGCCACGCCGGCCACCAAAGAACCCAGCGAGGCGAGCTTCTCGCTGCGGATCAGTTCTTCCTGGGCGCGACGCAAGGTTTGCAGGGTCTCCCGCAACTGCACGTTGGAGGCGGCCAGTTCCTCGGTACGAAGCCTGACGCGCTCGTCGAGTTCCTCGTTTGCCTGCCGAAGCGCCTCTTCGGCAAGCTTGCGGGCGGTGAAATCGAGGGTCGCCCCGACCGTGCGCAATGGTCGACGCGATTCGCCCTCGCCATCGAAAGTCGTTTGCCCCATCGCGAACACCCAGCGGACAACCCCGGCGCGGGGCGCGATGCGGTATTCCGCCTCGTACTGGCCGTCACCGGCCGGGTCATGCGTGCGGCCGATCGCGGCCAGGACCTGCGCGCGGTCGTCCGGATGGATGATCTCGATGAACGCATCGATGGTCTTCGGCTGATCGGCTCCCCAGCCGAACATTTCGCGCAGCTCCGGCGACCAGTAGATCGTGTCCGCGCGGTGATCGCGATCGAAGATGCCAATTCCGGAAACCCGGATCGCCTGGCGCAGCCGTTCCTCGCTCTGGCGCACCGCTTCTTCCGCGCGCCGGCGCTCGGAAACGTCGCGCACGAAAGCGAAGCCGTAGACGCGCCCGGCGAAGGTGATCGACCTTGCCGATACGTCGACCGGAAAGGTACTGCCGTCCTTGCGCCGGTAATGCGTTTCACTGTGCAGCGCCCCGGTAGATGGCGTCCCGGTGATTTGGGCACCGGGTGTCGACGCCTGCCAGTTCGCTTCGGTGACCTCCGGCGCGACGTCCCAAAGGTGCAGACGCAACAGCTCTTCGCGGGTGTAGCCGAGCGAGCGGCACGCCTGTTCGTTGGCATGGGCGAAGCCGCCGTCCCGGTTCAGCCAGAAGATCGCGTCCGACGCGTGTTCCACCGAGAGCATCGTCAGCTCCAGCATCTCTTCCGACTGCTTGCGGGCGGTGATGTCGGCGTGCGTACCCAGCAGCCTCTGCGGCCGCCCCTGCTCGTCGCGGGCCACCACCTTGCCGACCGACTGGATCCAAACCCATTCGCCCGACTTGTTCTGCAGCCTGTATTCCAGCCGGTACTCGGTACGCGTGCCGTCGACGCACTCGCGCAAGGTCTGTCCGGCATGCTCCCGGTCGTCCGGGTGCACGCGCTCGAGCCAGGTCACCGCGGTGAGCTTGAGCTCGTCGGGGGTGTAGCCCAGCATGCTGGCATACTCGGCGCTGACCACCGCCTTGCCGGTGCCGAGATCCAGGTCGTAGAAGCCGAGGTTTCCCGCAACCAGGGCGAGGCGCAGCCGCTCCTCGTTGCTCCGCAGGGACGTTTCGGCGTCCCGGCGCTTGCGGTTCTCGCGCACGGCCTCGGTGAGACTCGCGCAGTTGTTCAGGAAAGGTTCGAGCAGCGCAACGATGTCCTCGCCGTAGCCGCCCTTGCGGTTGGCGACGCCGACCATTCCGACCAGCTCGTCGCCGCGGAAGAAGGGCAATCCCATGAACGCGTTCAGCGAAGGATGCCCCGGCGGAACGCCGTGGCCACGCGAATCCCCGGACGGATCGTTGGCAATCACCGGCTGTGCCGTGGTCATCACGGCGCCGAAGAGGGTGGTCAGGTTGCGGAACTCCATCCCCTGCGGCGCGTGCGCCGCATAAAACGCTCGTGTTTCGTCGTTCCAGGCGATGTTGGTGATTGCCTGCGTACGCAGGTAGGGCATGCCGTCCTGGTCGTGGAGCACTTCGCCGATGAAACCGTATTCGCTGCCGGTCATTTCCAGCAGTGCAGTCAGCATGTGCTCGAAGACGTCTTGGGTATCTGCACCGGCGATGTACAGGGCCTGCGTGCGGCTGATCGCGTTGAGCAGCGTGTTGGAGCCGCGCAAAGACATTTCCGCGCGCCTGCGAAGCCGGATGTTGTTGACCAGCACGAGCACGGCGAGGGTCAGGGTGAGCACCACGGCCACCGTCGCCCAGACGGTGCTTCGATACTGGTCGTAAAGCGTGGGCGGCTTGCCGACCACGAGGCTTCCTGAGGGAAGATCGGACTCGCTGATGCCGTGGTGCTGCATTCGGCCGTAGTGGTAGATATGGGTGACCGGCGCCTCCTGAACCGGAATGCGCCGTGCGTCCTCGCCGTTGAGGATGCGGACTGCCATCTGCCCGGCGGACCGACCGACCTCGGTGCCATCCTCGACCTTGCCGCCGAGGGTCAGGCCGCTCTGGACGCGATGGCTCGTGATGTCGAACAGCGGTGCCGGCGATGCGGCGCCGACCCGCTCGATGACTTCCGCCGGGCTGTACCACTTGCCCGCCGCGTCATGAGCCGAGGCCAGCACGAAGACGATGTCTTCCGGCGACAGCGCAGCGGCGCTGGCGATGATCTCTTCGAGTTTGAGGTCGTGGCTGATCCGGATCGGGATGTTCGTCTTCAAGGCGCTGAGGGCGTCGCGGGCGTGGTCGAAGCCCGATCCGGAATCGGCACGGTTCGCATACACCATCACTTTGGCGGCCCTCGGACGCATGCGCTGCGCTGCCTGTACGGTCGAGGGAATGTCCAGCCGCTCGATCACGCCGGTGATCGGGATCCCGGGAGCGATCCTGTTCGCGTCGAAGGCGGTTGCGTCGCTGAAGACGACCGGCGTGCCAGCGAACAGCGAAGCGTGATGCCTGACGGCAAAGGAAAGGGCTGCGTCGTCCGTGGCGATCACCAGGTCAAAGCGCTGCGAGTGGTAGCGGCGCCCGAGGTAGTCGGCGAAGCCACGGTCGTCGTAGGGCGCGGGCAGTCGCAGGACGTCCATGTGTTCCAGGAAGATCTCGGGATGCAGGCGACTCTCCTTGAGCACCGCCATGATTCCATCGACCTGGGCGTTGGTCCACGCGAACCCCCCATGGTAGGAATTCAGCACCAGAACGGCCTGGCGATCAGAGGCTGCACTGACATCGTCGGTTCCGGCGATGAAAGTCGCCAGCAGTGCCGCCAGGCCGAGGAGGCGGATGCGATTCAGCGCGCGGCGACCGGTCTCCCGTAATCGGGCGAGCCGTCCTGCGGCGCTCGGGCCGCTTTCCGCGGCTGCGTCCCCGTCAGATGTCGTGTCTTCGATGGCCTTCTTCATGACGCCCAACGCACCTCCAGACGTCCCGCGCGATGCTTCGCCGACATGGCCTACGGCCGCAATACGGCGACGCCGGGTTCATGCACCGGCCGGACTTTCCGAAAGCGCGGCCGGCCGGTGCCATTTTGTCGACTCCCGCCGCGTTGACGTCGTCAGTGCGCCGGTCGAGGGGAAAGCAACTCGGTGATGGTGTCGATCAGCAACGACCGCGGCACGCCGGACTTCGTCAGATAGCCATCGACTTCGGGGATGTTGCGCACCGCCTGTTCGCTGAAGAGTCCCGGATGGCCGGTGCGGATGACGATCTTCACCTGCTGCAGCTCGAGTTCCTGCCGGATCGCGCGCGCCAGCACCAAGCCCGCATCGGCCGTTTCCATCACGACATCAAGCAGGACCAGGTCGATATCCGGGCGTGCCACGAGCACTTCGCGTGCCTCGCGTGCCGAGTGGGCGTGGATCAGTGCGAGAGGACGGCCGTGGATGCGCTCTCCTCCGAGTGCGAGCAAGGTTGCCTCGTGGACGCCGGGGTCGTCGTCGACGATGAGGATGAACCAACGCTCTGCGGTGAGTTCCAGGGGTTCTGTGTCCTCCCTGGATTCATCGGCGAACTCGATCTCGTCGCTTTGGCCGGAGAGGAGGAATTTCGATACCCCATCGGCACCGCACCGTTCGGCCCGCGCACGCAGTGTCGGCCCATTGGGAAGACGGGAGGCGTAATGAATGTGCTTCATGGAGTTTCTCCTTTGGGGCTCGGCGGCGCCCTTTGACTAGGCAGATCATAGTACCAACATCGGCACCTGGGCAATGACCGTGGCGTCGGCGGGTTGTCGTGTACTGGCGAATCGCCGGGGGAATGTCCGCCTGGCGGAGAGCACGTCGCTGGCTACTGCCGGTTCCGCGGATCCTCCGTGCGAGAACCGGCGAGTGCGCGCGCCTGGGCGGTGGGCGCAGTGGCGGCGAAGGGTAGAATTCGAACCTTTGCCCGAGACTTGCGACTCCGGCGGACTCCGACAGGACCTTCCCATGTGGCAACGAGCCCCCGACTTCACCGGCATCTCCGGCATGCTCGCCGGTGCGCTGTACGGGCCGCAGGCCATTCCGAAACGCTGGCTCAAGGCTCTCGACGCCGATGTCGCCGACCGCTGCCGCTTGCCGCCTGATCGGTTGTCGGACCAATCAGCCCGGCACGACCTCGGCCAGCAGCGCCAGCGCATCGGCTTCGACGATCTCGATGCCGATGCGCTGGCAGAAACGCCGCTCCTTGGCGTTCGGCTCGGCGATCAACGCCCAGCCAGCCGGCTCGACAGCGGCATCATGGATCAGGTCGGCGAGGACCATGCGCTCGGTGTCACGATCGAGGCGCATGCCGAGCAGGAGATAGCGCCGGCCACGGCGACGCGCCTTGACGAACGACGGCACGGCGAAACCGCCCATCAGCTCGGTGATGTAATCCACATAGTCGGCGTCGGAGGCGATGTAGCTCGGCTCCGGCAGCGGCGCGCCCATCGGCTTGAAGAGCACCGGCAGCGCCGTATCGGCCTCCGCAGGCGAGATGACGCGGTAACGGCCACCGTCCGAGACATACAGCTTGAAGCGATAGTCGGTGCCGCCGAGGCGTGCGCAACCGAGGATCAGCAGGTGTGGCGTCCCGGCATAGGAATCGAGCAACTGCGTATCGCGGTTGATGTCGATGACGTAGGGTGGCCGCAGCGTCGCCAGCCACGCGTGCAGTGCCGCACGCGTCCAGCGCGTGCCGCCGTAAGTGCTGTCGAGGAAGCGCGTGACGGCGTTCCTGCCGCGCTTGAGTTCGACGTTCATCGCCGCCCTGGGGAACTCGTACATCAGCTTCGGCGCCATCGGCCGTCCGCCATTCATCGCCAGGATCAGTTGCTCGCTGGTCGCGGGAATCTCCCGACCGTCGGCCAGCGAGGTCACATCGGCCAGCACGCCGGGTCCGAGATAGGGAACGATGCGGCCGTCGGCAAGGCCGGATTGCCAGTCATCGAGAAGGTTGGTGGGGGTGATTGTCGACATGGTGCATACTCCGGGTGGGTTCCCCGTGTCCACGCAAGAAGCGCGCCTGCCTCGCCAGCCAGTCGCCAAGGCTTGATCGGCTCCTGCGGCAATCGGGATGTCGGTTTCGTTACAAAACTGTCGTCAGTCCTGGCACGCCATGGGTCAAGAGGCTGACTGATCAGGACACTGCCAGTCCCTGCCCTGGGTGTGAATGAAAGTGTTGGGAGGTAGTTTCGGCTCGTGGAAGAAGATCTGTTCGCCTGGCTGAAACTCTGGCCAGTCGCCTTCTCGGAGAGCGCCGCGCGGCCAGGGTGCCATGCCGTAGCGCGTCCGGTTGACCGACATGTTGGGCGGAAACATCCATTTACGCCGGATACCGCTCGAATTCGGGAAGCTCATGAACATGCGTCATCCAGCCGAGCCGTTCGGCTACTTGGATTTGCAATGTGGGCGGAAGAGCGTCGGGGTCATCGAGCGTTGATGTCTGAATGTCGACTAGCCCCGGAAGAATTGCGGCATTGCGATAAAAAAGGCCGCTCCCACACTCGGCGCAGAAGCTGCGCATGGCGGTACCTGACGAATTGATCGTCTTTGGCTGCCCTTCCGTTACCGTCAGGGCTGACTCAGGAAACATCGCCCAAGCCACCATAGGCGCCCCCGCACTTCTTCGGCAGTCGCTGCAATGACACAAGGCGACCACCTTGGGTTCGCCTGCCAGCTGATAGCGGATTGCGCCGCATAAGCATTGCCCGTAGTAATTCACAACAGTCCCTCCTCGGTCCAGTTATCGCCACACTCTTTCGCCGACGCTCCGCGACGACGCCCTCGGCGCTTGCACCTGCTTTACCAACCATCGCCACCCAATGGACTACCCCGGCTTCGTCGCCGCGGGCCTGCCGATCGGATCGGGCGTCACCGAGGCGGCCTGCAAGACCCTGGTCAAGCTCTGGCCATAGGACTTCCACCTATGGAGTAACGCACCATGCCTGGCGCAGCGTCCGGTTGACCGCCGGGTTCGGCCCCATGCTTACGCACTACGCACTACGCGAATGGCGTGCTACGTACTGACGAAGCACACTATCCATGAGCGATTGCCAACCTTCCCCGGTTGACTTGAAGTACGCAACAACCTCCGGGCTGTAGCGCACAGAGACCAGTAACTTCTTATTCTCGGATTTCGGCCGACCGCGCAGAGCTTTCAGCGGAACCATGGCGCTCAATTGCTTTGGCGTGAGCAGCTGTGCATCGGGGTCAGTTTTTGCCGCTGCGGTAATGGCCCTGTCCTCTTCCACGGTAGGCATACGGATGGTAGGGCGCTTAGAAATTCTCGACATAGTGTTTCACCTCGCGTCGATTGGCACGGCGAAGGCTGATGATCATTCGCACTTCGCCACGATCTACAAACGCCACGTAGTACAGGATTTCGGTTTTCGGAGCGAGCGCGATCATCCGTATTTCGTTGTACTCAAACCGACCATCAACCCACACCTGCGCGGCTTCCCAGTCGAATTCTTCCGTCATGCCCAGCGACAAACCATGTTTGGTTTGCTGCGTCCTTGGCCAGATCGAACTCGATGCGCATGTTTTACTGTAGCTACAGATAATAGGGCTGTCAATGGCATGTGAACCGATCATCATGGGGCCGCATGTGGAAGCTCGGGCGACGGCCGCAGTTTTATGCGACCGGTCGTCTGGAGCGCAGGGTTAATGTGAAAGTCGCGTATGCGACTCACGAGCCTCCCCTCCCCCTCGCGAGGGAGGGTTGGGGGAGAGGGAAACGGTCATGACTTTCATGATTGGGGGTGCCTGGAAAAGTCATGACCGTTAGCGAAGTAATCGGTCCGCTGCCGCAAATCGCGCCGAAGAAACACCGGCTTATCGTGTTGTAAATGATGCGCTAGAAATTGTTCAACTCCGGTTTCGCTACTGACTCAAGACGCCCAACGTTGGGGGTAAGGGGCGCGGATGCGGCTTGCTGGCAGAGCGTCCCGCCTGACCGAAGGGTTCGCGTCACTGCGTTTGGCGCTGGGCCAACAGAGCCCACACACCTGCGGTGCAGATGAGCCCGCCACCGGCAAAGTTGAAGACTCGCTGCGCCCGAGTTGACCGGATAAGTGCGCTCGCCGCGGCCGCAAACACGGCATACAGAGTCGCATTTGTGGCCGCCATGACTACGAAGGTTGTGCCGAGCAACCAAAGTTGGGGCGTGGCGTCAGCGGCCGGGTTGAGGAATTGCGGCAAGAAAGCCACGAAGAAGACGATGCCCTTAGGGTTGAGAGCCGTGACCAAGTAAGCGTTGGCAAAGAGCTTCCAAAAAGATCGGGGTTGCTCCGGGGCAACTATGGTCGCCGGCGTTACACCGGCTCGCAGCAGCTTGATGCCTAGGTAGAGAAGGTAAAGCCCGCCAGCCAGCTTCACGACGGTGAACCAGAAAGACGACGTCGCAAGAAGCGCCCCAAGACCAATCAGCGACAGCGCCAGTGCGGTGGAATCACCGAGCGCTACGCCGAGCACCAGAGGTACGTTAGCCTTGCGACCGTAGGAAGCGGAGTAACTGATGACGGTAAGGATGGTTGGCCCTGGGATGGCAAGCAGAACGGCGGATGCCGCCACGAAGGCAATCCAAAGTTCGATTTGCATACAACACTCCTTTCGTGACGCCTAACGTCGAAGCTCAGGGACGCTCCACTTGCGGCGCGTCCCCTGGAGCACAGTGTTCGGCGTCACCGGAAACATCACCAATCGTCTGCAATGATGCCCGTGTGCTTGGCGATGCGCGCAAGTATTCGGGCACCTTCTGCCGAAGCTGAAAGACATTGCCTTCGGGGTCAATGCCGTCGCATACGCGCATGTCCATGAATTCCCATTCCCGCTCGATAGGCCAGACTTGCCCACCCAGTGAAGACGCAAGCAGCCTGGCGTCTGCGATGCTGGGAACCGGGAGAAGCCACTTGACTGGAGTTCCTTCCCGTACTTCAGGGGGGCTTTGGATGACGATCGACTCCGCAATGTATGGCGGGAGGCGGTGCAGGATGAGTTGGCAGGCTTCTGACTCAAGGACGATGTGGTCCTCTTCCGTCCGTGAAACTGCCAACGTCAGCAAACGCTCATAGAATCTGGCGACTTGCTCCAGATTTTTGACGTACAGGAGTACTCCAGGCTTTGGACTGGTTGGCATGGCGCTTAGAGAGCACTCCTGCGGGCTTGCGGGTGTTTGTTACCGGGAGAGCAGTTCAACGTAGGCATGGTAGCTGTCACTGCGGTTCTTTTTCTGCCCGGTCATCTCGGTCACGATGCCCATATCTTCCAAGACTTTTACCGCTGCCGTTGCTGTAGGGAAACTGGTGCCCAGTTGCTGGTGCACGCGTTCGATGGTGAAGCGCGGCATCATCGGCAGCATCTCGAAAAGTCGGTAGCTCGCCGGACCTGCTTTGGCAGATTGCAATAAGCGTCTGCGGTCTGTGGCCACAAGGCTGGCGACTTCAATGATGTTTTTCTCCGCATCGACAGCAGCAGTCGCTACGCCTTCGAGAAAGAATGTTACCCAAGACTCCCAATCACCCTCCGTGCGGATGGCCGACAGGCGACGGTAATACTCAGCCTGGTGCTGCTTCAGATAGCCACTGAGATACAGCAAGGGCTCGGACAGCAGAGCCCAATGCCCAAACAGGGCCGTGATCAGCAGTCGGCCCATGCGCCCGTTGCCGTCGAGAAAGGGGTGGATGGTTTCAAACTGCGCGTGGATCAGCGCCACCTTGACCATGGGTGGCAAATTTCCAGCCGTATCGTGAATGAACCGCTCCATATAGGCCAGTAGTGTGGGAACGTGCTCCGGCGGTGGGGGTACGAAAACCGCATTCCCGGGCCGTGTGCCGCCAATCCAGTTTTGCGACCGGCGCAGCTCACCCGGTTGTTTGCCTGCACCGCGTGTCCCGTCAGGCAGGCGTCGGTGTGCTTCACACAAAAGCCGCACGCTGATGGGCAGCCCTTTGGGATCGCGTAGGTGCTCCTGAGCCCAGCGGAAAGCGCGGGGGTAGTTGGTGACCTCCTCCACGTCATCGGTATTGCTGACTTTGAAGCCTGCTTCCTCATCGAACAGGTCGGTCAGCGTGGCCTGCGTTCCCTCAATCTGGGAGGTGAGCAAGGCTTCTTTGCGGATAGCGCTGTACAGCAACCAATCCACCGACGAAACCAACCCTGACACGCCCGCCAAACGCGCAAGTGCCAGTTCGGCCTGCCGGTTGAGATCGGTGAACACCTCGGGTGACAGGGCTGGATCAGATGGCGGCAAGGCATGGGGCACGAATGCGCGCACCGACTCGCCTAGCATCGTGGAAATCGAATAGGTTCCGGTGCTGCGTGTCATTGAAAGCTGCCTTTAATGTGAAAGTCGCGTCAGCGACTCAAGAATCGCCCCTCCCCCCTCGCGGGAACGAAGGCGGGGTTTCGCGGAGCACTGCTCCGCGCCGCCGCAGCCGGCTCGCGATGCCGCGCGGGCCGTGGGAGGGGTCGGGGGGCGAGATGGGGAATTCGCGGAGCCTGCTCCGCGCCCATCGAACGATTCCGGCGTGCAAGCCGGAATGCGCCCTGCAAGGGAGGGAAACGGTCATGACTTTCATGATCGGGGGGCATGGAAAAGTCATGACCGTTAGTAGCGTGCCGAAAAGTTAAATCATTCTTTAATTTGATTGGCGGCAATTAAAGATCGTTTTCATTTGCTCGCGACGCATCACTTCCCCCGCCGCAGACGCTTGACCACCTTGGCCTCTGGCTTGACCAACGCGCAGTGAGCGGTCAGTTGCTCCTGAGTCTGCTGGGCAGCCTGGCATCGCCGGGTTCGTGAGGACGTAGACAATTTGGGTAGATTTGTCGGCCATGGGTGGATGATGAAGAAGGCTAACGTGGAGGTCACCGGGGCTGCGCGGCTTTATCGTGCAGCGTCCAGTGGATGGATAAGTTGGGCCGCATTCTTCTTGAGCATGCGGCGCGCCATTGCCTCGCTCACCATTTCACCACGTGGCCATTGTAGGAACGGCAAAATGGTGATGCGATCAACTTCGGTAAGCGGACATGAAAGTGGCTCAGATAAGGCCCGGACCTGCGGCCATGGAGCCTGGCTTGCTACACCGGCGTAGAACTGCATTAGTTTTTCAACATTGCTCAGCGCTGGAGTCGTTTCCAGTGGACGAAGATCACAAACGTGCTCGAAGTGAAACGTGTTGTCCCGTTTCTCCCATTTGTCTTGAACCAAGACCTGCTCTGGATTCTCACGAAGCATGAGATTCACAATGTTGACACCTTTCGCTTCGATTCCACGAAGCTGTTCCCGTATGGGCTTTAGTCGGCGCTCGAACCACTCTGCGAACCCCCAGTGAGCCGCTGACAACGCCAGCTCGCGCTCCTTCGTGACGGGGTAAAAATAGATACGAACGCTGGTGATCGTCATTGTGCGGCCCAATATTCGAGTTAACCCCGACCGCGGAGGCAGGTGGCGTAAGCCGGGACTGCGCCAGTCGTAGCGGGTCGGGGGTTGAACGAGGGATCAGGTCGCACTGACAGCGCTCCTGCAGAACTCGGCAACCCAGGCAACCTGTTCTTCTGTGTCCGGCACCGACACTCCACGCGCCAAGCTCAGCGTGGTAAAGATGCGCGAGCTTGGCACTCCGAGCAGGTGAAGCACACAGCCTGCGATGAGGCCAGTTCTCCCGATTCCGGCCCGGCAGTGCAATGCGATGCCGGCGCCAGACTGCAGATCCTGGGTCAAGCCTCGCGCCAATGCGAGTACTTCGCGCCGAGAGCTTGGGACACCTCGATCTGGGACTGGAAACGAGAGAAAGGCGACGCCTGCCTGAGCACAAGCGTCTAGCTCAAGAGCAAGCCCAAGTTCGCGCGCCTCGCGGGATTCAAGAAATGAGACCACCTTATCAATGCCTGCAGCCCGCCAGGACAGAATCTCGTCCGGAAGTTCATCGCCACCGCGCGGGCGGGCCGAGAGTGCGAGCCGGGCGGGCTCGATGGCCTGAACCCAGCGGAGCGAAGTAAGGAACATTGGTTCTGTGCGGCCTAACGTGGAGGTAACCGGCCGCCGGAGCAGCGAAGCTGCGGAGGGAACCCGACAGCGGCGCGCCGCTGTTGGGCGATCCGGCTGACCGTAGGGTTAGCCCTCGGCCTTGGAAACCAAGGGGAAGGCATCTGGGTTGCGAATGGACTGAACCGACAGATCGATATCAAGTTCCGGCCAGTAAAGATGTTCAGGGGCCGGATTTTCAACATGGGACAGTTGGTCAATAGTGGCGCGCCGAAACCAAGGGAACTGCTCAAACGGTAGAAGGAGTTCTTCTTCGTTGAGCAGCAGCCAGAAACCATGCGGTGAGACGTGAGTGACTTCAGGCGCAGAAATGACGGTGCCAAGCATCTGTGAGCTCCCCAAGATGGGTTTCAATGACCGATTGGGCCTCGCGCAGTTGTTGGTTCAGTCCCACCGAGATTGCGAGCCGAACCTCGGGAGTAAGCCAATACTTCGCTTCGCCGTCGGGATGGGCGACGTGGACATGAATGCGCGGCTCTTCCCGAGAGAAAAAGAAGAGCCGGAATTGCCCTTGACGAAGAACGGTTGGTGCCATGCCGATACTTTACACCGTGCCAATTTCGAGGGCGAGCGTGCGCTGTAGAGGGCTAACGTAGAGGTAACCGGCGCGCGGAGGCGGGGCACCCTGGCTGCGAGGCAGATGATTGACCAGAACCGCCTCGCAGCCAGGGTGCCTTGCCGTAGCGCGTCCGGTTGACCGACATGTTGGACGAAGCCGCTACGCGGAGGAAACCCCGGTGCTGTTGTCGTGTTGACGTCAAGCTCTTACCTCGCCCCTCATCTGAGGGATATTCATGACGAACGCGAGGGTACCGCAAGATGGAAGACAT